>DASUDN010000032.1:0-22610 GCA_036275595.1 Moraxellaceae bacterium
CCGGCCGCTTCCAGCGCCTTGGCGATGGCGACGATCTCCGGCCAGCTGTTGCCCCCTTCCACCAGGTCGAGCAGGGACAGGCGGTAGCAGATGATGAAGTCGTTGCCGACCTCCTTGCGCACGCGCTTGACGATTTCCACCGGCAGGCGCATGCGGTTTTCCAGGCTGCCGCCCCATTTGTCCTTGCGGTTGTTGGTGCGGTTGCAGATGAACTGGTTGAGCAGGTAGCCCTCCGAGCCCATGATCTCCACGCCGTCGTAGCCGGCGAGCTTCGCCAGCTTCGCGCAGCGGCCGTAGTCGCGGATGGTGGAGAGGATCTCGCTTTCCTTGATGGTGCGCGGCTTGAACATGGAGATCGGCGACTTGCGGTCGGAGGCGGACACCACGAAGGGGTGATAGCCATAGCGGCCGGCGTGCAGGACCTGCATGAGGATCTTGCCGCCCTCGGCGTGCACGGCGCTGGTGACGCGGCGGTGGTTGATGACGTCGGCGTAGCGGTTCAGGGTGCCGCCGAAGGGCAGCAGCCAGCCGCGGCGGTTGGGGGAGATGCCGCCGGTGATGACGAGGCCGGTGCCGCCCCGGGCGCGCTCGGCGAAGTAGGCGGCCAGCTTGCCGTAGTTGTAGAAGCGGTCTTCCAGGCCGGTGTGCATCGAGCCCATCACCACGCGGTTCTTGAGCGTGGTGAAGCCCAGGTCCAGGGGCTTGAGCATGTGGGGAAAGGCGCTGGCGGTCATCGGCGGTACTCCAGGGGATTCGCAAAGCCCGGCAAGGGGCGGTAAACTTAACGGCGTTAAGATACGTGGACGCCCAGCAATGTCAAGACAGCCCGGAGGGCAGAAGCCCCCCTACCACCACGGCGACCTGCGCCGCCAGATGACCGAGGCCGCCATTGCGCTGGTCGAGCAGGAGGGCATCGACGCCCTCAGCCTGCGCAAGCTGGCGGAGCGGGTGGGGGTGTCGCAGACGGCCCTTTACCATCACTTCCGCGACAAGCAGGCCCTGTTGTGCGCGGTCGGCGAGGCGGCGATCGACCGCTTTGCCGGCGAAATGCAGCGGGGGTTGGCGGAGGTCACCGGACTGGAAGCGCGCCTCGAGCGCTTCGTGACCGTCTATGTGCGCTTCGCGCTGGGGCATCCCCAGCTCTACGAACTGCTCTTCGGCCGCGCCCTCTGGCGTGCCGAGGGCGCCGAGGGCGAGGCCTTCCGGGCGCGCGCCCGCGCCTCCTTCCGCAGTTACGCGGAAACGCTGACGGGACTGCAGGCCCAGGGCTGGCTGTCGCCCGACCTCAATCCCCTGCGCCTGGCGCAGGTCATGTGGGGAACGCTGCATGGCCTGTGCCGGATGTACAACGATGGCCTGGCGTTCTCGCCGGGCGATGTGGAGGAGATCAGCCAGTATGCGCGCTGGCTGCTGGAGCGGATGCGGGGATGGCAGGGGCCGGGGCCGACGGCCTAGAGGGGGCGCCGGGCCGGCGCGCAGGCAAAAAAAACGCCTGCCGGGGTGGCAGGCGTGGCTGGTTCAATAAAGAACAACGGCTGTTGCCACGAATTCATCAAACCCGACCATAAGTTCAGCGCAATAACATGCGATCGATGCCAGGAGGCTTCTCGCAAATACGACCTGAAGGGGTCTGCTCTGTGGCGCGTTGCAAGGGCAGAAAAAAGCACTTTCCTCACCGAAAGCGTCTGCCGTAACCAGCTGAGCAAAAAGTAGCACAAGGGGAGGGGAGGGGATTCCAGATTGTCTGACAATCCGGGGGCGCAGCATGAACGGCGGGTCAGGCGGGAGGGACGCTCCGGTCGATGGGCCGCCGGGCGCCCCGGACGCCAGCGGTCCCCGCGGGACACGCTGGCGCCGGACAGGTCTCAGTGGTGGTGGCCGCCCGGACCGTGCACGTGGCCGTGCTCGAGTTCCTCGGCGGTGGCGGCGCGCACTTCCACGACCTTCACGTCGAAGTTCAGGTTCTGGCCGGCCAGGGGGTGGTTGCCGTCGACGGTGACGTTGTCGCCCTCGACCTTGGCCACGGTGATGACCTGCATGCCGTAGTCGGTCTGGGCATGGAACTGCATGCCGACTTCGACCTGGTCGACGCCGCGGAACATGCTGCGGGGCACCACCTGCAGGAGGCCCTCGTCCTTCTCGCCATAGCCTTCGGCCGGCGCGACGCTGACCTTGAAGCTGTCGCCCACCTTCTTGCCTTCAAGCGCCGATTCCAGGCCCGGGATGATGTTGCCTGCTCCGTGCAGATAGGCCAGCGGCTCTCCCCCGACGGAAGAATCGATGACGTTTCCCTTGTCGTCGGTCAGCGTGTACTCGATGCTGGCAACGACGTCATTCGCGATTTGCATGATGAAGTCCTGAAAAAAGGCGTTGTGAACCTCCCATGATAGCGGAACTTGCCCCGGGAGGCCGCAAAAATCCCTGGCCGAGGAGGGACAGGCGACGAAGGCGACGCTGCCCCGCGGCGCTGTCAGAAATAGCGCACCCAGCCGGCCTCGACCTGGCCCTGGCGCTGTCCCCCGGCTCCCAGAATGCCGAACTGCAGGCGCAGTCCGTCGCGCGCGCCCAGATCGAGCTGGCCTTCGAGGAGGCCGCGCGTTTCCAGTCGCCCGGTGTCGTCGAAATGGCGGCTGTCCGCTTGCAGCCGCAGGCGTCCGTGCGCCACGTTGACGAGGCAGCCCAGGCGCGGCCCGGCGCCCGCGCGCCAGCCGTCGTCCAGGGCGGGGCCGGCCTCGATGGCCGCGGCCAGCAGGGCATAGCAGCTGGCGCGGGCGGAGCCGGCACTGGCGCCGGCGCCGCCGTCCAGGAAGGCCACGCCATGGCTGGTGTCCGTCGCGAAGCGGCCGGCGCCGTCCACGGCGGCCTGGCGGTAGCCGAAGCCGAAGAACCACGACCAGGGACGGAAGAAGACGTCCCAGTTCGCCAGCGAGTCGATGTCCACCACGGCCAGGCGCTCCAGGCGCAGCGTCTGTCGCGCATCGTCCACGCGCAGCTCGGTGTCCAGGAAGTCGATGTGCGCGCCAGGGCGATAGCCGCCGGGCGGGTCCAGCAGGTCGTGGTAGGCGGGGCGCAGCCGCAGCGCGAGGTAGGCGGCGTCGCGGGCATTGCCGGCGGCGAGCGCGATGCGGGCGGTGGGATGGCCGCCCGCGGGGTCGACGGCGGGCGGCGCGGGTGGCGTGCGCTGGGCCGGGACGTCGAGGGCGGCACGGCGCACCAGCAGCTGGCGCAGGTCGCTGCGCGCGTCGGCGTCCTGGTCGCCGGCCACGAACTGGTAATAGCGGTAGTCATAGGCCGCCTCCAGCGCCGCCGCCTCGTCGGCGGGCGGGAGCGCGGTGGGGGCGGCGGGGTCGTCCGCCAGGCGGCGCGCGGCGCGATTCACGCCGGGCGCGTTGTCGCGCGCGTCCTGCAGCAGGCGCCGCTCGGCCGCCGCGCGATAGACCACCTTGCGGAAGAGACCGGGTTCGGCCAGCACGCGGCGCACCGTGTCCGAGGGAATGGCCTGCACCGGGAAGGCGTCGCGCAGCGCCAGGCCGGGACGCGCCACCTCGAACAGGCTGAGCAACTGGAAGGAACAGTTGCGCGTGAGGAAGAAGTAAGGGAACTCGACGCCGCGCAGTTCCCAGAGGTGGTCGAGCAGGGTCTGCAATTCGGCCGGCGTGAAGGCCAGCTGGTATTCCCAGAGGTCGCGATTCTCGAGGTCGCTGTATTCCTTGACCTTGTCGTAGTAAGGCATCAGCGAGAACACGCCGGGATAGCCGCCGGTCAGGCCCTTCCAGGCAAAGGCGAAGGGGTTGCTGGTGTTGGCATTGGCGGCGTAGTTGACCGCGTAGGCCAGCAGGCGCGTGTCCTCGGTCTGGTCCGGCGCATCCAGGCGCAGGAAGGTGTGACCGAACATCAACGAGGGATTGTTCAGGTAGTCGGAGGCGAACACCAGGGTCGCCTGCGCGGGATTGATGGCGGTTTTCCACTCCGCGAGGGCGGGGCAGGGGGTGGCCGGCAGCGTGGCGCCGAGCCGGGTGGCCAGCCACTGCGCGCGGGCGGGGAAGCGGCAGGCGGCCGCCTCCTTTTCCGGCAGCGGCCCGGGCAGGTAGAGGGCGTCGATCAGGGCATGCAGCTCGCCCCGGGGATTGTCACGCCCGTCCGCGGCCAGAAAGAAGTGGGCGCTGCGCGCCTCGCTGCGCCAGCCGCTCTCGGTGTCCGCCTGGCCGTAGCGCAGGAGCAGGCGCCAGTAGGGAGTGTCGCCCAGGGCCAGGGCATCGGCCCGGGCATGCAGGGCGTCGGGGGCGGCGGCGTGGGCGAGGGTGGTCAGCAGCAGGCCGCCGGCAAGGACCGGCAGGCGCGAGACGAATGGGGGCATGCGGGAAGGGCGGACCGGAACGGGTGGTCAGAAAAGAAACACCCGGCCGGAGCCGGGTGTCGGTGCGGAGCGTGGCGATCAGGCCTTGACGTAGCCGGCCAGCACGCTGTCCTGGGACATGACCTGTTCCAGCGCGGCCAGGACCTGGCCGGCGGACTCGTTTTCCGGCGCGAAGATCTTGCCGAAGTTGGTCTTGGTCGCCTGGAAGAAGTGGGCCTTGTCGGCTTCCTTGACGCCCATCAGGTCGGCCAGCACGTTCAGGGTCTCGCCACGGCCGACGGACATGTCGCGGGCCAGGCCCTCGATGTTGGAGCCGGTGAACATGCTCAGGCGCTGGCGGGAGGTGATGGCGCCGGCGCTCTGGCAGCCCAGGGTGCCGGTGGTGATGCCGAAGGTCTGGTTGCCGAAGGTGCCGTTGGTGGTGGCGCCGAGAACCTTGAAGACCGGACCGGACTGGCCGGCGAAGATCATGGTGCCGAGGCCGCAACCGATATCCTGGTCGGCGAAGGCAACAGAGGCAGAGGTGGACAGCACAGCGATAGCGAGAAGCTTCTTCATCATGATGGTGCATCCTTCTTGATCTTGGGGGGCTGCTTCTTCCAAGCAGTCCCCCGAGTGTAGCCATTTCACCCTGCCTGTACAGCCGTCTGTTGGGGGCACCGGCCTTGAAGCCCGCCCGCCCGTCCCTATATCAGCGGAAGTTGTCGGCCGACCGGCCCGCAAAGTCGCCGGCCGGTCCCGTTCTTCCCTGGAACAGAGGATGCCTGTCCATGACCACCGCCACCCGCCGCGAGACCCGCGGCTTCGAGACCGAAGTCTCCCGCCTCCTCCACCTCATGATCCACTCGCTCTACAGCAATCCCGAGATCTTTCTGCGGGAGCTGGTGGCGAACGCGGCCGACGCCGCCGACAAGCTGCGCTTCGAGGCGCTGGGACGCCCGGAGTTGCTGGAGGACGGCGCCGAGCCGGGGATCTGGATCGAAACGGACCCGGCGGCCGGCACCGTCATACTGCGTGACAACGGAATCGGCATGAGCCGCGACGAGGTCGTGGCCAACCTCGGCACCATCGCCCGCTCCGGCACGGCCGAATTCCTGCGCCAGCTGAGCGGTGACCAGAAGCAGGATGCCCGTCTCATCGGCCAGTTCGGCGTGGGCTTCTATTCCGCCTTCGTGGTGGCGGACCGCGTCGACGTCTTCACGCGGCGCGCCGGCCTGCCGGCGGCAGAGGGGGTGCACTGGGAATCGGCCGGCGAGGGCGAGTTCTCGGTCGAGACCCTAGAGCGCGCCGCCCGGGGTACGGAGATCGTACTGCGCCTGCGCGAATCGGCGCGGGAATTCACCGACCCCTGGCGCCTGCGCGCCATCATCCACAAGTACGCCGAGCACATCGCGCTGCCGGTGCACATGCGCAAGCGCCAGGACGGCGACGCTGCCCCGGAATGGGAGGTGGTGAACAAGGCCTCCGCACTGTGGACGCGTCCGCGCAACGAAATCGGCGACGATGAATACAAGGGGTTCTACCAGCACCTGGCGCACGACTTCGAGGAACCGCTGGCCTGGAGCCACCATCGTGTCGAGGGCAAGCTGGAGTACACCTCGCTGCTCTTCCTGCCGCGACGGGCTCCCCTCGACCTGTACCAGCGCGACGCGGCGCGCGGGCTCAAGCTGTACGTGCGGCGTGTCTTCATCATGGACAACGCCGAGCAGTTCCTCCCGCTCTACCTGCGCTTCATCAAGGGGGTGGTCGACTCCGGCGACCTGCCGCTCAACGTGTCGCGCGAGCTGTTGCAGAAGAGCGAGGCCACCGACAGCATGCGCGCGGCCCTGACGCGGCGCGCGCTCGACATGCTGGACAAGCTCGCCGGCGAGCGCCGGGACGACTACCTGGTGTTCTGGAACGCCTGCGGCCAGGTACTGAAGGAGGGAATTGCCGAGGATCCCGCCAATCGAGAACGCATCGCGGCGCTGCTGCGCTTCGCCACCACCGCGGGCGACGGCCCGGCACAGGACGTCGCGCTGGCGGACTACGTGGCGCGCATGAAGGAGGGCCAGGGGCGCATCTACTACATCACCGCGGACAGCCATGCCGCCGCCAGCCAGAGCCCGCAGCTCGAGATCTTCCGCAAGAAGGGCATCGAGGTGCTGCTGCTGTCCGATCGGCTCGACGAGTGGCTGATGAGCTACCTCACCGAGTTCGACGGCAAGCCCCTGCAGCATGTGGCCAAGGGCGAGCTGGACCTGGGCGCCCTGGCGTCGGACGAGGAGAAGGCGGAGCAGGCGGCACGCGAGAAGGCGGCCGGCGACCTCCCCGCCCGCCTGCAGCAGGAGCTGGGCGGGCGCGTGGCGGCGGTACGCGTCACCCACCGCCTGACCGATTCGCCGGCCTGCCTGGTCCGCGGCGAGCATGACCTGGGGCCCGGCCTGCGCGAACTGCTCGCGGCAGCGGGACAGGCCCTGCCGGAGAACCGGCCGGTGCTGGAGATCAATCCGCAGCACGGCCTGATCCGCCGCCTCGAGGCGGAGCCGGATGCGGCCCGCTTCCAGGCGCTTGCGGCGCTGGTCCTGGACCAGGCCACGCTGGCCGAGGGCGGCAGCCTGCCCGACCCGGCCGGCTATGTGCGCCGCGTCAACGCGTTGCTGGTGGAGCTGCTGCGCTGAACCTGCCGCGCTGCGGTACCGGCCGCCCCCGGACGAGGGCGGCCGGTACCGCATCGACGGCGGCCTGTCCAGTCTGGCGGCCGGGGGAAGCCTCGTCGCTATAATCGGGGACTTTCGATCCAAGGAGGCAAGATGACCGGTTCCCCGCAGATTCGCGTGGCTGTCCTGGGCGGCGGCAGCTTCGGCACCGTGCTCGCCAACATGGCCGCGGAAAACGGCCATCCCACGACGCTCTGGTTGCGCGACGAGGCCCAGCTGGCCGACATGGATGCGAGCCGCGAGAACAGCCGCTACCTGCCGGGTTTCCGCCTGACCGACGGGCTCCGCTTCAGCAACGACCTCGCGGAAACCGTGGGCGGCGCGGACATCGTGTTCGTGTCCATCCCCAGCAAGGCCTTCCGCACCGTCATCCGCAACGCGAGGCCGCATCTGCGCCCCGAGCAGGTGCTGGTCAGCACCACCAAGGGCATCGAGCGCGACAGCTTCGCGCTCATGAGCGAGATCCTGCGCGAGGAGTCCGGCCAGAAGCGCATCGGTGTCCTGTCCGGGCCCAACCTGGCCAAGGAAATCGCCGCGCGGATGGAGTCCGGCACCGTCATCGCCAGCACCCAGCCCGATGTGCGCGAGCGTGTGCACCAAGTGCTGTCGCGCCCCTATTTCCGCGTCTTCGCCAATACCGACGTCTATGGCGTGGAGCTGGGCGGCGCGCTCAAGAACATCTATGCCATCGCCGCGGGCATGGCCGGGGCGCTCAGGCTGGGCGAGAACTCGCGCAGCATGCTGCTGACCCGCGCGCTGGCGGAGATGAGCCGCTTCGCCGTGCAGCTCGGGGCCAATCCGCTGACCTTCATTGGCCTCGCGGGCGTCGGCGACCTCATCGCCACCTGTTCCTCGCCGCTCAGCCGCAACTACCAGGTCGGTTTCGCGCTGGGCTCGGGCAAGAAGCTCGACGACATCATCGAGGACCTCGAGCAGACCGCCGAGGGCATCAATACGGTGCAGATCGTCAAGCAGAAGGCGGACGAGTTCGGCGTGCACATGCCCATCGTCACCGGCCTCCACGCCATTCTCTTCGAGGACCAGTCGCTGGCCGACGTCATGTCCCGGCTGATGCATGGCGGCAAGAGCAGCGACGTGGAGTTCGTGCTGCCGCGGTCCCAGGCATGAAAATCGCGTTGCTGCGTCATGGCGAGGCCGAGCCTTTTGCCGCGCGGGACGCGGAGCGGGCTCTGACTACCCGCGGCCAGGCGCAGGCGCGGGACACGGGCGCCTGGCTGAAATCGGTCCTCGCCGGCCAGGGCCCGGCGCGCCTGCTGGCCAGCCCCTACCGGCGCGCGCAGGAGACGGCGCGCGCGGTGGCGGGCGAGTGGCCGCTGGAGATGGTCACCGTCGACGCCATCACGCCCGACACGGACCCGCGCGTTGCGCTGGCCGCCATCGAGCAGGCGGCGGGGCAGGGGGACGAGGTCCTGGTCGTGGTCAGCCACATGCCGCTCGTCGCCGGCCTGGCGTCCTGGCTGGAGTCGGCCACGTTCGCGGGCGGCCGCGGCTTCGGCCTGGCGGAAGCGCGGGTGCTGGAAACGGATCTGCTGGCGCCGGGGCTGGCCCGGCAGGTGGACGTGTACCTCCCCGGCCTGTCCGGCCGGGGCTCGCGCGCATCCCGCCGGGGAGGGTGCGGCCGCCTCAGGTGCTCATGTGACGGCGGATGCTGATGCCGCTGATGCTGGTCATGCTGGCCTTGATGCCACGCTTCTCGAATTCCTCGCGCAGCTCGTTCATCACGATGCGCTCCACCTCCCCTTCGACATCCGTCACCAGCTTGCCGAGCAGCGCCGACAGCGGTCCGCGATGTTCCTTGACGAGCTCGTCGAGGTTGGTGATTTCAATCGTGATCATGGCAGTGCTTCCGCATGAAAGAGTCCGGATGATAGCCACGGGCGCCCGCCAGCGTACAGCGGTCGAAGGTATAAGCGTGGCGGCTCAGGCGCGCAGGCGGGACACCAGGAGGAGGGCGGCCATGACGAGCAGCAGCACCTGGCCGGACTGCAGGTCGCCGAGCCGGTGCACCTGCAGTTCCCCGCCCAGCGCAACGAGCAGGGCGACGAAGGCGGTGCTGAGGAAGAGCAGGTCCTGCACACGCTGGCGCCGGGCGAGGGCGCGGTAGGCGTCGAACTCCTGCTGCTGCCGCAGCAGGTTCTGGTTGACCAGGCGGATTTCCGCCAGCGTCTCGCGCATCAGGCCGGGCAGCGGCAGGAAGTCGCGCAGCCAGCTGGGGTCGTGGTTGCGGATCTTGTGCCAGAGCTGCTCGAGGTTGAGGTGGTCGCGCACCCACTGCTGGGCCCTCGTGCGCAGGTTGTAGTCGGTGAGAAGGGTTTCGAGGCGGGCCACGCTCGCCGCCTCGCCCCAGACCCGCACGCGCGGCCGTCCCGAGGCGGTCAGCGGAGACGCGCCGAGCAGGGTGCGCATGAGGTCGAAGAGGCGGGCATTGATGCGCACCTGCGCGGGCGTCGGGGCGCTCTCGCTGACCTCGATGCCTTCCTGGGTGAACACCAGGTAGAAGGGCAGGTAAGGATCCAGGACCTTTACGCGCACCACGAGGCCGCTCAGCGCGTGCACCTGTTCGCGGGTAGGCTCGTCGAGGTCGATGAAGGCATTGATGAGCGTCTCGATGGCGCCCAGCCAAAGATAGCGCCCGAGCTGGCGGTCGTCGCTCCCGGGTGGGGTGGAATTGTCGAAGCCCGCCATCATGCGTACTTGCACAGCCTTGTCGTTATTGGAGGTGGGTGCGGGACTGCCATTCTATCGGCCCGGGGTGATTGCACAATGCGCTGCCGCCGCGACGCGCCGGCATTCCGGCCAATTGGCGCTGGCGGCACGGAAGGGTGTCAGCGACGCAAAGACCGCTATCGGAATATCTGGTTATACTCGGCCCTCGTCAATTTTTTCCTGTAGGCCAAGTAGGTATTTTCTGATGCAGCCGGGATACATATGGGTACTTGGCTAATTTTTGTGCTGCCCCTGGCCGGGGGTGTCGCCGCATTCCTTGCCCATCGGCTGTCCTGCCGCCTGCTCTTCGGTCCCTTGCCCTTCGGTGAGCGCTGGCCGGCCGCCCTGGTCGGCAATGCCGGTCCGGTGGCGGACCGGCTGGCGGACGGGCTCGGGCGCACCTTGCGGCCGGGCGAGCTCTTCCAGCTCATGGAGCCGGAGAAAATCGCCGCCGCGGTGGCGCAGGCGGTCAACCACCGCCTCGACGAACACGTCGACGAGATCATGCGCGAGCGCAACTCGGTGCTCTGGGACAACCTGCCGCAGGTCGCGCGCCAGCGCGTCTATGCCCGCGTCGCGCGCCAGCTGCCCTCCATCCTCGACAACCTGGTCGAGGACCTGGCGCTGCACATGGACGAGCTCACCGACCTGCAGTTGCTCCTGCGCGACGTCATCGGCGCGCGCCGCGAGCTGCTCGCCGGCCTCCTGCAGGAAGCGCTGCGCGAGGAGTGCGACTACCTGCGCCGCAGCGGCATGATGGTCGGCGTGCTGGGCGGCGGCCTGCAGGCGCTGGCCTGGCTGCACTATCCCCAGGCCTGGCTCCTCGTCGCCATGGCGACCGCGGCGACCGCCGCCGCGCTGCTGGTGCCGCGCGCGCTCCTCTACCGCACCGGGGTCCTGCCCGGATCGCGCCGGCGGGCGGGCGAAGGCCTGGCCGTGGTCGTCTCGCGGCGCCTGGCTGGCGAAGTGTTCAACGCCCGTCACCTGCTGCATGCGGTGGTGACGGGACCGCGCGCCTCCCGCGCCCGCTCGCTCATCCGCCGCCACATGCGTCCGCTGCTCGAGACCGGCCTTGTCCGTACCACGCTGCAGGTGCTGCTGGGCGTGGAGGCCTATGCGCACATCAAGCAGGTCGTGACCGACCGGGTCACGGCGCTGACCGTGGATACGCTGGAGGACGGGCCGCTGGACGCCCGCCAAGGCGCGCGCATCGAGGCAGCCTGTCGGGACCGGCTGCAGTCGCTGGCGCCGGAAGAGGTCCGTGCCCTGGTGCAGCCGGTGCTGGACGAGGGCTTGTGGTGGCGGGTTCTAGCCGCCGCCGGGCTGGGCCTGGCGGCCGGTCTGCTGGAGGCCCTGGTCCTGGCCGGGCTCTCCGGCTAAGGCTGGTTGGCGCCGTAAGGGCCCGCTAGAATCACGCCTTCGCCAGGGGGCGACGAGGGAAGTAGCATGACTGCAAGCAAGAAAGCCGCCGACAAGAAGCTGAAGCTGTCGCCGGCCAAGGATCTCCGCAAGTACACCCAGCAGATCTGGCTGGCCGGGCTGGGGGCGTTCTCCCGGGCCGAGGAGGAGGGCGGCAAGCTCTTCGACAACCTCGTCAAGGTGGGGGAAGACCTGGAAAACCGCACCCGGGAGCTGGCGGATTCGGCCGTGGGCGAGGTGCGCGGCAAGGTCATGGAAAAGGCCAGCGATACCCGGGAGCGGGTGGAGCGGGCCTTCGACGAGCGCATCACCAACGCCCTGACCCGCCTCGGCATCCCCTCCCAGCGCGACATGGAGCTGATCCACAAGCGCCTGGACGTGCTGACCGAAATGGTGCAGGAGCTGACCCAGCAGCTCAAGGCGGAGCGGAACAAGTAGCCCGCCGCTGCCATTTCTCCCTGAAAGTGTGACCTTTGTCGTAAAACCCCAATAAAGGGGGTGTACGGACTTTCCAGTTGCCAGGGTTGGCGGTACAAAGTCATCTAGTGACAAATCCTGTCAGGCGCCCCCCCGGGGCCGCCAGGAGCTTCCGAAAATGGCTGCCGTCGAACACAAGACCATACGGGTAGATGAACTCCAGGTCGGCATGTATGTGTCGAAGCTGGACCGTCCCTGGATCGAGACGCCCTTCCCCCTGCAGGGGTTCTACATCCGCGAGCTGGCCGACATCGACCAGCTGCGCCGCCACTGCCGCAACGTCACCATCGACCTGAGCCGCAGCCGCGCGGCGGTCGAGCCCGTGCGCCATGTGGCCGCCCCCCCGGCGGCGCCGGCCGAGAAGGCCGCCGCGTCCCGCGCCCCTGCTCCCAAGGTGCGCCGCCCGGTCTACCAGAACACCGTGTCCATGCCCCAGGAGGTCAACTCCTCCCGCGAGCTGCACACCCGCTTCGCCGACGCCGTGACCACCGTCTACCAGCGCCTGGCCCAGGGCCGGCCGCTGGACCTGGGCACCACCCGTGAAGTCACCGGGCAGGTGGTCGAGAGCGTCATCCGCAATCCCGATGCCATGGTCTGGCTGTCGCGCGTCCGCAACAAGGATTCCTACAGCTACCACCATGCTTTCCGCTGCGCGATCTGGGGCACCGTGTTCGGCCGCCACCTCGGCCTGTCCAAGACGGTGCTGGAACAGCTCGCCCTCGGCCTCACCCTGATGGACGTGGGCAAGGCCAAGCTGCCGGACGGGCTGCTCAACAAGAACGGCCTGCTGTCGCCCTCGGAGCGCACCGAGCTGCGCCGCCACGTGGACTACAGCCTGGAGATCCTGGGCACCATGCCTGGCATGCCTGCCGCCGTCATGCAGATGGTGGCCGAGCATCACGAGCGCTTCGACGGCTCCGGCTACCCCAACCAGCTGGCCGGCAAGGCCATCTCGCCCCTGGGCAAGATCGCCGGCCTCGTGGACACCTACGACGCGATGACCTCGGAGCGCCCGTACGCGCGCGCCCTGACCTCGGTCGAGGCCGTGTCCCGCCTGTACGAGCTGCGCAATACCGAATTCCAGGCCCAGCTGGTCGAGGAGTTCATCCAGGCGATCGGTGTGTATCCCACCGGCACCCTCGTGCACCTCAGCAACCATGAGGTGGGCGTGGTGATCGCGCAGAATCCGGAGCGTCGCCTGCGGCCCAAGCTGCTGGTGCTGCTGGACGGCGACAAGAAGCCGGTGGCGCGTCCGCGGTACCTGGACATGATGACGACCACCCACGACACCGCCGGCGAGCCGCTGCGCATCATCACCAGCCTGCTGCCGGGCTCCTTCGGGGTCGACCCGGCCCGCGTGCAGCTGGCGGCCTGACCGGGCGACCGGACAGAGAAAACCCGGGAAGCCGGCCGCGCGCCGGCTTCCTGCTTTTTGGGCAACGGACGGGAGCCGGACGCAGGGTGGCCGGGCAGGGGGGCGAGGCGGAAAAACCTGTTTCCCGGCGTTGACAGGTTTCGGCCCCCTCCCTAGAATGCGCGCACTTTCGCGGGAATAGCTCAGTTGGTAGAGCACGACCTTGCCAAGGTCGGGGTCGCGAGTTCGAGTCTCGTTTCCCGCTCCAGTTCCAAGAAAAAAGGCCGGTCTTACCGGCCTTTTTTGTTTCAGCCGCGAGCGGCGTCGCGCCTTCGCGGCCTCTCTGCGGGCGATGAAAGATGGCCAAGGCATCCAGTCCCATCGGCGTATTCGATTCCGGCATCGGCGGCCTGACGGTGGTGCGCGCCCTCATGGAGCGCCTGCCCTTCGAGGACATCATCTATTTCGGCGATACCGCGCGCGTTCCCTATGGCGTGAAGTCGCGCGAGACCATCCGGGACTTCACCCGCCAGATCGCCGACTACCTGCTCGCACGGGACGTCAAGCTGCTCATCGTCGCCTGCAATACCATGGCCGCGGTGGCCATCGACGAGGTGCGCGGCCTGTCCACGGTACCGGTGCTCGACGTGATCGACGCCGGCGCCCGCGCGGCGGTGTCGCTCACGCGCAAGGGCGTGGGCGTCATCGGTACCCCGACCACGATCAACTCCAATGCCTACGCGCGCAGCATCCACGCCCTGAATCCAGACGTGCACGTGCACTCGCAGGCTTGTCCGCTGTTCGTGCCCCTGGTCGAGGAGGGCTGGCTGGACAACGACGTGGCACGCCTCACCGCGCGCGAGTACCTGAAGCCGGTGTTCGTGGAGCAGATCGACACGCTGGTCCTGGGGTGCACCCATTATCCCCTGCTGAAGCCCCTGTTGCAGGAGGTGGCGGGGCCACGCATCCAGCTGGTGGATTCCGCGATCACCGTGGCCGAGCAGACCGCCGCCACCCTGGAGCGTCTCGGCCTGCATAACCCGCAGCGGGTGGCACCACGGTACCAATACGTGGTCACGGACGTGCCGCTGCGCTTCCAGACCATCGGCAGCCGCTTCCTCGGACGCGAGCTGACCCACCTGGAGCAAGTCCGCTGGTAAGGGACGAGCGGCATTCCGTAAGCCAAGCCCTTGGCGGGGCGGGGGGCTGTCGGTTATTGTCGGCCTGAGAAAAACAAGCGGCCTCAAGGGCCTGGCTCCCATTTCTCGGGTGTCTTAGCAAATTTCCTGCAGGGAAGGCAGTTTTTGGGACGGGCTTTTTTCCGTGAGCGATAAGCGTTACCAGGTATTCATCAGTTCCACCTATGCCGATCTCCAGGAAGAGCGCGCCGTGCTCACGCAGGTGCTGCCGACCCTGGGGTGCATGCCCTGCGGCCTCGACGTCCATCCGGTGGGGGCAGCTGCCTGGAATTCCCTGAAGAAACTCATCGACGAATCCGACTACTACGTGCTCCTGCTGGGCAGCCGCTACGGCTCTCTTTCGCCCTCGGGCATCAGCTACACGCACATGGAGTACGTCTACGCCTCCACCAAGCAGAAGCCCATCCTGGTGCTGATGCACGACAGCCCCGACACCCGGCCCGCCGCCTTCCAGGAAAAGACACCGGAAGGGCGTCGCCAGTTCAGTGATTTCCGCCAGCTCCTGGCCAAGGGCCTGGTGGCCGGCTGGAGCGACGGGCGCAGCCTCGAGGCCGCCGCGCGCCGCTACCTGCCCCAGCTCATCAAGACCAAGCCGGCCGTGGGCTGGGTGCGCGCCACCGGTCTCGGCAGCCCCGAGCAGGCGCGCGAGATCGACCGCCTCAAGCAGCGCGTGGCGGAGCTCGAGCAGGAGCGCGACCAGATGCTGGTGCAGCAGTCCTCCGCCCTGGGGCCGCTGGCGCAGGGCAACGACCTCTACGACGTGCAGTACCGCTGCAAGGCCTACGCCGCGGGCAACTGCGAGGACGTCACGGTGCGTTCCAAGCTGAGCTGGAACAACATCTTCGCCAGCTTCGCGCCGCACCTGAGCCAGCCGCAGCACGAGGACTTCATGAGCGCCCGCATCGCTGAGCGCCTGCAGGAGGTCGCCCTCAAGGACATCCAGGCCACGCGCCCCAAGACCCATGCCGTCACGGACATCACGGTCGCCGCGCTGTGCTTCAACACCATCAAGACCCAGTTCCGCACGCTGGGCCTGATCCGGCGCGTGCCGCGCGAGGACACCCGCATCTGGTGGCAGCTGACGGCCGCCGGCGAACAGCACCTGGCCACCCTGCTGGCGGTGCGCCGCCCGTCCCCCGCCCGCCCGGCCTGACGCTTGTCCCTTTTTGTGCATCGCCCGTCGCGCTCCGTCATCGCCGCGGGCGCTGGCGCTGCTAGCCTATCGGCTTTCAAATCCCTGAATTTTTTCTGGCTTTCCACCCCGCCGTTCCCGTCGCGGCCGGGGGCGGACACCATTGAGGTGCGTTCATGCGCAAGTGGAATGGTTGGGGTGACGACGCCACCGAGTTTCCCGCGAATCCCGGGGTAAGGCAGTTCCTGCAGCAGCTCCTCGGCAGCGCCCAGCCCCTGCCCGACGCGGCGCTCGCCTCGGTGCTCGCAAGCGTGCCGCCGAGCCGCCTGCCGGCGCATCCGCTGGTCGACACCGGTCCCGAGATCCGCCTGCGCCATGCGCGCGGCCAGAGCCTGGCGGACTGGCTGGCGCTGCGCTCCGGCGCCATCGGCCACTTTCCCGATGGCGTGGCCGAACCGCAGAGCGGGGCCCAGGTGCGCGAGCTGCTGGACTATGCGCGGGCGCACGACGTCACTGTCATTCCCTATGGCGGCGGCACCTCCGTGGCGGGCCACATCAACCCCTTGCCGGGCGCGCGGCCGGTGCTGACCCTGTCGCTGGCCCGCCTCAATGGCCTCATCGCCCTGGACCGCGATTCCCAACTGGCCACCATCGGCGCCGGCGCCAGCGGGCCGCAAGTGGAGGCGTTGCTGAATGCGCAGGGATACACCCTGGGGCATTTCCCGCAGTCCTTCGAGCTGTCCACGCTGGGCGGCTGGGTCGTGACCCGTTCCAGCGGCCAGCAATCGCTGCGCTACGGCCGCATCGAGCAGATGTTCGCGGGCGGCACGGTGGAGACGCTGCAGGGCACCCTGGACATCCCGACCTTCCCGGCCTCCAGCGCCGGCCCCGACCTGCGCGAGATCGTGCTGGGCTCCGAGGGGCGCCTTGGCGTGCTGACCGAGGTGAAGGTGCGCGTGAGCCGGCAGCCCGACGCCGAGGAGTTCCACGTCTTCTTCCTGCCCGACTGGGCTCGCGCCAGCCGCGCCATCCGCGAGGTGGCGCAGAGTCGCCTGCCGTTGTCCATGCTGCGCCTCAGCAATGCCGAGGAAACCCGTACCCAGCTCATCCTTGCCGGCCACGCGCGCAGCGTCGCGCTGCTGGATCGGATGTTGCGCCTGCGCGGCGCCGGCGACGGCCGCTGCATGATGACCGTGGGCGTCACCGGTTCGCGCGCCAACGTGCGTTTCGCGCTCGGCGAGCTGAAGAAGATCCTGCGCGGCTACGGCGCCGTCGCCACCGGCCAGCTGCTCGGCCGCAAGTGGGCGGCCAACCGCTTCCGCGCGCCCTACCTGCGCGAGTCGCTGTGGCAGCTCGGCTATGCCGTCGACACCCTGGAGACGGCGGTGGACTGGCCGCGCGTCACGCCGGCCATGAACGCTGTCGAGGCCGCGCTGCGCGACGGCCTGCGCGAAGAAGGCGAGAAGGTGCTGGCTTTCACGCACCTGTCGCACCTGTACGCGCAGGGCTCCAGCATCTATACCACCTACCTTTACCGCGTGGGCCGCGACTACGCGGAAACGCAGGCGCGCTGGGAAAAGCTCAAGCGCGCTGCCTCCGAGGCCATCGTCGCGAATGGCGGCACCATCAGCCACCAGCATGGCGTCGGCCGCGACCATGCGCCCTGGCTGCCGGCGGAGAAGGGGGAAATCGGCATGAGCACGCTGCGCGCGCTGTGCCATCATTTTGATCCGGAGCGTCGCTTGAATCCCGGCAAGTTGTTGATGGATGAGTAAGCACATGACTCGTGAGCGTTTGAACCGCGCGGCGGCGCTGGAGCGCGTCGCCTCCGAACAGTGGGACATGGTGGTCGTCGGCGGCGGCATCACCGGGGCCGGCGTCGCGCGCGAGGCGGCGCGGCGGGGGCTCAGGACCCTGCTGGTCGAGCAGCGCGATTTCGCCTGGGGCACGTCCAGCCGTTCCTCCAAGATGGTGCATGGCGGCCTGCGCTACATCGCGCAGGGCGACATCCGCCTCACCTGGCACTCGCTCACCGAGCGCGAGCGCCTGCTGGTGGAGGCGCCGGGCCTTGTGTCGCGCATGGGCTACTGGTTCGCGCACTATCGCCGCGTGTTCCCGGGGCGCTTCCTGTTCGGCATCCTGCTCATGGTCTACGACCTGCTGGCCCGCCATCGCGACCACCGCTACGTCGCCCGTCCCGAGTTCCTGAAGCGCATGCCGGGCTATCGCGACAACGACCTCACCGGCGCCTCGCGCTACACCGACGCCCTCGTGGACGACTCGCGCCTGGTGCAGCGCGTGCTGGACGAGGCCGAGGCGGATGGCGCCCTCTGCCTCAACTACCTCAAGGTCGATTCGCTGGTCATGCTCGACGGCCGCGTCGCCGGCGTCGAGCTCACCGACCTGCTGGCGGAGCGCAAGCTCAGGGCGGGCGCGAAGGTCGTGGTGAACGCGACCGGTGCCTGGGCCGACCGCCTGCGCGAGAAGCTGGCGGGCGAGCGCAAGGTGCGCCCGCAGCGCGGCAGCCATGTCGTGCTGGCGCCGGGCCGCCTGCCCCTTACCGAGGCGGTGATCTTCATGCACGCCGAGGACAAGCGTCCGCTGTTCATCTACCCGTGGGAAGGCCGCACCATCGTCGGCACGACCGACCTCGACCACCGCGACGACCTGGATGTCGAGGCGAGCATCACGCCGGTCGAGCTCGACTACATCCTGCGCGGCGTCAATTCGCAGTTTCCCGGCGAGAGGATCACCCGCGCCGACATCATCGCCACCTGGAGCGGCGTGCGCCCCATCGTCGCCTCCGGCGGTGCCGTGCATCCGTCCAAGGAGCGCCGCGACCATACCGTGTGGGACAACAACGGCCTGGTCACCGTGACCGGTGGCAAGCTGACGACCTTCCGCCTGATCGCGCTCGACGTGCTGAAGGCGGCCCGGTCCTACCTGCCCGGGCTCGATGCCAGCGACAGTGGCGCGCCCGTGTTCCGCGACGTACCTGCGCGGACCGCGAGCCAGCCGGCGGGCGAGCTGCAGCGCCTGCAGGGCCGCTTCGGCTTCCTGCTGCCGCAGTTCCTGGCCGAGGCCCGTGAAGACGAGATGCAGCCCATCCCGCAGGTCGAGACGCTGTGGGCCGAGCTGCGCTGGTCGGCGCGTTACGAGCAGGTGCAGCACCTGGACGACCTGCTGTTGCGGCGTACCCGCATGGGCCTCCTGCTCCCCGAGGGCGGGGCGGCCCACTTCGCGCGGATCCGCGACATCTGCCAGCAGGAGCTGGGCTGGAGCGACGCCCGCTGGCAGGAGGAGGAGGGACGTTACCGCGACCTCTGGCAGGCGCACTACGGCTTGCCGCAGGAGACGCCATTGCCGAAGGTGGCCAACGCCTGAGGCCGGCGCCGCCGGAGCGGCGGCAATGAATCGCAGCACGGGGCCATAAGAAGGAAAAAGACCATGCCCGAGACCCTGCTGGCACTCGACAATGGCACGCAGAGCGTGCGTGCCCTCCTGTTCGACCGCGACGGCAACCTGCTGATGCGCTCGCAGGTGAAGTTCGAGCCCGTTTACCACGCCGCGCTGCCCGGGTATGCCGAGCAACCCGCCACCTACTACTGGGACTGCCTGGTGCAGGCCGTGCGCGGCCTGTGGATGCAGGGCGCGCAGCCGCGCGACGTGGTGGGAGTGACGCTCACCACCCAGCGCGGCACCGTGGTGCCGGTCGATCGCGACGGTGAGGCGCTGCGCCCGGCCATCACCTGGCTGGACCAGCGCGAGGCGAGGCGGATTCCGCCGCTGTCGCTGCACTGGCAGGCGCTGTTCCGCGCCCTCAAGGCGACTGACGCGCTGCAGCACCTGTGCCGGCAGGCGGAGGCCAACTGGCTGGCCGAGAACGAGCCCGAGACCGTGCGCCGCATGCACAAGTTCCTGCTGCTCTCGGGCTACCTCACGCACCGCCTCACCGGCGAGTTCAGGGACGGCGTGGCCTGCCAGGTCGGCTACATTCCCTTCGATTTCCGGCGCCAGTCCTGGTCCCGCTCCTGGGACTGGAAGTGGGAAGCCATCCGCCTGCACCGCGAGCACCTGCCCGACCTCGTTCCCGCCGGCAAGCCGCTTGGCGCCATCACCGCCGCGGCCGCCGCCGCGACCGGCATCCCCGAGGGACTGCCGCTCATCGCCGCCGGCGCCGACAAGGCCTGCGAGGTGCTGGGGTCGGGGTGCCTGGACCCGCGCCTTGGCGCGCTGAGCTTCGGTACCACCGCCACCATCAACACCATCCGCCGCAATTACGTGGAAGTGACGCCGCTGCTGCCCCCGTATCCGGCGCCCGTGCCGGGGCACTACTGCACCGAGGTGCAGACCTCGCGCGGCTTCTGGATGGTGAACTGGTTCCGCGACGAGTTCGGCGGCAGCGACATGGAGCGCGCGCGCCTGGAGACGGTGCCGGTCGAGACCATTTTCGAGGAGCACCTGCGCAACACTCCGGCCGGCAACCTCGGCCTCATGCTGCAACCCTACTGGTCGCCTGGCGTACGCGAACCGGGCCGCGAGGCCAAGGGCGCGCTCATCGGCTTCGGCGACGTGCATGGCCGCGAGCATGTCTACCGGGCCATCATCGAGGGCCTGATGTATGCCCTGCGCCAGAGCAAGGAGCGTATCGAGCAGCGCGCCGGCGTGCGCCTGCGGGGCCTGCGCGCCTCCGGCGGCGGCGCCCAGTCGGACGGTGTGGTGCAGATCGCCGCCAACGTCTTCGGCCTGCCGGTGGAGCGCCCGCACACCACCGAGACGTCGGGACTGGGCGCCGCCATCTGCGCCGCCGTGGGGCTGGGCCTGCAGCCGGACTTCCGCACCGCGGTGGCGCGCATGACCCGGGTGGCGGATACCGTACGGCCCACCCATGCCGAGGAGATCCTGTACGAACAGCTCTATTCCCGGGTCTACCGCCCCCTGTACCAGCAACTGCAGCCGCTGTATCAGGAGATCCGAAGCATTACCGGCTATCCTCGCTAGCGTTATCATTAGCGTTTTCCGCTAGGAGCAAGGAGCGAGCGATGCGTCTGAACCTTCGTCCGGGGCTGGTCCTGTCCCTCTGCCTGCTGGTGAGCGCCTGCGCCAGCACCACCGGTGGTGGCGCCATCGGCGTCAACCGCAAGCAGTTCCTGCTGGTGTCCAGCGCCGAGGTCGAGGCGGCTGCCCTGCAGGCCTACCAGGGCGAGCTCGGGCAGGCCAGCAAGGCCGGCAAGCTCAATACCGACAAGGCGACGCTGGAGCGCATCCGCGTCATCGCCGACCGCCTGATCCCGAAGGTCGCCACCTTCCGTCCGGATGCCCTGCAGTGGAAGTGGGAGGTCAACCTCGAGTCCAATCCCGAGCTCAATGCCTACTGCGCCCCGGGCGGCAAGATCATGTTCTTCACCGGCATCATCCAGAAGCTGAGCCTCAGCGACGACGAGATTGCCGCCATCATGGGGCACGAGATGGCGCATGCCCTGCGCGAGCACGGTCGCGAACGCATGTCCCAGGCCATGGCCCAGCAGCTCGGCATCCAGCTCGGCACCCAGGTCCTGGGGATCCAGAACCAGGCCCAGCTGGCCCAGATGGGCGCCCAGCTCCTGTTTACCCTGCCCAACAGCCGTGGCCAGGAGAGCGAGGCCGACGTGGTGGGCCTGGAGCTGATGGCGCGCGCCGGCTACAACCCGCAGGCGGCGGTGACGCTGTGGCAGAAGATGGGCCAGGCCGGCGCCGGCAGCGGGCCTGCCTTCCTCAGCACCCATCCCTCCGGCCCGCAGCGCATCGCCGAGCTGCAGTCCAAGCTGCCGGCGGTGATGCCGCTGTATGAAAAGGCCCGTGCCGCGCAGCCGTCGAGCGTCCCGCGCGTGGTGCCACGCACCTGAGCCATTGTCCGCCAGGGGATCCCGGCGGTCAGGTCGCGCTTGCAAGGGCCGCCTTCGGGCGGCCCTTGCGCTTGAAAATCCGGTTTCCGCTCCTATCACTGTTGACATGAGGCCGGCCGGGCGGCCGGCCACGGCAATGGGCGCCACCGGCGCCTTGTGCAGGACATGGGAGGTGTGAAATGTCGCAGATGCGCTGGAATCCGTTCCGCGAAATCGAAGAGCTGTTCGACCGCTACAGCCGCGCCGTCGGCAGTGGCGGCGTGGCGCAGTTGCCCTCGCAGGGCGGTCGCGAATCCCTGGCGCGGCCGGACTGGATCCCCGCCGTCGATATCCTCGAGAAGAAGGACAGCTACCAGCTCAAGGTCGAGCTGCCCGAGGTGAAGCGGGAGGATGTGAAGGTCAGCGTCGACAACGGCATCCTGACCATCACCGGGGAGCGTCGCCTGGAGCAGGAGGAAGGCGGGGAGGGCGGCCAGCACCGGCGCCTGGAGCGCTTCTATGGCAGCTTCGCCCGCAGCTTCACGCTGCCGGAGGAGGCGGACGAGAACGGCATCGACGCCAGCTACCAGGACGGCATGCTGACCCTGACCATCCCCAAGGTGGAAAAGGCCCAGCCGCGCGCCATCGAGGTCAAGGTGCATTGAGCGGGGCAGGGGGCGGCCGGCACCCGGCCGTCCCCGCGCGCCGGTGCCGGCGCCAGTCCTGCGCCGCCTGCGCGTATAATGCGGCCAGCCCCGAGCCGAGGACGCCATGACACGCCAGACCCTGATCGAAACCCGCCTGCGGGACGCGCTGCCCCTGACCCATCTCGAGGTCCTGAACGAATCCCATCACCACAGCGCCGGCCAGGACACCCACTTCAAGGTCATCGCGGTGAGCCCGACCTTTGCCGGGCTGCGCCCGGTTGCACGCCACCAGACGATCTACGCCCTGCTGGGCGACGAGATGCAGCGCGGTCTGCACGCGCTGGCGCTGCACCTCTACACCCCCGAGGAATGGGCCCTGGCCGGCGCCGCGCCGGACAGCCCCGCCTGTCGCGGGGGCAGCAAGCATGGCTGAGGCGCCCGCGGGCGCCATCGTCGTCGCCGCGCTCTATCATTTTGCTCCGCTCGATGACTTCCGCGCCTGGCGCGAGCCGCTGCTGGCGCGCTGCCGCGAGCTCGGGCTGCGTGGCACCCTGCTGCTGGCGGAGGAGGGCATCAACGGCACGGTCTCCGGCTCGCGCGAGGGCATCGACGCGCTCCTCGCCCACCTGCGCGCAGACGCCCGCCTGGCCGCCCTGGAGCACAAGGAATCCTTCACTGATCGCCACCCCTTCCGCCGCCTCAAGGTGAAGCTCAAGAAGGAGATCGTGACGCTGG
>DASUDN010000033.1:0-11510 GCA_036275595.1 Moraxellaceae bacterium
CAGGACACCAACGACTACTTCATGGCCAACATGCAGAAGGACGGCACCTATTCCGTGGTGCCGCGCATGGCTGGCGGCGAGGTCACGCCCGAGGGCCTGATCGCGGTGGGCCAGGTGGCCAAGAAGTACGGCCTCTACACCAAGATCACCGGCGGCCAGCGCGTCGACCTGTTCGGCGCGCGCCTGGAGCAGCTGCCGCTGATCTGGGAGGAACTCATCGCCGCCGGCTTCGAGACCGGCCACGCCTACGGCAAGTCGCTGCGCACGGTGAAGTCCTGCGTCGGTTCCACCTGGTGCCGCTACGGCGTGCAGGACTCGGTCGGCCTCGCCATCGCCCTGGAGAACCGCTACAAGGGCCTGCGCGCGCCGCACAAGATCAAGTTCGCGGTCTCGGGCTGCACCCGCGAGTGCGCCGAGGCGCAGGGCAAGGACGTGGGCGTGATCGCCACCGAGAAGGGCTGGAACCTGTATGTGTGCGGCAACGGCGGCATGAAGCCGCGCCATGCCGAGCTGCTGGCCGGCGACCTCGACACCGACACCCTGCTGCGCTACATCGACCGCTTCCTCATGTTCTACGTGCGCACCGCCGACCGCCTGCAGCGCACCAGCGTCTGGCGCGACAACATGGAGGGGGGACTGGACTACCTGAAGGACGTGGTCATCAACGATTCCCTGGGCATCGCCGAGGCGCTGGAGGCCGACATGGCCCACGTCATCAGCACCTACCAGTGCGAATGGAAGACCACCCTGCAGGATCCGGAAAAGCTCAAGCGCTTCCGCCACTTCGTGAACAGCGACGCCGCCGACGACAACGTGGTGTTCGTGGAGGAGCGCGGCCAGGTGCGTCCCGCCACCGTGGCCGAGAAGAAGGGCCGCATCGGGACCGTCGCGGTCTGAATCGAACCGTCCCCGCCGCGGGACGCACAGGACATGAGGACATGAACATGAACGCTCGCAGCAATCTCGCCGACACCCTGACCCCGGTGGAGGTGTGCCGGCTCGATGACCTGGTGCCCGGCATCGGCGTCTGCGCCCTGGTGAACGGGCAGCAGGTGGCGCTGTTCCGCCTGCGCAACGGCGACATCCACGCCATCGGCAACCACGACCCGTTCTCCGGCGCCAACGTGATCTCGCGCGGCCTCACCGGCGACCTCAAGGGCCGCAAGGTGGTGGCCTCGCCGCTGTACAAGCAGCATTTCGACCTCGCCACCGGCGAATGCCTGGAAGACCCCGCCGTGCGCCTGCCCACCTGGCCGGTGCAGGTGACGGGGGACCGGGTCTGCGTGCTGGCCTGAGGCCGCCAGGGTTTGCGTGTCGGGCCGCCTTGGGCGGCCTTTTTTTTGGGAGCCTCGGCCTACTTGGCCATCAGGCGCTGCAGGTAGCGCGCGGCCAGGTCGCCGCCGTGGCGACGGTCCAGTTCGGCCAGCACCAGGTGCGCGAGGTCGAAGGAGCGCACCACGTCGTGCGCGAGGATGGCGTAGTTGCGCAGCTTGTGGTCGGGCAGGGCGTCGAGGCGCAGCCAGTCGCGCACGTAGAGCGCGTCCGACCACAGGAACTGGCGGATGCCGACGTTGGGGTCGCCGTTGGCGACCAGCGGCTTGAAGGTGCGACTGCCGAAGCCGTTGAAGGTGTGGAACTGCCAGCCTTCGCCGCGCAGGAATCGGTCCACGTCGGCGAACAGCGGCTGCCCCCGGTAGAGCTCCACGAACTCGACCTCGGTCTGGACCAGGAGGGCGCTGCCGAGGACGCGGCGGCCGTGCTCGAACACGGACAGCTCGGCACCCTGCACGTCGATCTTGATGAAGTCGGCGTCGTCGATGCCGTCGATGTCGTCCAGGCGGCGCGTGCTGACGGCGTGCTGCGCCTTCGGCGTCACCACCTCGGCCAGGTTCTGGAACTTCTCCAGCAGCGGCGTGTTGGGCGGGAAGAGCGAGCCGGTCAGCACCCAGTTGGTCTCATGGAAGGTGGCCGGGCCGCCGTCGCCCACGAAGCAGGGGAAGAAGCGGTGCGGCGCGCCGTACTGCCGGTTCAGGCGCTCGCATTCCCCGGCATCCGGCTCGAAGCCGACCAGGCGGGCGCGGCCGGCGTCGATGAGCCCCTGGTAGGGCGGGCGCTCGCTGAGGGCGGCGCCGATGTCCACGATGGTGAGGACATAGTCCCCGGGGAAGAAGTCCAGCAGGCTCCACATGGAGGGGCTCCCGTTGCAGTTGTTAGGGTTGTCGAGGGCCGCGGCGCGGGCGGCTCGCCCCGGGGATCGGCGGGAAGACGGTCACTCCCTGCGGATTGCCACGGTTGTATTTAGAGACCAGCAGCACGTTTGTAAAGTCTGGCCGCAGGCGCGCGCCGCGCGGGCCAGGCGGGGCGCACGCCTCAGCCCAGCCAGAGCAGGGTGGCGGCGGTAAGGGTGGCGATGCACACCAGGTTCAGGACGAAGCCCGCGCGCATCATGAGGGGCGCCGGCACCCGGCCGGTGCCGAAGACCAGTGCGTTGGGCGGCGTGGCCACGGGCAGCATGAAGCCGCAGGAGGCCGCGGCGGCGACGGCGACGGCGAGGAGGGCCGGCGGCAGTCCCAGCGCGCCCGACATGCCGAGGAAGACCGGCACGAGCAGGGCCGCCACGGCGGTATTGCTCGCGAGTTCGCTGAGGAACACGACGAAGGCCAGGGCCGCGAACAGCAGCAGGGCCAGCGGCGCGCCCCGCACCAGGTCGATGACGGCGGACGCCAGCCAGGCGTTGGCGCCGCTGCGCTCCATCACCAGCCCGAGGGCGAGGCCGCCGCCGAAGAGCAGGAGGATGCCCCATTGCGTGCCGCGCTCGGCCTCCTCCCAGCGCAGGGTGCCGCTGCCCACCAGGACGACGACGGCCGCGACCGCGACCAGCGTGTCGAAGTCGGCCTTGATGCCCAGCCACTGGGACAGCGGCGCGCTGAAGATCCAGCCGCAGCCGGCGAGCAGGAAGACGGCGACGGTGACCACGCGCCCGCGGGTCCAGTGGAAGTCCGCCGTGGCCGGCAGGGGAGCGCTGTCGAGGCGGGGACGCAGGACCAGGGTGAGGACCAGCACCATCAGCGGCATCAGCACCAGCATCAGGGGCAGGCCGAAGCGCATCCAGTCCAGGAAGCCGAGGCCGGCCTGCGCGGCGGCGATGGCGTTGGGCGGGCTGCCCACCAGCGTGCCGAGCCCGCCGATGCTGGCGGCGTAGGCCACTCCCAGCAGCACGAAGCTCTGGTTGCGCTGCGTCTGCGCATCCGCGCGCGCGTCTGGCGGCGCGAGCAGGCCCAGCGCCAGGGGCAGCATCAGCGCCGCGGTGGCGGTGTTGCTGATCCACATCGACAGCAGGGCGGTCAGGCCGAACAGCAGCCAGGCCGCGCGCAGGGGCCGTCCGCCGGCGCGCCGCATGACCCAGGCGGCCAGCGCGCGGTCCAGGCCATGGCGTTGCAGCGCCGTGGCCAGCACGAAGCCGCCGAGGAAAACGAAGATGACCGGATGGGCGAAGGCGGCGAAGCCGGCGCGCGCGTCGAGGAGTCCGCCGGCCCCCGCCAGCAGCGGCACCAGCAGGGCCGTGACGGTGAGGTCCAGGGCCTGCGTCAGCCACAGCGTGCCGACCAGGACGAGCAGGGCCAGGCCCTGGCGCAGCGGAGCGGGATCCGGCCCCAGCGCCAGCACCAGCAGGGCGGGAAGCAGGCAGGCCAGCAGCCGCAGCGCGCGCGCCGGAAGGGTCATCGGTGGGGCCGCACGTCAGCGGTTCACCACGATGGGCGTGCCGAGGTCGTTGTCGCGGATGATCTGCGACACCTTCTCGGCATCCTCGCGCGTGAAGAAAGGGCCCACCTGCACGCGGTTGACGGCGGGCGAGCCGCTGTTGGCGATGCCCACGGGCGCATAGACCAGGTCCATCAGGCGGTTCTGCAGCACGGCGGCATTGGCGGACTCGCGGAAGGCCCCGACCTGGACGTAGAAGCGCGCGGGACCGGCCGGCGGCTCGTCCGCCGGCGCGGGCGCCGCGGCCGCCGCCTTCGCCCTGCCCCCGCCGGCGGCGCGGTACTCGTCGGGATCGATGGCCTCGAGGCGCACGTGGGCGGTACCGGCCTTGAGCATGTCCAGGCGCGCGGCGGCCGCATAGGACAGGTCCATGATGCGCTCGGAATGGAAGGGGCCGCGGTCATTGACCTTGACGATGACACTGCGGTTGTTGGCGAGGTTGGTCACGCGCACATAGCTCGGCAGCGGCAGGGTGCGGTGCGCGGCGGACATCTTGTACATGTCGTAGCGCTCGCCGCTGGACGTGCGCAGGCCGTGGAACTTCTTGCCGTACCAGGAGGCCTTGCCGGTCTGGCGATAGCCCTTGGCGGTGGGCAGCAGCACATAGGTCTCGCCCAGCACGGTGTAGGGACTCTTGTTGCCGTATTTGGCGCGCGGTTCCGCCACCGGCTCGGCGTCCGGCACCTGGCTCACGTCGGGCGGGTTTTCCGGATGGGCGTCCTTGATGCGGTTGAAGTCGTCGCTGCCGAAGGCGGGCATCTGGTCGGGCGGGGGCACCGGCCGCGTCTGCGGCGGCAGGCGGGTGATGGGATTCACGCGCTTGCCGGGCGCGGGCGCGCTGCTGCAGCCGGCCAGCGCCAGGGCCAGCAGGGCGCACAGGAGCCACGGGGAGCGTTGCGCCATGGTAAATCCCTCGTTGTTGTCGTTATGGACGCCGGGGGCGCCGGATCGCCTCAGGCCGGCGGGACCGGGCCCGCGGCCGCCGGGGACTCCGGCGCAGCGGGCGTCGTGGCCCCGGGCGCCGCGGGCGTGCCCTCGGCCGGGGCCTGCAGCGCCAGCGCATAGGCGGCCTTGAGCTCCTGGCTCAGCTGGAAGGCCGCCATCGCATACAGCACGCTACGATTGTATTTAGTGATCACATAAAAGTTTGTAAAGCCCAGCCAGAACTCGCCGCCGTTCTCGCCCTGCAGGCGGATGGCCGAGGCCGGGGTGGTCGCCAGGTAGGTGCCGGGCTCGCGCGGGATCAGGCCCTTCTTCGCGATCTGCTCGAGCGTGCTGTTGGTGCCCAGGTCCTTGTGGAGGATGCTGTCGTAGTCCTGGTTCACGATGCGCGCGCGGGCCACCACAGGCTGCCCGGTCTGCCAGCCGTTGGCCTTGAAGTAGTTGGCCACCGAGCCGATGGCGTCCACCGGGTTGTCGATCAGGTCGCGCCTGCCGTCGCCGTCGAAGTCCACCGCCAGGTTGCGCCAGCTGGACGGCATGAACTGCGGGTAGCCCATGGCGCCGGCATAGGAGCCGTAGGTACCGAGCGGATCCAGGCCGTTTTCCTTGGCCAGCACCAGGAACTCGCGCAGCTCCTTGCGGAAGAAGGGGGCGCGCGGCGGGTAGTCGAAGCCCAGGGTGGCCAGGGCGTCCACCACGCGGTTGCGGCCCTTGTTGCCGCCGTACTTGGTCTCGACGCCGATGATGGCGACGATCATCTCCGCCGGCACGCCGTAGGTCTTCTCGGCGCGCTCCAGCACGCCCGCGTACTGCTGCCAGAACGCCACGCCGCGCTGCACGCGGTCGGCGCCGAGGAAGAGCGGGCGGTAGTCCTTCCACTCCTTCGTGCCTTCGGCCGGGCGCGCGATCGCCTTCAGCACGCCCTCGTCGCGGGCCACCTGCGCGAACAGCGCGTCCAGCTCGCCGGGGGCGTACACCTTCTCGCGCTCGAGCTGGTCGATCACGCCGCGCAGCTCCTCGTAGGCCGTGAAGTCGCCGCCGGCGCGCGCCGGCGCCGGCACGCACAGGGTGGAGAGAAGGAGACAGAGCAGGGATTTCAGCATGGGTCAGGTCCTTGTCCGGGCCCGCCGCGCGGCGGGCGTTCTCAGCCGATGAGCTTCTTGTGCGTCTGGATCGACATCAGGATGCCGAAGCCGGACATGAGCGTGATGATGGCGGTGCCCCCGTAGCTCACGAAGGGCAGGGGCACGCCCACCACCGGCAGGATGCCGCTCACCATGCCCATGTTCACGAACACGTACACGAAGAAGGCGAGGGTAATGGCACCGGCCAGGAGGCGGCTGTAGCTGTCCTGTGCCGTACTGGCGATGTAGATGCCGCGGCCGATGATCACGAGGTAGAGCAGCAGCAGCACGATCACGCCGGCCAGGCCGAACTCCTCCGAGTAGGCGGCGATGATGAAGTCGGTATGGCCCTCCGGCAGGAACTCCAGGTGGGACTGGGTGCCGTGCAGCCAGCCCTTGCCGAAGAGGCCGCCGGAGCCGATGGCGGTCTTGGACTGCAGGATGTTCCAGCCGGTGCCGAGCGGGTCGGACTCCGGGTCGATGAGGGTCAGCACGCGCTGGCGCTGGTAGTCGTGCATCAGGTTCCAGGCGACGGGCGCGGTCGCGGCCACCAGGCCCACGAAGCTGCCGATCAGCCACCAGGGCAGGCCCGCGAGGAAGAGCACGAACATGCCCGCGGCCATCACCAGCAGCGAGGTGCCGAGGTCCGGCTGTTCCGCGATCAGGATCCACGGGATGCAGATCAGCAGGAGGGACACGCCGACCACCGGCAGCGAGGGCGGCAGCACGCGGCCCGAGAGATACCAGGCCAGCATCATGGGCATGCCGAGCTTGAGGAATTCGGACGGCTGCACCGAGCCGATGCCGGGCAGGTCCAGCCAGCGCTGCGCGCCCAGGCGCACCTCGCCGAAGAGGGCCACCGCCACCAGCAGGGCGACGCCGCCGGCATAGAACCAGGGCGAGAGCGCCTGGTAGGTGCGCGGCGGGACCTGCGCCATGACGAACATGGCGGTCAGCCCGATGCTGAAGCTCATCATCTGCTTGAGCGTCATGTCCAGGTGCTGGCCGGAGGCCGAGTACAGCTCGAACAGGCCGAGCAGGGCGGTGGCCACCAGCGCCAGCAGCAGCACCGGGTCCAGGTGCAGGAACTGCCAGATGTTGAACTTGCGCTTGAAGCCCGTGCCGTCGCGCGGCATGGTCCGGAGGAAGCGGTCTTGCGTGCTCATGTCTCGTGTCTCACTCGTCGCTGGCCTCGTGGCTTTCGGGCACGGGCGGCGGCGGGATCAGTCCCAGCAGCTCGTAGTCGAACAGCGCCTTGGCGATGGGCGCCACGCTGGAGCCGTGCTTGCCGTTCTCGACCAGCACCGCCACCGCGATCGTGGGGTTTTCCACCGGGGCGAAGCCGACGAACCAGCCGTGGTCCCAGAAGCGCTCGCCGATGGTCTTCTCGTCGTACTTCGCGCCCTGCTTGATGCCCTTGACCTGCGCGGTGCCGGTCTTGCCGGCCATCTCGTAGCCCTTCACCTTGTAGCCGGTGGCGCGCGCGGTGCCGCCGTCGCCGTGCACCACGTCGCGCATGGCCTGGCGCATGAAGCCCCAGTCCTCGGGCTTGCCGTTGTAGGGCACCCGGTAGTCGGGATGGTTCTCGACCTTGAAGGGGCGCGGGCCGGTGGTCGACTTGAGCAGGTGCGGACGGATGTGCTGGCCGTTGTTGGCCAGGATGGCCGTGGCCATCGCCAGCTGCAGCGGGGTGGCGGTGAAATAGCCCTGGCCGATGCCGACCGACATCATCTCGCCGCGGTACCAGGGGGCCTTCAGGCGCTCGCGCTTCCAGGCCACCGAGGGCAGCGAGCCGCGCTTCTCGTCGACCAGGTCGATGCCGGTCTTCTGGCCGAAGCCGAAGTGCTTCATCCAGTCATGGAAGCGGTCCACGCCCATGCGGTCGGACAGCGTGTAGAAGTAGGTGTCGCAGGACTGCACGATGGCCTTGTGCAGGTCCACGATGCCGTGGCCGCCCTTCTTCCAGTCACGGAACTGGTGCGAGTCGCCGGGCAGGGTGAAGAAGCCGGGGTCGCCGATGCGGAAGTTCCAGTCCACCAGGCCGTAGTGCAGGCCGCCCATGCCCTCGAAGGGCTTGATGGTGGAGCCGGGCGGGTAGATGCCCTGCAGGGCGCGGTTGTACAGCGGCCGGTCGATGTGGTCGCGGTACTCGGCGTAGAGCTTGTACGGGATGCCGCCCACGAAGGCGTTGGGATCGAAGCTGGGGTTGCTGACGAAGGCCAGCACGCCGCCCGAGCGCGGGTCGATGGCGACCACGGCGCCGCGGCGGCCGGCCAGCTGGTCATGGGCGATCTTCTGCAGCTGGTAGTCCAGGTGCAGGGTGAGGTCGTTGCCGCGCACCGGCGGCGTGCGCTTGAGCACACGGATCAGCTTGCCGTGGGCATTGGTCTCGACGTGCTGGTAGCCGGCCTTGCCGTGCAGGATGGGCTCGTAGTATTTCTCGATGCCGATCTTGCCGATGAGGTTGGTGCCGGCGTACTCCACCGGGTCCAGCGACTCCTCTTCCTTCTCCGAGATGCGCGACACGTAGCCGATGGCGTGCGCGAACAGGTCGCCGTACGGGTAGTAGCGCGACAGCTCCACGTTGATGTTCACGCCGGTGAGCTCGTGCTTGATCTCGGAGTAGCGCGCGATGTCGTCTTCGGACAGGCGCAGCTTGACCGGCACTTCCTCGAACTTGCGCGACACCTTGAGGCGCAGGCGGAAACGCTTGAGGTCGTCCGGGGTGAGCTGCAGCACCGGCACCAGGCGCTGCAGGGTCTCGTCGATGTCCTGCACCTGCTGGCGGTTGATGGTCAGCGTGAAGGTGGGCTGGTTGTCGGCCAGCAGCACGCCCTTGCGGTCGTAGATGAAGCCGCGCGGGGGCGAGATGGCCTCCAGGTGGACGCGGTTGTTCTCCGACATCGTGGAATACGTGTCGTACTCGTTCACCTGCAGGTGGAAGTAGCGCGCGAAGAGCACCACGAACATCGCCAGCACGAACGTCGACGCCACGGTGGCGCGGCGCCGGAACAGGGCGGCTTCCTGCTGGTTGTCTTTCAGCGTGAAGGAGTTTTTGTCGAATCGGGACATGACTGGTAAGGACGGCTCAGGCCGGCGATTGTCCGTTAAGCCACCCCGTAAAAGCTATATGGATTTGTGTTCCCGGGGGGTGAAGAGTGTCACGGGCTTGTAGCCCCGTACGGAAACCGGACCGTACCTTCCCCCTGGCCGTCGGCGGGGGATCAGCGGTGGTAGGGGTGGCCCTTGAGCAGGCTCCAGGCCCGGTAGACCTGTTCGGCCACCACGATGCGCACCAGCGGGTGCGGCAGGGTCAGGCGCGACAGCGACCACTTCTCGTCGGCCCGGTCCAGCACCGCTTTCGACAGGCCCTCGGGCCCGCCCACCAGCAGCGCCGCCGGGCGGCCGTCCACCTGCCAGTCCTTGAGGGTGGCGGCCAGGTCCTCCGTGGCCAGCTGCCGCCCCAGCACGTCCAGGGCGATGACCCGCTCCTGGGGGCGCAGGGCGGCCATCAGGGCCTCGCCCTCCTGGTCCTTGACCCGGGCGAGGTCGGTGGCCTTCAGGCGCTTGCCGGCCGTGATCTCGACCAGCTCGAGGCTGATGTCGCCGGAGAGGCGCTTGGCGAAGTCAGTGAAGCCCTCGTCCACCCAGCCGGGCATGCGGGTACCGACCGCCAGCAGGCGGATGCGCATGCGCGGCGGGCCTCAGGGGCGGGCGGCGGCAGCGGGAGCGGCGGCCGGGGCGGCCGGCGTCCACAGGCGCTCGAGGTCGTAGAAGGCGCGGGTGGCGGGCAGCATCACGTGCACGATGACGCCGGCCAGGTCGATGAGGATCCACTCGGCATCGCGCTCGCCTTCCATCCCCAGGGGGCGGAAGCCCGCTTCCTTCACCTTCTCGACCACGTTGTCGGCCAGGGACTTCACGTGTCGCGTGGACGTGCCCGAGGCGATGACCATGACGTCGGCCAGGCTGGTCATGGGGCGTACATCGAGGGAGACGACATCTTTGGCTTTGAGGTCCGCGAGGGCGGCGAGGGCGGTATCGACGAGCTGCTGGGTGGAGGTATCGAGTTCTTTCATTGGGGGTCTGCGTCTCCGCGATAGAGATGGTGATGGTCAATATAGTCCCGCACGGCGGGGGCGAGCCAGCGACTTGTGTCAGCGCCGTCCCGGACGGCGGCCCGGATGGTCCGGCTGGCGATGTCATGGGGGGCGGTGGCGACGAACAGCACCCGCCCGCCCGGGGCGGCGGCCAGCTCGGCGGGATCCTGCGCCCGCCGGCCGTCCAGCCAGGCCGCGAGGGCCGGGGCGAAGGCCGGGTGGTTGCCCGGCCGGCTGACCACCAGCAGGTGGGCGGCGTCGGCGAGGGCCGTCCAGTCCTTCCAGCGCGGCAGCTCCAGGAAGCTGTCCAGGCCCAGGATGAACACCAGCGGCTCGTCCGGGCCGAGGCCGGCCCGCGCCCGGCGCAGGGTGTCGACGGTGTAGGACGGCGGCGGCAGGGCCAGCTCGGAGCGGTCCAGCACCAGGCCGGGGTGGCCGGCCAGGGCCCGCTCCAGCATGGCGATCCGGTGCGCGTCGGCCGTCACCGCCGCCTTGAGGGGCGAGCGGGCGGCCGGCAGGAAGCGGATCTCGCGGAAGGGCAGGCGGCCGAGCAGCTCCTGCGCCGTGGCCACATGGCCCAGGTGCACCGGATCGAAGGAGCCGCCGTACAGCCCGATCACTGGCGGATGTGCCCGTCGCCCAGCACCACCCATTTCTGCGAGGTCAGGCCTTCCAGGCCGACCGGGCCGCGGGCGTGGATCTTGTTGGTGGAGATGCCGATCTCGGCGCCCAGGCCGTACTCGAAGCCGTCCGCGAAACGGGTGGAGGCGTTGACCATGACCGAGCTGGAGTCGACCTCGGCCAGGAAGCGGCGGGCCTTGGTCACGTTCTCGGTGACGATGGCATCGGTGTGGTGCGAGCCGTAGCGGTTGATGTGCGCGATGGCCTCGTCCAGGCCGTCGACCACCTTGAGGGCCAGCACCGGCGCCAGGTACTCGGTGGACCAGTCCTCTTCCGTGGCGGGCACGGCGTCGGGCACGAGGGCGCGCGTGCGTTCGCAGGCGCGCAGCTCCACGCCCTTTTCGCGGTACAGCGGCACCAGCGCGTTGAGCGCCGACTCGGCCACGGGGGCATCCAGCAGCAGGGTTTCCATGGCGTTGCAGACGCCGTAGCGGTGGGTCTTGGCGTTCAGCGCCACGGGCACGGCCTTGGCCAGGTCGGCCTCGCGCTCGATGAAGACGTGGCAGTTGCCGTCCAGGTGGTAGATCACCGGCACGCGCGCCTCGCTGCTGATGCGCTCGATCAGGCCCTTGCCGCCGCGGGGCACGATGACGTCCACGAAGTCGGGCATGGATATCAGCGCCGAGACCGCGGCGCGGTCGGTGGTTTCCACCACCTGCACCGCCTCGCGCGGCATGCCGGCCTTCGCCAGGCCGTCCTGGATGCAGGCGGCGATGGCGCGGTTGGAGTGGATGGCCTCGGAGCCCCCGCGCAGGATGGTGGCGTTGCCGGACTTCAGGCACAGGCTGGCGGCGTCGATGGTCACGTTCGGCCGCGACTCGTAGATGATGCCGATCACCCCCAGCGGCACGCGCATCTTGCCGACCTGGATGCCCGACGGCATGTAGCGCATGTCGCGGAT
>DASUDN010000034.1:0-7247 GCA_036275595.1 Moraxellaceae bacterium
GAGTTCACCTACCGCGTGGCGGCGCGCATCCAGGCCGGCATCCCGTCGGTCAAGGAAGTGTCCATGGCCAAGAACTTCGCCACCCGCACCAGCGACTACGTGACCTACGAGGCCGTGCAGATCTTCGGCGGCATGGGCTTCATGCGCGAGTCGCTGGTGGAGCGCCTCTACCGCGACAACCGCATCCTGGCCATCGGTGGCGGTACCCATGAGATCATGAACGAAGTGATCGCCAAGCAACTGGGGCTCTGATTGAACATCGTCCACATCACCGACAACGCCGGCCTCGCCGCCATGGCGGCCGCGCTCGCCGGTCGCGAGTCGCTCGCGCTCGACACCGAGTTCATGCGCGTCGACACCTTCCATCCTCGCCTGGCGCTGATCCAGGTGGGCGACGGCGACACCGAGTACCTGGTGGACCCGCTAGGCATCAGCGACTTCTCGCCGCTGGCGCCCCTGCTGCTGGACGCCGCGCCGCGCAAGGTGCTGCATGCCTGCTCCGAGGACATCGAGGTGCTGTGCCGCCTGCTCGGGCGCAAGCCCGAGGGCATCCTGGACACCCAGATCGGCACCGCCTTCCTGGGCCAGGGCCTGCAGGTGGGCTATGCCAAGGCGCTGCAGGACAACATCAACGTCGAGATCCGCAAGGACGAGTCGCGCTCGGACTGGCTGCAGCGCCCGCTGTCGCCCGGCCAGGTGGCCTATGCGGCGCTCGACGTGAAGTTCCTGCCGGCGCTGTACGAGCAGGTGCGCGGCGAGCTGGAGCGCCGGGGCCTGACGGCCTACTTCGAGGCGGACTGCCGGCTGATGCTGGACGAGCTCGATTTCAATCCCGATCCGCAGCTGCTCTATCGCGACGCCAACAATGCCTGGCGGCTGCGCCGCCAGGAGCTGGCGGTGCTGCGCGCGCTGCTGGCCTGGCGCGAGGAGTCGGCGCGGCGGCGCGACCTGCCGCGCACCTTCCTGATCCGCAACGCCAGCCTGTTCGAGCTGGCGCGCAAGCAGCCCGCCACCGCGCAGGCGCTGGCCGCCATCGAGGACATGAGTCCGCGCATCCTGCGCAAGGAGGGCGATGCCATCCTGGCCGTGATCGCCGAGGCCCGGCGCCTGCCCGAGGACACCTGGCCGGCGCGGCTGCCGGTGCCGCTGCCGCGCGAGTCGCGCGACCTCTTCGACGACCTGCGCAAGGCGGCGCGCGCCGTGGCCGCGCGCACCGGCGTGCCCGAGGAAGTGCTGCTGCGCAAGAAGCACGTGGAAGCGCTGGTGCTGGGCCGCGTCGACCTGGGCGCGGAGGCGCCGCTGCCGCGCGCCTTCCGGGGCTGGCGCGGCGAAGTGCTGCTGCCGGTGCTGGAGCCGGTGCTGGCCGCGGCCGCGCCGGACCTGGCGGCGTGGGCCGCCGAGCGCCGCCGCGCGGTGGAGGCGACGACATGAGCCTGTTGCTGGTCAGCGTCTACAAGAGTCCGAAGCGGGACGAGATGTTCCTCTACGTGCCCAAGGCCGACGGCCTGGGCAAGGTGCCGGCGGCGCTGCTGGAGATGTTCGGCACGCCCCGGCACGTCATGGACATTCCCCTGAGGCCCGGCCGCGACCTGGCGCGCGTCAGCGCCGAGCGCCTGCGCGAGGAGCTGGAGGGCAATGGCTTCTACCTGCAGATGCCGCCACCCAAGGAAGACTACCTGCTGGACCTGTACAATCCCGACGACAGCAAGTACCGGGACCTGCCCTGATGACCGCCAGCCTGCCCTCCGTCAGCATCATCGACGACCTGCTCTGCACCGCCGCGCAGCCCTCGGCGGAGCAGCTGGCCGCGCTCGGCGAGACCGGCGTGCGCCATGTCATCAACCTGGCGCTGCCGAGCTCCGACCATGCCGTGGCCGACGAGGGCGCGCGCCTCGCCGCGCAGGGCATCACCTACGTGAACATTCCCGTGCTCTGGGAGCGCCCTGAATCCGCCCAGTTCCTGCTCTTTGCGCAGGTGCTGTGGGCCATGCGCGACGAGCCGGTGCTGGTGCACTGCGCCTGCAACATGCGCGCCTCCGCCTTCGTCTTCCTCTACCGCGTGGTGCACGAGGGCGTGGACCTGGCCGAGGCCGCGGCGGCGCTGCATGCGGTGTGGCGGCCCGAGGGCACCTGGCGCGACTTCCTCAGCCTGCAGCTGGCGGGGCAGGGCCTGGACTACGACGCGGTGGCGGCGACATGAGCGCCCCCCTGCGCGAGCGCTTCTGGGAGCGCCATGGCCTGGCCGAGCTGACGGCGGCGGAGTGGGAGGCGCTCTGCGACGGCTGCGGCCGCTGCTGCCTGCACAAGCTGGAATACGAGGACACCGGCGAAATCGACTACACCGACGTCGCCTGTCGCCTGCTGGACCTGTCCAGCGCGCGCTGCAGCGACTACGCCGGTCGCCGCCGCCACGTGCCCGACTGCGTGCAGCTCACGCCGGACAACCTGGACAGCATCAACTGGCTGCCCGCCACCTGCGCCTACCGCCGCCTGCACGAGGGCCGCGGCCTGCCGCGCTGGCACCCGCTGCTGAGCGGCACCCCCGACACGGTGCGCAAGGCCGGCATCTCGGTGGCCGGGCGCGTGCTGCCGGAAACGGCGGTGGACGACGACGACCTCGACGAGCATGTGATCCGCTGGATCCGCATGCGCTGAACCGACCTGGAGAGAGAAAGACGATGGCCTATGCAATTGCCTGGGGCGTGTACCTGCTGACCGCGGCCCTGCTGCAGTTCGGCTACGAGCGCTACGTGGCGGAGTTCATCACCCGGCGCCGCCTGCGCATCGGCCTGCGCGCGCTGCTGGCCATCGTGCTGTTCACACCCGGCGTGGTGGCCTCGACCGAGGGCGTATTCGTGGTGCCGGCCTGCATCGGCGTGCTCTTCAACGTGCTCGCCCATTCCGGCCCGGGCCTGGTGAAGGCCTTGCTGCCCCTGCTGTTCGCGACCGCCGCGGTGTTCGGCCTGCTCTTCCTGCTCGAGCACCGGCGCGCGCCCGCCGCGCCGGCAGGCGACGAGGCCTGATCCGGGGCGGCGGGCCCCTTCGGTCCGCCCCTTCTCAGTCCGCCACGTCCTCGGGCCGCAGGGCCGGGGCCCGCGGCGGGTATGCCATCCGGAGCGCGCCCAGCGCCTCCACCAGCACCGTCAGCACGCAGTGGTCGCGGAACCGGCGCGAATCCGCCGGAATCACGTGCCAGGGTGCCTCGGGCGTGTGCGTCGCCGCCAGGGTCTCGCTCCACAGCGCGCGGTAGCGGTCAAACTCGCGCCGCACCGCGAGGTCGTCCGGCCCCAGCTTCCAGTGCTTGCTCGGGTCGGTGATGCGCTCGACCAGGCGCCGCTTCTGCTCCGCCTTGCCGATGTTCAGGAACAGCTTGCACAGCACGGTGCCGCTGCCCGCGAGGTGGCGTTCGAAGTCGCGCACGCTCTGCAGGCGGCGCTGGCGCTCGGCCTCGTCGCAAAGGCCCTGGACGGGGTCGTAGACCAGCGCCTCGTAGTGGCTGCGGTTGAAGATGCCGATCATGCCGCGCTCGGGCAGGCGGCGGCCCACCCGCCACAGGAAGTCGTGCGCCAGCTCCTCGCCGGCCGGCGCGCGGAAGGCGTGGACCGCCAGGCTGGACGGGCTGGCGTAGCCGAACGCGCGGCGGATGGTGCTGTCCTTGCCCGACGCGTCCATGCCCTGGAGGATGACCAGCAGCGACCGGCGGCGGTTGGCGTAGAGCAGTTCCTGCTGCTGCGCGAGCGCCTCGCGCAGGGCGTCCAGGGCCTCGCGGGAGGCGGCCCGGTCCTGCGCCGGGGAGGGGGCGGTGGGCAGCGCGGCCAGGTCGAAGGCGGGGGGGAGGGCAGGGGATCCGGCTGGCATCGCGGGCGCTCCTTGTAGTATCCGCGGCCACTGTCCAAGGCCGGGGGGGCTGCCTATACTGGCCGCCTCATGCCGACAGTCTAACCGGATGCGAGGTGTTCATGCAGTTCCAGGGTACCGATGCCTACGTTGCCACCGATGACCTGAAGATGGCCGTCAACGCCGCCATCGCCCTGCAGAAGCCGCTGCTGATCAAGGGCGAGCCCGGCACCGGCAAGACCATGCTGGCCGAGCAGGTGGCCAATGCCCTGGGGCTGCGCCTGATCCAGTGGCACGTCAAGTCCACCACCAAGGCGCAGCAGGGCCTGTACGAGTACGACGCCGTCTCGCGCCTGCGCGACTCCCAGCTCGGCGACGACCGTGTCCACGACATCCGCAACTACATCAGGAAGGGCAAGCTGTGGGAGGCCTTCGAGGCCGAGGTGCCGGTGGTGCTGCTGATCGACGAGATCGACAAGGCCGACATCGAGTTCCCCAACGACCTGCTCACCGAAATCGACAAGATGGAGTTCTTCGTCTACGAGACCGGCGAGACCATCAAGGCGAAGCGGCGCCCCATCGTCATCATCACCTCCAACAACGAGAAGGAGCTGCCCGACGCGTTCCTGCGCCGCTGCTTCTTCCACTACATCACCTTCCCCGACACCGAGACCATGAAGAAGATCGTCGAGGTGCACTACCCGGGCATCCGGGGCGCGCTGGTGAAGGACGCCATGGAGATCTTCTTCGACGTGCGCAAGGTGCCGGGCCTGAAGAAGAAACCCTCGACCTCGGAGCTCATCGACTGGCTCAAGCTGCTGCTGGCCGATGACATCCCCGAGGACGTGCTGCGCAACCGCGACACGCGCAAGGCCATCCCGCCGCTCTACGGCGCCCTGCTCAAGAACGAGGCCGACGTGCACCTGCTGGAGCGCCTGGCCTTCATGAACCGCCGCGAGGGCTGAGCGGGTGGCCGCCCGGCGCGGGCGGCACCGGAGCAGACAGTCGCCGCCGGCCCGGCGCCGGCGCGCGGAGAGTCCAGACCATGCTGATCAACTTCTTCTTCACGCTGCGCGAATACAAGGTCCCCACGACCATCCGCGAGCTGCTGGACCTGATCCAGGCCCTGGAACGGGGCCTGGTCTACGCCAGCATCGACGAGTTCTACCAGCTCGCGCGCACTGTGCTGGTCAAGGACGAGCGCCATTTCGACAAGTTCGACAAGGCCTTCGCGCACTACTTCGAGGGCATCGAGTCCATCGACCCGGAGCTCCTGGCCAGGGCCCTGCCCGAGGACTGGCTGCGCAAGGAGATCGAGAAGCACCTGAGCCCGGAGGAGCTGGCCGAGCTGCAGAAGATGGGCTCGCTGGACAAGCTCATGGAGGAGTTCCGCAAGCGCCTGGAGGAGCAGCACAAGCGCCACCAGGGCGGCAACCGCATGGTCGGCACCGGCGGCACCTCGCCCTACGGCGCCTACGGGGCCAACCCCGAGGGCATCCGCCTGGCCGGCGACTCGCGCATGAAGAAGGCGGTCAAGGTCTGGGAGAAGCGCGAGTTCCGCAACCTGGACGACTCCGTCGAGCTCGGCATCCGCAACATCAAGGTGGCGCTGCGCCGCCTGCGCAAGTTCGCCCGCACCGGCGCCGAGGAGGAGCTGGACGTGGACGACACCATCCGCTCCACCGCGCACAAGGCCGGCCTGCTCGACATCAAGATGCGCCCGGAGCGCAAGAACAAGGTCAAGGTGCTGCTGTTCTTCGACGTGGGCGGTTCCATGGACCCGCACATCAAGGTCTGCGAGGAGCTGTTCTCGGCGGCGCGCACCGAGTTCAAGCACATGGAGTACTACTACTTCCACAACTTCATCTACGAGGGCGTGTGGAAGGACAATATGCGGCGCTGGAGCGAGCGCACCAGTGTCTGGGACATCATCCACAAGTTCGGTCCGGATTACCGCGTCATCTTTGTCGGCGACGCCACCATGAGCCCCTACGAGATCATGTCCCCGGGCGGCTCGGTGGAGCACTTCAACGAGGAGCCCGGGGCGGTGTGGATGCAGCGCCTGGGCCAGCACTTCCAGAAGATGATCTGGCTGAACCCCGAGCACGAGCGCGTGTGGAGCGGGACGCAGTCCATCAGCCAGGTGCGCCAGCTCCTGGAGCAGCGCATGTACCCCCTCACGCTCAAGGGCATCGAGGAAGGCATGCGCTACCTCAGCCGGTAGGCCGGGCGTCCACCGGAGCGCCCGGCCTGCCGGCCCCTTTCTCCACTCAGTGCAGCTTGAGCGCCGGACCCGAGCTCCGGCTCAGCATGTCCTTGCCCAGCAGCACCAGCATGCGGAAGGGGCCGTGCAGCGACACCTGGTGCATGCGGTACAGCGAGCGGTACATGAGCCGCGCGATCCAGCCGCGGATGCTGACGTTGCCCAGCAGGTTGCCCATGAGGTTGCCCAGGGTGTTTGCGCCCGACAGCGAGATCAGCGACCCGTAGTCATGGAAGCGGAAGGCCGGCAGGGCGCGGCCCACCAGGTGCGCCGGCAAGGCTTTCGCCAGGTACATGGCCTGCTGGTGCGCGACCTGCGCGCGCGGCGGCAGCGGCCGCGCCGCGCCCGGGGGCGTGCAGCTGGCGCAGTCGCCGAAGGCGAAGACGCTGGCGTCGCGCGTGGCCTGCAGGGTGGGGGTGACCACCAGCTGGTGCAGGCGGTTGGTCTCCAGGCCGCCGATGCCCTCCAGCATGGCCTGCGCCTGTATGCCCGCGGCCCACACCTTCAGCGAGGCGGGAATGGCGAGGCCGGACGCGGTCCTGAGGCCGTCCGCCGTCACCTCGGTCACCTGCTGTCCCGTCAGCACGCGCACGCCGAGCTTCTCCAGCTCGCGCCGCGCCGACGCCGCCACGTGCTCGGGCAGGGCGGTGAGGATGCGCGGCGCCGCCTCGACCAGGCTGATGTTCACCCGCTGCGGCGAGATCTCGTCGAGGCCGTACTTCACGAAGTGATGCGAGGCATGGTGCAGCTCGGCGGCCAGCTCCACGCCAGTGGCGCCGGCGCCCACGATGGCGATGTTGAGCGCGGCATCACCGGTGGAGCGGGCATGGGCCTGCAGGTACATCTGCAGCAGCTGCTTCTGGAAGCGGTCGGCCTGCGCGCGCGAGTCCAGGAAGATGCAGTGCTCGCGCGCGCCGGGCGTGCCGAAGTCGTTGGAGGTGGAGCCGACCGCCACCACCAGGGTGTCGTAGGGCAGGTCGCGCTCTCCGGCCAGCACCTCGCCGTCCTCGCCCGCCAGCGGCGCCAGGCGCACGGTCTTGCGCGCGCGGTCCAGGCCCTCCATGCGCCCGAGCTGGAACTCGAAGTGGTGGCGCGCCCCGTGCGCGAAGTAGTTGAGCTCGTCCTCGAAGGAGTTGATGGTGCCGGC
>DASUDN010000035.1:0-34592 GCA_036275595.1 Moraxellaceae bacterium
GTGTCGCGCCGCCTGGAGGCGGGCGAAGCGTCGGTGATCCGCATGAAGGTGCCGCGCGAGGGCGTCTGCGAAGTGCCGGACATGCTGCGCGGCGCCGTCGAGATCCCCTGGGAGCAGGTGGACATGCAGGTGCTGATGAAGGCCGACGGCCTGCCCACCTATCATCTCGCCAACGTGGTCGACGACCACCTGATGGAGATCACCCACGTGATCCGCGGCGAGGAGTGGATCAGCTCGGCGCCCAAGCACATCCTGCTGTACAAGTACTTCGGCTGGCAGCAGCCGGTGTTCTGCCACATGCCGCTGCTGCGCAACCCGGACAAGTCCAAGCTGTCCAAGCGCAAGAACCCGACCAGCATCAACTTCTACGAGCGCATGGGCTACCTGCCCGAGGCGCTGCTCAACTACCTGGGGCGCATGGGCTGGTCGATGCCGGACGAGCGCGAGAAGTTCACGCTGGACGAGATGATCGCGCACTTCGACCTCAATCGAGTGTCCCTCGGCGGCCCCACCTTCGACGTGGAGAAGCTGTCCTGGCTGAACAGCGTGTGGTTGCGCGAGATGAGCGTGGGCGAACTGCTGCAGGCCTTCGGCCGCTGGGCTGGCCAGGACTACCTGGCGCGGGTGGCGGGGCAGATCCAGCCGCGCATCCACACGCTGTCGGAGGCGGTCGGCTGGGCCGCCTTCTTCTTCGCCGGCAACATTGCCACCACGCCCGAGAGCTTCGCTCACAAGAAGCTGACGCCGGACGAGGTGCGCCGCATCCTGCAGACCGCGCTGTGGGAGCTGGACGTGCTGCGCACCTGGAACCACGACAGCATCAGTGCGTTGCTGCAACGCATCGCCGACGCCCTGGGCTTCAAGCTGCGCGACTTCATGTTTCCCTTCTTCGTCGCCATGGCCGGCTCGCCCTCGAGCACGCCGGTGATGGAGGCCATGAGCATCCTCGGCCCGGACATCACGCGCTATCGCCTGCGGCAGGCGCTGGCGGTGCTGGGCGGCGTGTCCAAGAACGAGGCGAAGGAGTGGGAGAAGGCGTGGCGTGCGGCGCAGGCGGGGGGCGGCGTCGTTGACACCCCGGAGGGGGGTGCATAGAATGCGCGCCGCGGCGGGCGCCCTCTGCCCGCCGCTCCGCAGGCTGGGGCTATAGCTCAGCTGGGAGAGCGCTACAATGGCATTGTAGAGGTCGGCGGTTCGATCCCGCCTAGCTCCACCAGTCCTGCACCGCACGCTGCTTCGTCCCCATCGTCTAGAGGCCTAGGACATCGCCCTTTCACGGCGACGACCGGGGTTCGAATCCCCGTGGGGACGCCAGTTTCAAAACACGAAGGCCCGCGCAAGCGGGCCTTCGTGTTTTGAAACTGGTGCTTCTCCCTCATGATTTGAACGCAAACGGCGGGTTCGACAAATCGGCCAGGGGCCGATTTGGGCGCCGGCAACGCCGTCGACCCGCAGCCTCGCGCAGCGAGGCGGAGGGCGAGGGCGCAGTCCTCGCAATCCCCGTGGGGGCTGCGCCGGCACTTGCGCCGGAAGTGGATCGAAGAGGGCCCTGCGTCCTTGGTCCTTCGCTTCTGTTTCTCGCGCCCGCCCCCTTGCCTCCGCCGCCACACCCTCTACCCTTGGCGCATCCCCTCCGTCGTCGCGAGATGTCGCCATGATCCAGTCCATCGGCTATGCCGCCCAGTCCCCGCAGTCCCCGCTCGCCCCCTATCGCTTCGAGCGCCGCGACCCGCAGCCGCACGACGTGGTGATCGACATCCTGTACTGCGGCGTTTGTCATTCCGACCTGCATGTGGCGCGCAGCGAATGGGGCCAGAGCCGCTATCCCTGCGTGCCCGGCCACGAGATCGTCGGTCGTGTCGCGCGGGTGGGGGCCGCGGTCACCCGCTTCCGCGTCGGCGACCTGGCGGCGGTGGGTTGCATGGTCGACTCCTGCCGCACCTGTCCGAGCTGCCGCGAGGGCGAGGAGCAGTTCTGCGAGCAGGGGCCGGTGATGACCTACGGCGGTCTTGAGAAGCATACCGGCGGCATCACCTATGGCGGCTATTCCAGCAATATCGTGGTCGACGAGGCCTACACGCTGAGGGTGCCGGCGGGACTGGATCCCGCGGCCACGGCCCCCCTGCTGTGCGCCGGCATCACCACCTGGTCACCGCTGCGGCACTGGAAGGTGGGACCCGGGCAGCAGGTCGGGGTCTTCGGCCTGGGCGGCCTCGGGCACATGGCGCTCAAGCTGGCGCGCGCGCTGGGCGCCCATGTGGTGCTGTTCACGACCTCGCCCGACAAGGAGGCCGACGCGCGCCGACTTGGTGCCCACGATGTCGTGCTGTCGCGCGACAAGGACGCCATGAAGGCCTGGCGCAACCGGCTCGACTTCATCATCGACACGGTGTCCGCCCCGCATGACATCAATGCGGCGCTCGCGCTCCTCAAGCGGGACGGGACGCTTTGCCAGGTGGGCCTGCCGCCGGCACCGCTGCCGGTGAATGTCTTCGCGCTGACCGGGCGTCGCCGGTCGCTCGCCGGCTCCTTCATCGGCGGCATCGCCGAGACGCAGGAAATGCTGGATTTCTGTGCCGCCCATGGCATCGCCAGCGACATCGAGCTGATCCCGGTGCAGCGCATCAACGAGGCCTATGAGCGCCTGGTCCGCGGCGACGTGAAATACCGCTTCGTCATCGACATGGCGTCCCTGGCCACCGATGCCCCGGCCTGAGGACTCACCCCTTTCCGCCCCGGGCAGACCGGAGGCGGGCACCAGGCAAGGGCGGCCGGGCAGCGCTTTGTGACCACTGGCGGCGGGTCTGTGTCTCCCTGTTGCGCGTCTTGGCCGCTGTGGTGAGCCGGGAAACACAGCTCCCACCCACGCGGCGCGCACTTAACCCTTCGCGTACACCCAATCCGGTGCTTCCTGCGTAGAGTGCTGTTTCCGCAAGGACTGATCACTTGCGCTTAACTCGAGAGGATATCGACATGGTACGCAAGACTCTGATGTCGCTGTTGTTCGCCAGCAGCGTGGCAGTGGTGCCCGTGGCCTTCGCCGAGGGGGGCTATGGCAGTGGCAGCGATTCCAGTGGCAGCTCCAGCGGCAGCATGGGCGGCAGCTCCTCCGACATGGGGGGCAGCTCCTCCGGCTCCGGGATGGGCGGCTCCGGCACCGACTCCGGCACCAGCGGCAGCTCGACCTCCGGTTCCTACGAGCGGGAGTGCATCACCGCCGCGCAGAAGCGCACCCAGCGCTGCATCGACTTGCAGAAGAGCCAGGGCGGGTCTTCCACGGAGTCCGGTCCCTCCAGCTCCGGCAGCGACAGCGGCTCCAGCTCGGGCATGGGTAGCGGTTCCTCCACGACCTCGCCGACCACGCCCTGATCCAGGTCGCCCGGCAGCGGAGATCCTTCCGCTGCCCCAGGCCGTCCCTCCGGGGACGGCCTTTTTTGTGCCCGCGCCGGCTGGAAATGATGCGTAAAGATTGGGATGCTCTTGCGCCTTTCGTCATTGCCCGGGACTGCCGTGTCGTCACCCCTCCACCGCCAGGATCTTGTCCTCTCCTGTCTCAGCCGGGACCAGGGTCGCCTGCTGCGCCTGCTGCGCGAGGTCGGGGGCGCCCGCCAGCCCGAGGCACGGGCAGCGCGCCAGGCGCGACTGGAGGCGCTGGTGGCGGAGTCGCGGGCGGCCGTGGCGGCGCGGGCTGCCCGTGTCCCGGCTCCGGCCTGGCCCGACCTGCCGGTGGCGGCGCGGGCCGAGGACATCATCGCCGCCATCCGCGACCACCAGGTGGTGGTGGTGGCCGGGGAGACCGGCTCGGGCAAGACCACGCAGCTGCCCAAGCTGGCCCTGGCCGCAGGCTGTGGCGTGCGTGGCTACATCGGTCACACCCAGCCGCGCCGCATTGCCGCGCGCGCCGTCGCGGCGCGCATCGCCGAGGAGCTGCAGTCGCCGCTGGGCGAGCTGGTCGGCTACAAGGTGCGCTTCACCGACGAGTTCTCACCCGACGGCTTCGTGAAGCTGATGACCGACGGCATCCTGCTGGCCGAGCTGGCGCAGGACCGTTTCCTCGCCGCCTATGACACGCTCATCATCGACGAGGCGCACGAGCGCTCGCTCAACATCGACTTCCTGCTGGGCGTCCTGAAGCAGCTGCTGCCGCGCCGGCCGGACCTCAGGGTCATCATCACGTCGGCCACCATCGATGTGGAGCGCTTCAGCCGGCATTTCGCCGATCGCGACGGCCGGCCCGCGCCCGTCATCCTGGTGGAGGGGCGCACCTACCCGGTCGACGTGCGCTACCGCCCCGTCAGCGCCGAACCGGTGGGGTCGGACGAGGACGAGGGCTTCGACGACATCGAGGATGCGATTCCGCGCGCGGTGCTGGCCGCGGTGGAGGAGTGCCTTCAGCACGAGCGCGAGGCGGGCAAGCGCGGACAGGGCGACATCCTGGTGTTCTCCAGCCACGAGCGCGAGATCCGCGAGATCGCCGACACCCTGCGCAAGTACGGGCCAGCCCACACCGAGATCCTGCCGCTGTATGCGCGCCTGTCGCTGGCGGAACAGCAGCGGGTGTTCCAGAGCGGCAAGGGTCGCCGCATCGTCATCGCCACCAACGTGGCCGAGACCTCGCTGACGGTGCCCAACATCCATTACGTGATCGATCCGGGCTTTGCCCGCGTCAGCCGCTACTCCTATCGCAGCAAGGTACAGCGCCTGCCCATCGAGGCGGTGTCCCAGGCCAGCGCCAACCAGCGCAAGGGGCGTTGCGGCCGCGTCGCGCCCGGCCTGTGCATCCGCCTCTACTCGGAGGAGGACTTCCTCTCGCGCAGCGAATTCACCGTTCCCGAGATCCAGCGCACCAACCTGGCGGCCGTGATCCTGCAGATGCAGGCGCTGGGCCTGGGGGACATCGAGGACTTTCCCTTCCTGGACGCACCGGACTCACGCTTCGTCAGCGACGGCTTCCGCCTGCTCGAGGAACTGGGCGCCGTCACCGAGGCGCGCCAGGTCACCGGTATCGGCCGGCAGCTGGCGCGCTTTCCGGTGGATCCGCGCATCGCCCGCATGCTGCTCGCCGCGCATGACAACAAGGCCCTGCGGGAAGTGCTCATCATCGCCGCCGCGCTGGGCGGGCAGGATCCGCGCGATCGCCCGCACGACCGCCAGCAAGCCGCCGACGAGCGCCATGCCCAGTTCCGGCATGCGGATTCGGACTTCCTCTGGTACGTGAAGCTGTGGGACACGCTGGAGGCGCAGCGCGGCGAACTCACCGAGAACCAGCGCCGCGATTTTGCGCGCCGGCATTTCCTGTCCTGGCTGCGCCTGCGCGAATGGCGCGAGACGCATCGCCAGCTGGTGCTGCTGGCGCGCGAGGCCGGCTGGTCCGAGAACCGCGAGCCGGCCAGCTACGAGGATGTGCACAAGTCCCTGCTCGCCGGCCTGCTGTCGCGCATCGCGCAGAAGCAGGAGGAGCGCGAGTACCTGGCGGCGCGCAGCCAGAAATGTTTTGTCTTCCCGGGCTCGGTGCTGGCGAAGAAGGGGCCGCCGTGGCTCATGGCCGCGGAGCTGGTGGAGACCCAGCGCGTCTATGCGCGCACGGTGGCGAAGATTGAGCCGGAGTGGGCCGAGGCCCTTGCCGGCGACCTGCTCAAGCGCAAGTATTTCGAGCCGCACTGGGAGCGGCGGCAGGGCAGGGTGGTGGCCTACGAGCAGACCTCGCTCTACGGCCTTGTGCTGAACCCTAAGAAGAAGGTCGGCTACGAGGGCATCAACCGCCCCGAGGCGCGCGAGATCTTCATTCGCAGCGCGCTGGTGGAAGGCGACGTGGAGATGAAGGCGCCCTTCTTCCGCCACAACCAGGAGATGGTGGAGGAGGTGCGTGTGCTGGAGGACAAGGTCCGCCGCCGCGACATCCTGGTCGACGAAGAAACGCTCTATGCCTTCTACGACGAGCGCATTCCCGCGGAAATCGCCAACCTGGACAACTTCGAGGCCTGGCGCCGCGGCGTGGAGCGGCAGGACCCGAAGCACCTTTTCCTGACCCGCGAGGTGCTGCTTGCGCGCGAGGTGGACGAGGACCACGCCCGCGATTTCCCGGACGAGCTGGCGATGGGGGCGGCGCGCTTCCGCCTGGAGTACCACTTCGAGCCGGGGCATGCCGCCGACGGCGTGACCGTGCTGGTCCCGGCCGGCCTGCTCGATGAAGTCGACGAGGCGCGCCTGGAGTGGCTGGTGCCGGGCCTGCTCGGCGCCAAGGTGGAGGCCCTGCTCAAGAACCTGCCCAAGCCCCTGCGCCGGCAACTGGTGCCGGTGCCGGACAGTGCCGCCGCCCTGGCGGCGGCACTGCGCTTCGGCGAAGGCGAGCTGGTGGCCGGCCTGCAGCTGCTGCTGCGACGGCGCGGCGTGGTGGCGACAGCGGAGGACCTGGACGCGGCCGCCCTGGAACCTCATTTCCGCTTCAACATCCGCGTCCTGGGGGAAAGGCAGCAGGTGCTGGCCGAGGGGCGCGACCTGGCGGCCATCCGTCGCGAGCTGCGCCAGGGCGGGGCGAAGCCGCTAGCGGCCGCGCCGTCCGCCCTGGAACGCAGCAGCCTCAACGACTGGCCGGAGGACCTGGCGATTCCCGAGTCGGTGGCGCTCAAGGTCAAGGGCATGGACAGCCGCGCTTACCCGGCCCTGGCGCCGGCGCCGGACGGCATGCTGGTCGACTTGCGGCTGTTTCCGCGCCGGCGCGAGGCCGAGCAGGCCCACCGGCGGGGCCTGAATCGACTTTTTCAGCTTCAGCTGGTGGGCGAGTTTCGCCAAATTCGCAGCAGGATCGCGAAAGATAAAGGAGTTTTCCTGCTTTTTGCTCCTTATGGAGACCGCGCGGCGCTGGAGTCACGCTTTGCTTTTGCCGTGTCTGACCATGTCTTTGTGACCCATCAGCCGCTGGTTTACACTCGGGCGGCTTTCAGTGACCGCCTGTCCACCGGACGGCGCGGCCTGCTGGAGGTGGCGGAGCGGCTGGCCGGCGTGGTGGTGCAGACCTACACCCTGGCCGCCGAGGTGCGCACGCGGCTGGAGACCGTGAAGGCGCCGGTCTTCGCCGCCACGGTCGCCGACATCCGCGACCAGCTGGCGCACCTGGCCCTGGCCGACTTCCTGGAGTCGGTGCCCTGGGAGCGCTGGCAGCACTATCCCCGCTACCTGCGGGCGATCCTGGCCCGCCTCGAAAAGCTGCCGAACAACCTCTCCCGGGAAGCCCCGGCGGTGGCGGAACTCAGGAAGCGCTGGCAGGACTACGAGCAACGCGCCGCCTCGCTGGCGGATCGCGATGTGGAGGCGCCGGCGCTCAGGGACTATCGCTGGCTGCTGGAGGAATACCGCGTCTCGCTGTTTGCGCAGACGCTCAAGACGGCGGTTCCCGTCTCCGCGGCCCGGCTCGACCGGCTGTGGGCGGAGATTCCCCGATAATCACGCACGGGCGGGATGCGACGGCATCGCCCCGGATACACAGGTAAGCAGTCCATGAAGCAGATCGTCATCAGCGGCACCGGCCTTTTCACGCCGCCCGAGACCATCACCAATGAAGAGCTGGTGGAATCCTTCAACGAATATGTCCGCCGCTACAACGAGCGCAATGCCGCCGCCATCGAGGCCGGCGAGCTGAAGGCGCTGGGCCCCTCCTACGTCGAATTCATCGAGAAGGCCTCGGGCATCAAATCGCGCTACGTACTGGAAAAGAAGGGCGTGCTGGACCCGGACCGCATGTACCCCATCTTCCCCAAGCGCTCCAACGACGAGCTGTCGCTGCAGGCCGAGATCGCCGTCAAGGCCATCAACGACGCCCTCAAGGCGGCCAACAAGCGCCCCGAGGATGTCGACGCCGTCATCATGTCCTGCGCCAACGCCCAGCGTCCCTATCCGGCGGTGGCCATCGAGATCCAGAACGCGCTCGGCATCAAGGGCTGGGCCTATGACATGAACGTGGCCTGTTCGGCCGCGACCTTCGGCCTGCAGGCCGCCATCAACGCCGTGCAGTCGGGCCAGGCCCGCTGCGTGGTCGCGGTGAACCCGGAAATCACGTCCGCCCACCTGGAATGGCGCGACCGCGATTGCCACTTCATCTTCGGCGACGTCTGCACCGCGACCGTGGTGGAGGCCGCCGACACCTGCACCAGCGAGAACGCCTACGACGTGCTGGGCGTGAAGTTGCAGACGCAGTTCTCCAACAACATCCGCAACAACTTCGGCTTCATGAACCGCTGCGAGGATCGCGAGGCCGACGAGCGCGACCTGCTCTTCATGCAGGAAGGCCGCAAGGTGTTCAAGGAAGTCTGCCCCATGGCGGCCGAGCAGATCAGCACGCACATGGCGGAGACCGGGGTCACGCCGGAGAACGTCAAGCGCCTGTGGCTGCACCAGGCCAACATCAACATGAACGACCTGGTGGCGCGCAAGGTCATGGGCCGCGACGTCACCATCGAGGAAGCGCCCATCATCCTGGACCGCTATGCCAACACCGCCTCGGCCGGCTCCATCATCGCCTTCCACCTGTACAACCAGGACCTGAAGGCGGGCGATACCGGTGTCATCTGCTCCTTCGGGGCGGGCTACTCCATCGGCAGCCTGGTGGTGCGCAAGCGCTGAGCCTCCGCCTTCTCGTCAGAAAGTATGCACGGGGCCGCATCCAGGGATGCGGCCTTCGCGTATAAACGGGAGTCGGACAGGCCGGCGGACGGCGCCTCCAGCGGGTTCGCTACGGGCAGCATTGCCGCACCGCCCTTCCTGCCGGCAGCGGTGCCGGCCCCCCGCGGGCCGGTACCGACCCTGATGCGGAAATGATTCCAACAAGGAGACTCCCGATGTCCAAGCTCAGCACCCTCACCCCCATCGCCGCCGTCCTCGCCGTGTCGGTCGCCGGAGTGGCCCATGCCGCCGACAATCCCTTTGCCCTGAAGCCCGCCACGGGCGTGGTGCTGGCCGACGCCCATGCCGGCAAGGAAGGCAAGTGCGGCGCCGACAAGACCATGCCTGAAGGCAAGTGCGGCGGCGACAAGGCCAAGGCCATGCCGGAAGGCAAGTGCGGCGAAGGCAAGTGCGGCGCCGACAAGAAGGCCGCTGCCGCCAAGGCCGCGAAGGAAGGCAAGTGCGGCGGCGACAAGGCCAAGGGCATGAAGGAAGGCAAGTGCGGCGGCGCCAAGCCGGCCGATGCCCCGGCCGCCCCGCCCGCCGCGCAGTAACCCATGGCGGACGCCCTGCACCCGCCGGCGCGCCGCTTTGCGGTGCAGGGCGCCGGCCTTGGCCTGCGTCGCGCCTTCCTTGCGGAAGTCGACGCGGTGCCGGCCGGCCGCCTGCCGGACTTTTTCGAGGTCGCGCCGGAGAACTGGATGGGAATGGGCGGGCGCTATGCCCGCCAGCTGCGCGCCCTGACCGAGCGTTTTCCCTTCGTGTGCCATGGCCTGTCGCTGTCCATCGGCGGCACCCGGGCGCTGGATCGCGACTTCCTGCGTGACCTGCGCGGTTTCCTGGATACCCACCAGGTGCGCCTCTATTCCGAACACCTGAGCTACACGACCGACGAAGGCCATCTCTACGACCTGCTGCCGATTCCCTTCACGGAGGAGGCGGTGGACCATGTGGCCGCGCGCGTGCGCGAGGTCCAGGACCTGCTCGGTCGCCGCATCGCCCTCGAGAACGTGTCCTACTATGCCGCCCCCGGCGCGCGGATGAGCGAGCTGGAGTTCCTGCTGGCGGTGCTCGAGCGAGCGGACTGCGACTTGTTGCTCGACGTCAACAACATCTACGTGAACAGCATCAACCACGGCTACGACGCGGCCGCCTTCCTCGACGCGCTGCCGGCCGCGCGCGTGGCCTACGTCCACGTGGCAGGGCATTACGAGGAGGCGCCCGACCTGCGCGTGGACACGCACGGGAGCGACGTCATTCCCGACGTCTGGCATCTGCTGGCGCGCGCCTATGCCCGCTGCGGGCCCCTTCCCACCCTGCTCGAGCGCGACTTTAACATTCCGCCGCTGGCGCAGCTGCTCGACGAGGTCGAGACCATTCGCGGCCACCAGGCGGCCGCGGGGAGGCGCCATGCCGTCTGACGCGCATTTCGCGGCGGTGCAGGCGGCGCTCGCGGCCTGGGTCCGCGATCCCTCCCGGCCGGCGCCTGCCGGCATCGAGGCGCGGCGACTTGCCGTCTACCGCGAGCTGTTCTTCAACAACGTGCGCGACTTCGTGGAGTCCGCCTATCCCGTGCTCATGAGCCTGCTGCCCGCGGACGAGTGGGAGGCCCTGGTCGTGGACTTCTTCCGCGAGCACCGCGCGCAGAGCCCTTACTTCCGCGACATTTCCCTGGCCTTCCGGCAGTGGCTGGAGCAGGCGCGCGCGCCCTGGCTGGCGGCGCGGCCCTGGGCGGCCGAGCTGCTGCACTACGAGTGGGCCGGCCTGGCCGCCGACTGCGCCGAGGCGCCCGCGGCACCCGCGCACGACCCCGCGGGCGACCTGCTCGCGGGGGTGCCGGTGCTCGCGCCCGCCGCCTGGGTCCTGGCCTACCGCTGGCCCGTCCACCGCCTGGGCCCGCGCACGCCGCCGGCAGCGGCGCCCGCCGCGCCGACCTGCCTCCTGCTGTGGCGCGACGAGGACGGGCAGGTACACGAGCGCGAGGTGCCGCCGCCGGCGGCGCGGCTGGTGGAAATGCTGCAGCAGCAGCCGGCGACCGGCACCGCCTTGCTGCAGGCGCTGGCCGCGGAATCCGGTCTCGCCGCGGCGCAGTGGCCGCCGTTCGTCAGCGCAGGCGCCGGGTTGCTGCAGGATCTGCGCGCGGCCGGCCTCATCCTCGGGGTTCGCTGCAATAATGCCTCGCCCGCCTGAGACCCCGGCGGCGTTTTTCCACAAGGAGAGTTGTACATGAATGGCTGGCTGCTTGCCGCGCTGCGCTGGGATGAACGCCTGCGCGACCTGTTCACCTGGCTGGGGAGCTTCCTGCCCGGGCTCTGCCTGCGCCTGATCCTGGCCTACGAATACCTCGAGGCCGGCTGGGTGAAGGTCCATGGCAGCAACTGGTTCGCCGATGTGCATTCGCGCTTTCCCTTTCCCTTCGGTGTCCTCCCGGTCGGCCTGGACTGGTGGCTGGCGATCGCCGTGGAACTCGGGGGCGGCGTATTGCTGGTGCTGGGCCTGGGTACCCGCTATGTCGCGGCGGCCCTGATGGTCCTCACCTTCGTGGCGGCGGTGGCGGTGCACTTTCCGGCCGAGTGGCAGTCGCTGGGCGAGCTCTGGCGTGGCTATGCCGTCAGCGACCAGGGCTTCGGCAACTTCAAGCTGCCGCTCCTGTACTTCCTGATGCTGATGGTTCTCCTGGGGCAGGGGCCCGGCCGCCTGAGCCTCGATCACCTCATCGCCCGCCGCAATGGCCTGGCTTGATTGGCATCAAGCGGGTCGCCCCCTAGAATGGCGGCCTTTCGGATGCGCGGGATTGCCATGAAACATCGAGGATTACTGCTGGCGCTGGCCCTGCTGGCCACGCCGGCCCTGGCGGAGGAGGTGGCCACCCCGGCCGCGGCGACCACCCCGGCGGCCCGCAACCCCGACCCCTGGGAGGTCGTCAACCGGCGCGTGTTCCGCTTCAACGACAGGCTGGACCGCTATGCCTTCAAGCCGGTGGCCAAGGGCTACCGCAAGGTCGTGCCGCGCCAGCTGCGCTCCGGCATCGGCAACTTCTTCCGCAACCTCAAGATGCCCGTGGTCATGCTGAACGACCTGCTGCAGGGCAAGGTGCGGGCCGCCGGCCATGATGTCTCGCGCTTCTTCGTGAACAGCACCCTGGGCTTCGTCGGCTTTGTCGACGCCTCCAGCGTGCTGGGCATTCCCCGCAATGACGAGGATTTCGGCCAGACCCTGGCGGTCTGGGGCGTCCCCCAGGGGCCCTACGTGGTGCTGCCCTTCTTCGGCCCCAGCACCACGCGTGATACCGGCGGCCTCGTCGTGGACCTGGTCACCGACCCTGTTTCCTGGGAGTTCGAGGAGGGGGTGACCGCCAGCCTCTGGGCCCTCAAGGTCACCAACACCCGCGCCAACCTGCTCGACGTGGAGGAGATCATCCAGGGCGACCGCTACCTTTTCATTCGCGACCTCTACCTGCAGAGTCGTGACTTCGCGGTAAAGGACGGCCGTGTCGAGTCCGACCCCTTCCTGGACGAGGACAGCGACGCGGGGGACGAGGGCGACGGCGGTGATGAGACGGCGCCGGAGGCGCCGGCCGGCGTGGACGCCGACGCGTCCCCGGCCTCCGGCGACGGGGCGGAGGGCGGTGCTGTACAAGACAGCCGGACACCCGGCGCCGACGCACCTGCCATTGACAATTCCACTGGTCCCACTTCCGACGAATAGCCGGCACGGACGTCCTCCCGTCGCCACCGCCGGCCCGGCTTGCGCGGTGTGGTGGGGGAGGAGTAGTGTTGCCGCACCTTGCTGTACAGGCGCTCCAGTCCCGTATGCCGCAACCTTCCCTGGGCCACATCCTCGTCATCGATGACGAGCCCGTCGTGCGCGAAAGCCTGGCTGTCTACCTCGGGGACAGCGGCTTCAAGGTCGACACCGCCAAGAACGGTGACGAAGGCCTGGCGGTGTTCCGCAACAAGCGGCCCGACCTCGTCATCTGCGACCTGCGCATGCCGCTGTTCGACGGCCTCGACGTGCTCAAGGCCATGAATGCCGAATCCCCGGAGACGCCGGTGATCGTGGTGTCGGGGCAGGGCTCCATGAACGACGTCGTGACCGCGCTGCGCAATGGCGCCGTGGACTACCTGTTCAAGCCCCTCATCGAGATGGAAGTGCTGGAGCACTCCGTGCGCCGCGCCCTGGAGCGCGGCCAGCTGCTCAAGCAGAACCGCCAGATCCGTGAGCAGCTCGAGCTGACCAATGCCGAACTCGAGCGCAGCCTGGACCTCCTCGAGGAGGACCAGGAGGCCGGCCGCCGCGTGCAGCGCCGCATGCTGCCGCCGACGCCGCACACCTTCAACGACGTCACCTTCAGCCACCGCATCATCCCGTCCCTGTACCTTTCGGGCGATTTCGTCGACTACTTCCGCATCGGCCCCGAGCGCATCGGCTTCTACCTGGCCGACGTCTCCGGCCATGGCGCCTCCAGCGCCTTCGTCACGGTCTTCCTCAAGACCCTGACCAACCGCATCCAGCGCCACTACGAGAAGCGCACCGCCACCAACGCCCTCTACCCCTCGCGCCTGCTCTCGGCCATCAACCAGGAGCTGATCTCCATGGGCATGGGCAAGCACCTGGCCATGTTCTGCGGGGTCATCGACCTGGCCGAGAACCGCCTGGTGTATTGCATCGGCGCGCACTTCCCGCCGCCTATACTGATCAATGACGGCGTTGCCCAGGCCCTGGCCGGGCGGGGCCTGCCGGTCGGCATCTTCAGCGATGCCACGTTCGAGGACGTGGTGCTGCCGCTGGGGCGCCAGTTCTCCCTGGTGGCCATGTCGGACGGCGTGCTGGAGGTCCTGCCGGACACCAGCATGGAGGAGAAGGAGGCGCACCTGCTGGCCCTCGTCGGGCGCGGCGTGTCGGATGCCGACACCCTGGCGGCGGCGTTGCAGCTCGACGGGGAAATGGAAGTGCCCGACGACATCGCCCTGCTCGTCATCAACCGGGACGCCTAACCGAAGCCGAATTCCTATGCTGTCAGGTCGAATCCTCTACGCCGTCCACGACGGCACCTATGTGATCAAGTTCGCCGGCGACGTGCGGGTACCCCTGTGCGCCAGCCTGGAGGGCTTCCTGGATCGCATGTTCAGCGATCCCGCGCTGCAGGCGGTGCTGATCGACCTGACCGAGACCGCCGCCATCGACAGCACGGCCCTGGGCCTGATCGCCAAGATCGCGGTCTTCCTGCGCCAGCGCCTCGACAAGAAGCCGGTCATCCTGTCCACCAATCCCGACGTGAACCGCATCCTGGCCAGCATGGGCTTCGATCGCGTGTTCCTGATCCTGGAGAAGGCGCCGGCGCCGGAGGGCGCGCTCGACGAACTGCCCTTCAGCGAGCCCTCGCAGCAGGAGCTGACGCGCCATGTCATCGAGGCCCACCGCGTGCTCATGAGCCTGAACGAGAAGAACAAGGCCACCTTCCGCGACCTGGTCGCGGCGCTGGAGTGCGAGCAGAAGGGGCAGGGCTGAGCGTTTTTTGAGCGGTCGGGGTCTGCCCCTCCTGACGCCGGCGCGGGTGCCGGGTAGTATCCGCCTCCAACAACATTACAGGGGCCGCCGCTCAGGCGACCTCCGGCAGCGCCCGCTGCCTTTCAGGGATGAAGCATGACGACCCTCACGGATGAAGGCCCGGTCGCCGCAGGGGCGGCCACGGCCGCACCTCTCGATACCGGGCTGATCTGCCTGGTGATGCTGGCCCGCTACCACCAGGTGGCGGTGGAGCCGGCGCAGCTGGTCCACGAGTTCGGCCAGGCCGGCGCCGCCTTCGGCGCGCAGGAAATCCTGCTGGCCGCCCGCAAGCTGGGCCTCAAGGCCCGCCCCCTGCACAGCAACGTCGCGCGCCTGGACAAGGTACCGCTGCCGGCCATGGCGGCGTCGCTGGACGGCGGCTGGTTCATCATTGCCAAGGCGGAAGCCGGCAAGGTGCTGATCCAGGATCCGCGCGACCAGGCGCCGCGCGTCCTGAGCCAGGACGAGCTGGTGGCGCGCTGGAGTGGCCAGCTCATCCTGATGGCATCGCGCGCCTCCACCCTGGGGGATCTTTCCGGCTTCGACATCAGCTGGTTCATACCCGCCATCGTCAAGTACCGGCACCTGCTGCGCGATGTGCTCATCGTCTCGTTCTTCATCCAGCTGCTGGCGCTGATCTCGCCGCTGTTCTTCCAGGTCACCATCGACAAGGTGCTGGGCCATCGCAGCGTCTCCACGCTGACGGTGCTCTGCCTGGGGCTGGCGGTGGTGTCCGTGTTCGAGGTGCTGCTCGGGGGCCTGCGCACCTATGTGTTCTCCCACACCACCAACCGCATCGACGTGGAGCTGGGGTCGCGCCTGTTCCGCCACCTGCTGGCGCTGCCGTTGCCGTATTTCGGCGCGCGCCGGGTGGGGGATTCCGTGGCGCGTGTGCGCGAGCTGGAGAGCATCCGCAATTTCCTCACCAGCTCGGCGCTGACGGTGGTGCTGGACCTGTTCTTCGCAGTGCTCTTCGTGGCCGTGATGCTCTACTACAGCGTGGGCCTGACGCTGGTCGTGCTGCTCTCGCTGCCCTGCTATGTGCTGCTGTCGCTGTGGGCCACGCCGATGTTCCGCGCGCGCCTGGCGGAGAAGTTCGCGCGCGGCGCCGAGAACCAGGCCTTCCTGGTGGAGACGGTGAGCGGCATCGAGACAGTGAAGTCGCTGGCGGTGGAACCGCAGATGCAGCGGCACTGGGACAACCAGCTGGCCGCCTATGTGTCGGCCAGCTTCCGCGCCGGGCAGGTGGGCAATTTTGCCGGGCAGGGCGCGCAGTTCGTCAACAAGGCGGTGACGGTCCTCACGCTGCTGTTCGGCGCGCGCGCCGTCATGGCTGGCGAGCTCACGGTGGGCCAGTTCGTGGCCTTCAACATGCTGGCCCAGCGCGTGTCCGCGCCGGTGCTGCGCCTGACCCAGCTGTGGCAGGACTTCCAGCAGGCCGGGATCTCGGTGAAGCGCCTGGCCGACATCCTCAACACCCGCACCGAGGTCGCCGGCAGCAGCCGCTCCGCGCTGCCCCCGGCGCAAGGACGCATCAGCTTCGACCAGGTGGTGTTCCGCTACCGGCCGGACGGTCCCGAGACGCTGCGCGGCATCAGCTTCGACCTCAAGCCCGGCGAGGTGGTGGGCTTCGTGGGGCGCTCCGGCTCCGGCAAGAGCACCATTGCTCGCCTGATGCAGCGCCTTTACGTGCCGGAGCGCGGACGCGTGATGGTGGATGGCGTGGACCTGGCGCTGGTCGATCCGGCCTGGCTGCGCCGGCAGATCGGCGTGGTGCTGCAGGAGAACCGCCTGTTCAATCGCAGCATTCGCGACAACATCGCCCTTGCCGACCCCGGCCTGCCCATGGAGCGCGTGATTGCCGCCGCCAAGCTGGCCGGCGCGCACGATTTCATCCTGGAGCTGCCCGAGGCCTATGACACCATCGTGGGCGAGCAGGGCGCCTCGCTGTCCGGGGGGCAGCGCCAGCGCATCGCCATCGCCCGCGCGCTGGTCACCAACCCCCGCATCCTCATCTTCGACGAGGCCACCAGCGCCCTGGACTACGAGTCCGAGCGCATCGTCCAGCAGAACATGCAGGCCATCTGCCAGGGCCGTACCGTGATCATCATCGCGCATCGCCTGACGGCCCTGCGCAACGCCCATCGCATCTTCGTGATCGACAAGGGGCAACTGGTGGAGCAGGGCGGACCGCAGGAGCTGCTGGCGAAGGAGGGCGGTCTCTACCGCCACCTGTTCGCGCAGCAGCAACAGTGAGGGCGGCGCCATGAGCCTGATGGAAAAGTACAAGCGTGTCTTCCGCGCGGCCTGGGCCGAGCGCGACCAGCTCGCACCCGAGAAGCGCCTGCAGTCCGAGCTGGAGTTCCTGCCCGCGGCGCTGGAGCTGATGGAGACGCCGCCCTCGCGCGCGGCGCGCTGGATCCTGTGGGGTAGCCTGGCGTTCATCACGCTGGCGTTGCTGTGGTCGATATTCGGCCAGATCGACATCATCGCCGTCGCCCAGGGCAAGGTGGTGCCCTCGGGCCAGGTCAAGGTGGTGCAGCCCTACGAGCGTGCCGTGGTGCGGCGCCTGCTGGTCCGCGACGGCATGGCGGTGCGCAAGGGCCAGCTGCTGATCGAGCTGGACGCGACCGAGCTCGGGGCGGAGCAGGAGAAGGTGCAAAGCAGCCTGGTCGACGCCACCCTGGCGGCGGCTCGCGCGCGCTCCCTGCTCGCGGCAGTGCAGGCGGACGCCCCGGCGGCGCGGCCGGTGGCGGCGGGTGCCGACCTGCCGGCGGCCAAGTGGGTGGAAGCCAACCGCCTGCTGGCCTCGGAGTACCAGGCCTTCCGCAGCGACCTGCTGGCGCGCGATGCCGAGGGCCTGCACCTGGAGGCGCAGAAGGCCACCACGCAAGAGACGCTGAACAAGCTCGAGGCCCTGTATCCGCTCTACGAGCAGCGCGCGGCCGACCTCCGGCGCCTGCTGGAAAAGAACTATGTGCCGCGGCACGAGTACCTTGAGCAGGAGAATCGTCGCACGGAGACCGCCAAGGAAATCGATGTGCAGAAGCGCCGGCTGGTCGAGGTGGACACGCGGGTGGCGCAGCAGCGGGAGCAGCGCGCGGCCGTGGTCGCCGACTTCGTGCGCAAGACCCGCGAGGAGCTGGTGCGGGCCGAACAGCAGCTGGCGCAGCTGCAGCAGGAGGGGGTCAAGCTGCGCAGCCGGGGCGAATTGCTGGAGCTGCGCGCGCCGGTGGACGGCACCGTGCAGCAGCTGGCGGTTCATACCGAAGGGGGCGTGGTCACCGAGGCGCAGCCGCTGCTGGTCATCGTGCCGGCCAACGAGCGGCTGGAGATCGAGGCCATGGTCGAGAACAAGGACATCGGCTTCGTGCGCAAGGACCAGGCGGCGGAAGTGAAGGTCGAGGCCTTCCCGTTCACCCGCTACGGCATCCTGCACGGCCAGGTGGTGAACGTGTCGCTGGACGCGGTGGCGGACGAGAAGCGTGGCCTGCTCTACCAGACGCGCGTCCTGCTGGACCGTGGCTGGATCGCCGTGGAAGGGCGCCAGGTGCCGCTGGTGCCCGGCATGGCGGTCAGCGTGGAAATCCGCACGGGACAGCGACGGGTGATCGACTACTTCCTGAGTCCGGTGTTGCAGTACGCCAGCGAAAGCGTGCGCGAGCGCTAGGCGGCGCCGGCGCCGCGGTGGGTGCCGTACGGGGCAGTGTACTGGGGGCGGTCCCTAGAGCTTCTTGGCGGCCTCGGCGAACTGCTGCATCTCGCGCATGCGCCGCTGCAGCTTGGCGTAGAGCGGGTAGTTGTCGCGGACGCTGTCCGCGGCGATGCGCAGCTGCTCCACCGCCCGCTCGTCATCACCATTCAGGAAATACGACTCGGCACGGCTGCGATAGACGCCGAGCGTATTCTTGCTGGCGGTATAGCCATCCACCAGCAGGCGCCAGACGCCCGGATCCTCCGGACGCTCGCGCGCCAGCGCCTCCAGCCGCCCCAGCACAGTCTCGGGATGGCCGTCGGAGATCTGCGTACGCGCGTAGTACATGACCAGCGGAAAATTGTCGGGATTGAGGGCCAGGGCCGGCTGCAGCAGGCGCGCGGCATCGGCGTACCTGCGCTCGGCCAGTTCGATGTCGGCGGCGGCGATCACGTAGTCGATGCGCGGGGAGGTGCCCTGCAGCAGGGGGGCAATGGCCTCGCGGGCCTTGTCGAACTGGCGGTCGCGCAGCAGCGCCAGCGCCAGTCCGAAGCGGTTGAGGCGGGCGCGTTCGCTGGACGGGTCCAGGCCGGCGAGCTGGCGCTGGAACTGCGCGATGGCGCCGCTGGAGTCGGCCATGAAGCTGGTCACGAAGCGCAGGCGCGCCAGCTGGTAGTCCATGGAATCCTGGGCCAGCTTCTCGGGGTAGCGCTGCGCCCGGTTGAAGGTGTCGGAAATGCGCGAGGCGGTGAGCGGGTGCGTCAGCACGAACTCCGGCACGCTGCCGGACAGGCGCGTCTGCCGCTCCAGCTTCTGGAAGAACTCGGGCATGGCATGCGGGTCCAGGCCGGCGTCCACCAGCGTCTGCATGCCAATGCGGTCGGCTTCCTGCTCGAACTGGCGGCTGTAGGCCAGGCTGCGGTCCACCACCGCGGCCTGGGTCGCGGTGGCGGCGGCGGCCGCGCCCTGGCCGTCGCCCGCGGAGGCCAGGGCGATAGTGGTGAGGAAGCCGGCCAGCGTCATCCAGGTGTTCTGCTTGCTCTCGGCGATGCGGCGGACGAAGTGGCGCTGGCTGAGGTGGCCGAGTTCGTGCGCGAGTACGGAGGAAAGCTGGGCCTCGGTCTCGGCATGGAGCAGCAGGCCCACGTTGATGCCAATGATGCCGCCAGGTACCGCGAAGGCGTTGATGCTGCGATCGCGCAGGATGACCAGGGTCAGCTCCGGGTGCTGCAGCGGGCTGTGGAAGGCGAGGCGGTAACTCAGGCGCTCGAGGTAGTCCTGCACCACCGGATCATTGACGGTGGCCGCCTGGTGGCGGAGCTGGCGCAGGAACTGGTGGCCCAGCTGGCCCTCCTGCTCCGGCGTGATGCCGACCGCGGCGCCGTCGCCAAGGTCGGGCAGGTCGCCGCCATGGACATCGGCCGCGGCGGGCGCTGCCGCGGCCAGGGCCAGCAGCAGGGGAAGGGCATTGAGCAGGGATTTCATCCGCGGGCCGGGGCAGGGTTATGATGGCGCTCGTATTTTGGCGGAACCCCCGTTCCACCGCACCAGCCGCCTGTGGTGATTTTGCAAATGGCCGACGATCCTTCCCGCCAGCTCGACGCACGGGGCCTGCGCTGCCCCCTGCCGCTGCTCAAGCTCAAGCAGGCCCTGCACGGCATGGCGCCCGGCGAGGACATCCTTGTGCTGACCACCGATCCCGGTTCGGTGCGCGACTTCCAGGCTTTCCTGCGCCAGAGCGGACACCAGTTGCTCGACCTGGGAGAGGCCGCGCCGGAGTTCCGCTTCCGCATCCGCAAGAAGCCCGAGGCCTGAGCCCCGCGCGCCTTCCCGGGCGGTAAGCGTCCCTCAGGCGTTCAGCGCCTTGGCCGCGGCCAGAACCTCCTCGCCGTGGCCTTCCACCTTGACCTTGCGCCACTCCTGGCGGAGCACGCCGTCCTTGTCGATCAGGAAGGTGCTGCGCTCGATGCCCTCCACCATCTTGCCGTACATGTTCTTCATGCGGATCACGTCGAACAGGCGGCAGAGCTCCTCGTTGGCGTCACTGATGAGCTCGAAGGGGAAGCACTGTTTCTCCCGGAAGTTCTCGTGCGACTTCAGGCTGTCGCGGGACACCCCCAGGATCATGCATTTCTGGGCCTTGAAGTCGTTGAACAGGTCGCGGAACTGCTGGCCTTCGAGGGTGCAGCCGGGGGTGGAGTCCTTGGGATAGAAGTAGAGCACCACATGCCAGCCGCGCAGCGCGGACAGCAGGACTTCCTTGTTGCTGGTGGCGGGCAGGCGGAAATCGGGGACGGGGGCGCCGATGGTGACGGTCATGGCAGGCATCCTGAGTGGAAAGGGAAGGAGGTCGACGCTAGCGAAGAAGCGGCGCCGCGCCAAGTGGGCAGGAAGGGGCCGGCGCCGGTTTTGTCCGTGCCGGGCGGGGTCGCGCCGGCACCGGGGGCGGCACCCCGGCCCGCCGCGGGGCCAGGCCGGGGCGCCCGTGCCAGGCCCGGAAACGGCAACGGCCCCTTGCGGAGCCGTTGGCGGGCGACCTGTGCGACCGGTCAGCTCTTGTAGGGCTCGATGATGGCGTCGAGGTTGCGGTCGTCGCAGAAGAGCATGAAGTTCTCGCGCAGGGTGGCCACGTGCAGGCGGGCCGGGATGTTGACCGTCATGCTGAGGGCGAACATGGGCGAGCCGGTATGGGGGGCTGCATAGGTGCTGGTTTCCATGGCCTCGATGTTGATGCCCTGGATGGCAAAGAAGTTGGCGATCTCGTGCACGATGCCAGGGTTGTCCAGCGCGATCACGTGCACGTTGTAGGGCATGGCCTCGGTCTGCACCGGGCGCGGCTCGGTGCGCTTGGAGATGATGACGAGGCCGAGGCGCTTGCCCAGGTTGGGCAACTGGGCCTCCAGCTTGGCAATGGCGTCCCAGGTGCCGGAGCACATCATGATCAGGGCGAATTCCTGCCCCATCACGATCATGCGCGAGTCGGCGATGTTGCAGCGGGTTTCGGAGGCGGCGCGAGCCAGCTCATCGACGATGCCGGTGCGGTCGGCACCGAGGGCGGACAGAACGAGAAAGTGCTCCATGGGCCTTCCTGGTGGAGTGAACTGCGGGCGAGTTTACCACTGGCCGATGGCACCCGTAACCGTGTCGTGGGCCATGAAAACAGCCTAGTAGTAACGGGTGGGGTCGGCGACGCCGGCGGCAGCGAAGCCCTGGCGGCGCAGGCGGCAGGAGTCGCACTGGCCGCAGGCCCGGCCCTCGGAGTCGGCCTGGTAGCAGGACACCGTCAGGCCGTAGTCCACGCCCAGGCGCAGGCCGGTGCGGATGATGTCGGCCTTGCTGAGGGCGATCAGCGGAGTGTGGATGTGCATGCGGTGGCCTTCCACGCCGGCCTTGGTGGCCAGGTTGGCCAGCGTCTCGAAGGCGGCGATGAATTCCGGACGGCAGTCCGGGTAGCCGGAATAGTCCACAGCGTTGACGCCGATGAAGATGTCGTCGCTGGCGCTGACCTCGGCCAGGCCCAGGGCGAAGGCCAGGAAGACGGTATTGCGGGCGGGCACATAGGTCACCGGGATGCCGGTGGACTCCTGCGTGGGCACGTCGATGGAGGCGTCGGTGAGGGCCGACCCGCCGATGGTGCCTAGGTCCAGGCGCAGCACGCGGTGGTCGCGCACGCCGAAGGCGGCGGCCACGCGGCGGGCTGCCGCGAGCTCGGCACTGTGGCGCTGGCCGTAGTCGAAGCTGAGGGCCACGGGCTCGAAGCCGGCCTCGCGGGCCAGGGCAAGGCAGGTGGCGGAGTCCAGGCCGCCGGAGAGCAGGACGATGGCTTTCTTGGCTGGGGTCATGGGCGCTGTCCAGGGCGGCCGGGCGTTCAGTGGCCGGGCTCGTTGTTCCAGAGGTGCTTGTGGAGCTGGATCTGCAGGCGTACGTGCAGGCGGTCGGCGAGGATCCATTCCGCCAGCTCGCGCGGGTCCAGCGCCCCGTGCACCGGCGAGAACAGGACGTCGCCGACCCGCTCGGGCAGGTGGTACTGGTCGCACTTGAGGCGGGCCCAGTCGTAATCCTGGCGCGAGGCCAGCACGAACTTGACCTGGTCATGCGGCGTGAGCACCGCAAGGTTCTCGTAGCGGTTGCGGCCGGACTCGCCGGAGCCCGGCGCCTTGAGATCCACCACGCGGCTGACGCGGGGGTCGACCGGGCTGACATCCAGGGCACCGCTGGTCTCCAGCGACACCTCGTAACCCTCGTCGCAGAGGCGGGCCAGCAGCTCCAGGCACTCGGGCTGGGCCAAGGGTTCGCCGCCCGTGACGCAGACATGGCGGGCACCATGGCCGCGCACGGCCGTCAGGACAGCGTCCAGGGCCATCAGGGAGCCACCGCTGAAGGAGTAGGGGGTATCGCACCAGCTGCAGCGAAGCGGACAGCCGGTCAGGCGCACGAAGGTCGTCGGCCGGCCGACGGTGCGGGCTTCACCCTGCAGGGAGTGGAAAATTTCGGTGATGCGGAGTTCGGACACGACAGCATGGCGGCGCGAAAAGGGCCGCCATTCTATCGCAGGGCAGTCAACCGGTCAGTTTTTCTTCCGACTGGTGGTCTGGGCTGCCTTCTTGTCCTTGCTGGCCTTGGCCGTCTTGCCAGATTTGCTGGTGGAGGTGCTGGTCTTGGCGCTGCCCGCCTTGCTGGCCGGCTGGCTGGCCGGTTTGGCCTTTGGCTCCTCGGCCACCGGCTTGCTGGCGCTTTCCAGGGCATCGATGTAGTTCTGGGCCAGGGCCGCCTCGGGGCTCTTGGGGAACTTCTGCAGCAGCTCCTGCATGCGCTTCTTGGCCTCCATGGGCTTGCCGCGCAGGTCCAGGATGGCTCCAGACTTGTACAGGGCGGCGGGCGCCTTGGGACTGTCGGGATAGTTGGCGAGGACGATGTCGAACTGCTTCTGCGCCGCGTCCTGGTCCGGGGCGGCGGCATTTAGGTAGAACTCGCCGAGCCAGTAGTGGGCGCTGGGCGCATAGGTGGAGTTGGGGTAACGCTTGACGAAGGCCAGCATGGGCGGAATGGCCTTGTCGGGCCCACCGACACGAAAGGTGTCGTAGGCGGCCAGATAGGCGCGCTTTTCCTCTTCCAGGGTGGGGCTGGAGGCGCCCGCTGCGCCGGCGGCGGCAGGGTTGCTCGCCGCGGCGGCAGCAGCGGCGGCTGCCTGCTGTTGCTGCTGGATCAGCTCCTGCTGGGCGTTCAGGCGCTGGTCGAGGTCGGTATAGCGGGCGCGCAGGTCGTTCTGCATCTTCTCGATGAGGAAGCCCTGCTGCTCGACCAGGCCCTGCAACTGCTGGATCTGCTGCTGCAATTGCTCCACCTGCGTGTACTGCTGCCACATGCTGCCGCCCTCGGCACCAGTGGCGGCGGCGCCCGCGGATGCGGCGGTGGCGGCCCCGGTGGGGGCCGCGGACGAGCCGCCGGCGAGCTGGGCCGGGCGCGGCGACGGGGCGGTCAGGGGACGGTCCTCCACGGGAATGTCGGCGCGGGCCAGGGAGGCGGCGACCAGCAGGGAGGTGAGGGTGGCCAGGCGGAAGCGGATCATGGCGGGCACTCGGAAACGGGGGTGATTACGGCAGAGTCTCGGACAAAATGGCGCCGGCGTCTGTTGCGTGAAGTTTAAGGCGGCGGGCATCAGGTCTCGATGGCCACCACCGTGATGTTGTCCTTGCCGCCCTTGGCGTTGGCGAGCTCGACCAGTGCCGCGCAGATGTCGCCCAGGGGCAGCGGACGCCCCAGCAGCGCCGCGATCTCGCTGTCGCTCACCATCTCGTAGAGACCGTCCGAACAGAGCAGGTAGCGATCGCCCGCCTGCACCACATGCTCGGCCACGTCCACCCGGGCCTGGTCCTCGAGCCCCAGGGCGTGGGTCAGGATGTTGCGCGCGACTTTCTGGCGGGCTTCCTCGGGGGAGTACAGCCCCTTGTCGATGAATTCCTGCAGCAGCGAATGGTCGCGCGTGAGGGCGAGCAGCTCGCCACGGCGCAGGCGGTAGAGGCGGGAGTCGCCGCAATGGGCGACGGTCAGGCCCTGCCGGTCCAGCAGCGCGGCCACGACGGTGGTGCCCATGTCCTTGTAGCGGGGCGAACTGGCCGCCTTCTCGCGGATGCCGGCGTTGGCCGCCTGCAGCGAGGTCTCGAGGCGGTCGCGCGCGGCGAGCCCCGCGGTCTGCCGCAGGATGGCGAGGGTGGTGTCGATGGCCATGCCGCTGGCCACCTCGCCGGCGGCATGGCCGCCCATGCCGTCCGCCACCATCGCGACGCCGAGGTCGGCGGCGATGACGAAGGCGTCCTCGTTGTGGTCGCGCTGGCGACCGGTGTCGGTGGTGCCCGCAAAAATCGGAGCTTTCATCAAGGGTGTCCGTTTCCGGTTCTAGTTATACCCCCGCCCGGGGGCGGGGAGTGTGCGGACATCGTTCATTCCGTGTCGGCCAGCGGCTCCGTGCTGTCCTTGCGGCAGGAGTCCACGCAGGCCTTGATGGCCGCGGCGAACTCGCGGCCGCTCTGGTAGCGCTGCTCCGGGTCCTTGGCGATGGCCTTGTCGATGACCTCGCCGATGCAGGGCAGGGCGGCCTGCAGCTCGGGGCGCGCCTCGAACACCGACGCGTGCGGCTCGTTGGCGATCTTGAACATCAGCGTGGCCATGGATTCGCCGCGGAAAGGCGCGACTCCGGCCAGCATCTGGTAGAACATCACGCCCAGGCTGTAGAGGTCGGAGCGTCCGTCCACCTTCTTGCCGGCAACCTGCTCCGGCGACATGTAGGTGGGCGTGCCCAGCACGGTGCCGGTCTTGGTCTTGCTGGCGTCGGTGATGCGCGCGATGCCGAAGTCGGTGATCTTTATGCTGCCCTTGTCGGGGTCGTACATGATGTTGGCCGGCTTGATGTCGCGGTGCACGATGTTGTGCTGGTGCGCGTAGTCGAGCGCGAGCGCGGCCTTGTACACGATGTTGACCACCTTCGGCACGGGCAGCAGGGTATCCGGCTTGGTATAGCGCGCGAGGTCGTGGCCGTGCAGGAACTCCATGGCGATGTAGGCCAGGTCGTGCTCCTCGCCCGCGTCGTAGATGGTGACGATGTTGGGGTGGTTGAGGCGGCCGGCGGTCTCCGCCTCGCGGAAAAAGCGTTCCTTGATCTCGGCCAGCTCGTCACCCTCGAACTCGTCCTTGAGCGCCAGGGTCTTGATGGCGACCACGCGGTTGATCTTGGGGTCGCGGCCCAGGTAGACCACGCCCATGGCGCCTTTGCCCAGCTCCTTTTCCACCTGGTACCGGCCCAGCATGGGCTTCTCGTCACTGCCCGGCGCCAGGATCATGGTGGCCTGCGCGGAACCGGCGCCACCGCCGAGGATGACGGTCTCCTCCAGCTTCTGCGCGCGCTGCAGCTTCTGCGACAGGTCGCGGAAGTTCGGGTCGTAGTCGGCGATGTACTGGTAGACCGAGACCGCCTTGTTGAACTGGCGCTTGCGCTCGTAGTCCAGGGCCAGGTTGTAGAGCACGTCGGCCATGCCTTCGTCCATGGGGCACTTGCGGAACTTCTCGAAGGCCATGTCGAGCTGGCCGGTCTGCTGCAGCGCGAGGCCGAGCTGGCGGTTGGACTCGGCCGACTGCACTTCGGACTTTTCCTTGGCCTTTTCCGTCACCAGGTAGTGCTTGGTGGTGATGAGCACATAGCCCGCGACGACGATGAAGGCGGGCAGCATGAGCTGCACCCAGATGCCGGAGCTCTTCATCAGCACGAAGTGCGTGGTGACCAGCACCAGCACGAACACGAAGGTCGCGGCGGCGGCAGGACCGGCCTTGAGCCGGGACAGGCCGAACACCACGAAGGCGGCCGCGAGCAGGATCATGCCCCAGCGCAGGGCGTTGCCCCAGGCGGGAGTGATGAAGAAGTTCTGGTTGAGGATGCTGGCGACGTTGTGCGCGAGGATGCGCGCCGGTTCCATGCCGGCCGAGATCGGGGTCACCAGGGGAGCGCCGACGCCGTAGGCGGTGGGGCCGATGATGACGATCTTGTCCTTGTACTTGGTCAGCGGGATCTTGCCGCTGGCCACGTCGAAGAAGGAGTCTTCGGTGAACGGTTCATGGCCGTTGCGCTCTCCGTAGTAGAAGGTGCGCATCTGCATGAATTCGTCGGTCTTGATGGTGAGCTTGCCCAGGCGCAGGTCCTCGCCGAGGTTCACCGAGATGTCGCCGGGGCCGAGGTTGAGGCCCTTGGCGGCCAGCATCAGCGCGAGCGAGGGATAGAAGGCATTGTCGTGGCGCACCAGCAGCAGCTCGTTGCGCACCACGCCGTCGGCATCAGGATTGGTCGCCACGTGGCCGATGAAGGCGGCCTTCTCGCCGAGCAGCTGGACGGGCGCGGTGGCCTGCAGGCTGTCGGGCGGCAGGAAGCCGGCGTCGGCGGCGCCAATGCGGTCGCGGATGGCGACGATCTGGTTGCGCGTCACGTACTCGGGCTGGGCGTGGTCGGGACGGCCCTGCGGCTCGCCCAGGACGAATTGCATGGGGAGCACGACATTGCCCGCCGCGCCCAGGGCATCGGCCAGGTGCTGGTCGGTATTGAGCTGGGCCTCGGCGCCGCCCAGGCGGGTGCCCAGTTCGGCGATGGCGGGGTTGCCCGCGGCCAGGGCGGCGAGCTGCTCGTTGTAGAAGCCGTTGATGTCGCGGAGGGCGACCAGGCCCGGGTCCAGCTGCGGTTCGGACAGGATCACCGGCAGGCCGATGGCGCGGGCGCCCCCCGCCTTGAGGTCGGTGACCATCTTGGCCAGCCGGGTGCGCGGCCAGGGCCAGCGGCCCAGGTTGGCGATGCTCTGGTCGTCGATGGCGATGACCGCCACCTTGTCGCCCGGATCCCGGGCGCTGCTGCGTACGCCCATGTCATAGGCGAAGCGCTCGATGTTGTCGACGAAGTCGGTGGCCGCCGAAACGATCAGCACGGCCAGCACGATCACCACCCCGGCAAGCCAGTCGGCTTTCCAGAATGAAGCTCCTTTTCGCATGGTACCCCCGCGGATGAAATGCCGAAAATCCCTTGAAGACCGGGAAACTGCTGACTTCTAACAGAAGCGCGGGGGCGGGCACAAGGCAAAGGGGTGCCGCGGGCAGGAAGGGGAGCGGAGCGGAATGAAAAAGGGGGGCCGAGGCCCCCCTTGGGTGCAGGTCCGGCCGCCCGCTCAGGGCTTGGGCTGACCGGCGCTGTAGCTGAGCTCGGCACGGCGGTTCTCGGCCCAGGCGGACTCGGAATCCTCCGTATTCAGCGGCTTTTCCTCGCCGAAGCTCACGACCTCGAGCTGGTTGGGCTTGGCGCCGTTGCTGGCCAGGAAGGCGGCCACGGTCTTGGCGCGACGCTCGCCCAGCGCCATGTTGTATTCACGGGTACCACGCTCGTCCGTGTGGCCGCCGACGATCAGGCGCGCGGAGGGAGTGCTGCGCAGGTAGGCCGCGTGGGCCTGGAGGACGGGGTAGGCATCCTGCTGCAGCTCGGCGCTGTCGTAGTCGAAATGGACGACGCGGACCGACAGGGGAGCGCCGGAGGTGGCGCCCGCGCCGGCCCCGGCGCCGTTGGCGTCGCCCCCCAGGGACTGGCTGTCGAGGCCCCCGCCGACATTGGCAGCAGAGGCATCGGCGCCGATGGCCCCGCCGTTGGCGCCCGCGGTGGCCGCCCCGCTGCCCTGGTCAGCCACATCCGCGCGCTTGGTGGTGCAGGCCGCGAGGCCGAGGGCCAGGACGGTGGCCGCGACGATCTTGCTCTTTCGGGAAATCAACATGACATGTTCTCCATGCAGTCAAACAGCGCAAAAACCACAATTTCCCCAGGGCCAAAATGCCCGGTTGGCCGGGGGCCCGGAAACGGCGCGTACTATAAACGTAATCTGGTACGGACGCCTGTTAACAAACGTTATTTCAGGAAAGGCGACCAGGATGGCTCCCGCACTTCCCCCAGACGGGCGGGGAGGCGGACCTGGAAGCGGCCATCGGTGGAGGCAATCCCCAGTTCCCCGTACTTGCCGCGCTTGGTCGCGTAGACCAGCTGGGTGCCGTTAGGGGAGAAACTCGGGCTTTCGTCCTGGGCAGACTGGGTGATGATGGTCATCACCTGGGTCTGCAGGTCCTGGACGGCAATCTGGAAGCGCTGCCCGGACTCGCGATGCACCATGGCGAGGTAGCGGCCATCCGGGCTGATGTCGCCACGACCGTTGTAGCTGCCCTCGAAGGTCAGGCGGCGGACGCTGTTGTCGCCGAGGTTGAGCCGGTAGATCTGGGCCGTGCCGCCGCGGTCCGACGTGAAGATCAGGCCGCTGCCATCGGGCAGCCAGCGCGGCTCGGTATCGATGGCGTAGTGATTGGTCACCCGGGTCAGTTCCTGGGTGGCGATGTTCATGACGTAGATCTCGGGGTTGCCGTCACGCGAGAGCGTGAGGGCCAGGCGACTGCCATCGGGCGACCAGGCAGGGGCGCCGTTGAGGCCGCGGAAACTGGCCAGCTTCTGGCGTTCGCGGGTGGTGATGGTCTGGGTGAAGATGGCGGGGCGACCGCTCTCGAAGGAGACATAGGCCACCTTGCGTCCGTCCGGCGACCAGCTCGGCGAGAGGATGGGTTCGGCGGAATCCAGGATGCTGATGGGGCGGTGGCCGTCGGCATCGGCCAGCTCCAGGCGATAGCGCAGGCGGCCGTTCTGCTTGTACTGGTTGACGTAGAGGATGCGCGTGGAGAAGGCGCCCCGCACCCCGGTGATGGCCTGGAAGACCTTGTCGCTGATGAGGTGGGCGGCGTCGCGCCACTGCGCCGCCGGCACCGTCAGGCGCTCGCCCAGCACTCGGGCCTGGCGGTCCACGCTGAACAGTTCGAAGCGGAATTCGTAACGCTGGTCGGGCGTCACGGTTGCCGAGCCCACCAGCAGGAAGGGCACGTTGGCCCCGCGCCACTCGTTATAGAGCACCTGGCCGCCACTGGTGGGCCGTACCGGCAGCTTCTCGTAGGGCAGGGGCTTGAAGCGGCCGCTGCGCTCGAGGTCCGCGCGCACGATGTCGGCAGTGGGATCGTTGCCTGCCGGCACGGGGCCGCCAAAGGGCACCACGGCAATGGGCAGCGCGTCGTCGGCGCCCCGGGTAATCTCGATCACGAGGTCGGCGCGGGCGAGGCCGGCCAGCAGGCACAGGCTGAGGAGCAGGGTGCGGAGCATCACAGGTCTTCCGGTCTGAATTTCAGGGTGAAGTTGCGGAAACTCTGGCTGAACACGGTGGGGTCGTCGGGCACTGGCAGCGGATTGGCGCGCTTCACGGCCTCGATGGCACTGGCGTCGAAGGCGGCGTCACCACTGCTGGTGGCCACCACCACGTTGGCGACCTCGCCACCGGGCAGGATGCTGATGCGCAAGGTGGCGGTCATGCCCGCGCGCGCCGACAGCGGCCGGTTCCATTTCGATTCGACCCGCTGCGCGATCATGCCGCGATAGCGGTCGATGAGCGCGGCATTGGCCGACACCTTCATGGCGGTGGCGGTGCTTTCCATTTCGCGGCGCATGCGGTCCATCTCGGCCTGCTGCATCTCGCGCTGCAGCGACTTCATTTCCTCGTCCATGGCGGCCGTGTTCAGCAGGGGCTTCTTGAGCAACGGCTTCACCGGCTCGGGCTTCTTCTCCGCCACCCTGGGCGTCGGCTTCTCTTCCGGCTTCACCTTGGGCAGGGCGATCTTGGGCGGCTCCGTCACCGGCTCCGGCACCTCGATCTGCTCCGGCACGGGCGGGGGCGGCGGCGCCTCCACCGGCGTGGGCGCCGGCTGCTGCACCACGGCCTTGGGCACCAGGACTGCCTGGATGGCGGGCGGCTCCACGACCTTGGGGGGCTGGTGCAGGTAGGGCAGGGCCACCACCAGTCCCAGCACGCCGACGTGCAGGAGCAGCGAGCGATTGAGGGCGCGCCGCGTCTCGAGCACGGGCGCCGGCCTTGCGTCAGCGTGAAGCATCCGTTTCCGCCTGCGTCAGTAGGCCTACGTTGGGAACACCGGCTTTCTGCAGGTTCGCCATCAGGGTGACGACGGCGCCGTACTGGACCTTGCTGTCGCCATTGACCAGCACGGGGGCTTCCGGGGTCGCCTGCAGGGCATCGGTGAGGGCGTCGCGGAGGGCCGTGCGGCTCACGGGGCGATCATCCTTGTTGCCCTGCTTGAGCCAGTAGCTGCCGTCCGCCTTGATGGAAATGATCAGGGGGTCGCGATTCTTCAGTGCCATGTTGTCGGCCACCGCCTTCGGCAGCTCGACCTTGACGCCGGCGGTCAGCATGGGCGCCGTGACCATGAAGATCACCAGCAGCACGAGCATGACGTCGATGTAGGGCACGACGTTCATTTCGGCTACCGGTTTGCGGCGCGCGCGGCGGAATGAGCTTTCCATGGTGTCCTGCCCTTGCGCTTACTGGCGCGAGTGGGTTTCGCGGTGGAGGATGCTGGAGAACTCGTCGGCAAAGGTCTCGTAGCGCGTCAGCAGCGATTCGCTGGAGCTGGCGTAACGGTTGTAGGCCAGCACCGCCGGGATCGCGGCGAACAGGCCCATGGCGGTGGCGATCAGGGCTTCGGCGATACCGGGGGCGACCACCGCCAGGGTGGCCTGCTGCACCTTCGCGAGGCCGATGAAAGACGTCATGATGCCCCACACCGTGCCGAAGAGGCCGACATAGGGGCTGGTGGAGCCGACGCTGGCGAGGAAGGAGAGGTTGCCCTCCAGGCGCTGCTGCTCCTGGGTCAGCGCGATGCGCATGGCGCGCTGCACCCCTTGCATGACCGCATCGGGGTCGGCTCCCTTTTCGCGCAGACGCAGGAATTCCTTGAAACCGGCGCGAAAGATGCTTTCCTGTCCCTGCAGGTTGGAGTTGCGGCTTACCGCCTCGTACAGCGCATTGAGGTCGCCGCCGGACCAGAAGGTCTCGTCGAACTTGTCGGCGCGCTGGCGGGCGTCGGCATACAGGGCGCGGCGCTGGAAGATGATGGTCCAGGAATAGACGGAGGCGCCGACCAGGGCCAGCATCACGAGCTGGACGATCAGGCTGGCATGGCTGACGAGATGCCAGATCGACATGTCAGGTACGGTATTCATGAGTGGGCACCCTGTAAGAAGAAGTACGTTGCGATTGTCTGCCGGGACGGGATCACACCCCCCCGGCATGCCCGTAACGAAGCTTGAGAAGGACTTTCAGTCGCTCGGGCAGCGCTCGCGGCTTGAGGTCGGAGCGCTTCACGCAGGCGATGTCGATCGTCCCTGCGGCAAGGGTTATGTCGCCACGTCTCACCTCCTGTGAGAACACCAGCGATGCCCGCCCCAGGGATTGGACCTGGGCGGTGGCCAGGAGCGCGTCGTCCATGCGCGCCGGCTGGAAGTAGCGGATGTCCGCTCCCCGAACCACGAACATGAAGTCCTCGTCCGAGTGCAGGTAGTGCTCGAAACCGAGGTGGCGCAGGAACTCGGTGCGCGCTCTCTCCATGAACTTGAGGTAGTTAACGTAATAAACGATGCCCCCCCCGTCAGTGTCTTCAATGTAAACACGGATAGGGAATTGGAACTCCGGAAGCGGGAATTGCAAGCTCATCAGAAAAGGTCCGTCTGTTTGAGGTGCTCGTGCAGGCGCTCCGGGGTGGGCAGTCCGAAGTGCAGGTAGGCGTGGGGAGTGGCGACGCGGCCGCGCGCGGTGCGCATGACGAAGCCCTGCTGGATCAGGTAGGGCTCGATCACGTCCTCGAGGGTGCCCGCATCCTCTGAGAGGGCGGCCGCCAGGGACTCGATGCCGGTGGGGCCGCCACCGAATTTTTCCATGAGGGTGAGCAGGAAGCGCCGGTCCATGCCGTCGAAGCCGTGGCGGTCCACGTCCAGCATGTCCAGGGCGGCCGCCGCCACCTCGCCCAGCACGGCGCCGCCGGCCTTGACCTCGGCGTAGTCGCGCACGCGGCGCAGCAGGCGGTTGGCGATGCGCGGCGTGCCGCGGGCGCGGCGCGCCACTTCCCCGGCGCCGGCCTCGTCGATGGGCACGTTGAGGAGCTGGGCGGAGCGCGTGACGATGCGTGACAGGTCGGCCACGGAGTAGAACTCCAGGCGCTGCACGATGCCGAAGCGGTCGCGCAGCGGCGAGGTCAGCAGGCCCGCGCGGGTGGTGGCGCCGACCAGGGTGAAGGGCGGCAGGTCGAGCTTGATGGAGCGCGCCGCCAGGCCCTCGCCGATGACGATGTCGAGCTGGTAGTCCTCCATGGCCGGATAGAGGATTTCCTCGACCACGGGCGAGAGGCGGTGGATCTCGTCGATGAAGAGGACGTCGCCGGCCTCGAGGTTGGTGAGCAGCGCGGCGAGGTCGCCGGCCTTCTCCAGCACCGGGCCCGAGGTCGACTTGAGGTTGCCGCCCATCTCGCGCGCGATGATGTTGGCCAGCGTGGTCTTGCCGAGGCCGGGCGGGCCGAAGATGAGGGTGTGGTCCAGCGCCTCGCGGCGGGTGCGCGCGGCGTGGATGAAGATTTCCATCTGCGTGCGCACCTGGGGCTGGCCGATGTAGTCGGCCAGCGAGGTGGGACGGATGGCGCGGTCGATGGCTTCCTCGCGCCGGCCGGGCGCGGGGGAGGCGCCGACCAGGCGCTCGTCGGTATCGAGGAGGCTCATGCCTTCACCATTCCCTTCAGGGCCTGGCGGATCAGGTCCTCCGCCGAGGCGTTGTCGGTCTTGAGCTTGCCCACCGCCCGCTCCGCTTCCGCGGCCTTGTAGCCGAGGGCGATGAGGGCGGTGACGGCGTCGCGCTCCGGCGTCGCCGGGCCTTCGCTGGCGGCGAAGGAGGGCAGGCCGGCGGGGCCGTCGCCGACGCGGTCGCGCAGCTCCATCACCAGCCGCTCGGCGGTCTTCTTGCCGACGCCGGGGATGCGCACCAGCGTGGCGACGTCACCCTGGCGCACGCAGGCGGCGAAGGCGTCCGCCTCCATGCCGGAGAGGATGGCGAGCGCCAGCTTGGGGCCCACGCCGTTGACCTTCAGCAGGGTGCGGAACAGGTCGCGCTCGTCGCGCGAGGCGAAGCCGAACAGGAGGTGGGCGTCCTCGCGCACGACCTGGTGGGTGAACAGGGTGACGGGGGCGCCGAGCGTGACCTTGTAGAAGGTGCTCATGGGCGCTTCCAGTTCATAGCCGACGCCATGGACATCCACGACCAGGACGGGCGGCTGCTTCTCGATGAGTTGTCCCTGCAGGCGGGCGATCACGTCAGTTCCAGTAGGGGCCGGGGTAATACCGGCCATTAGTAGCATAGAGGGGGGATAACTGGCTACACGTACAGTAGTGCGCGGGCGTCACTGGCGGGCCCGTCCCCCCGACAGCCGCTCCGCCACGCCGAGGCGGGCCAGGGTGCTGGCCGCCTGCGCATGGGTGATGGCGATGGCCAGGGCATCCGCGGCGTCGGCCGGGGGGGCCTTCGCCAGGCCCAGCATCTGCACCACCATGTGCTGCACCTGTTCCTTGAGGGCCGCGCCCCGGCCCACCACGGCCAGCTTCACCTGCCGCGCCGAGTACTCGGCGACCGGCAGGCCGTGGTTCATCAGCGCGACGATGGCGGCGCCGCGGGCCTGGCCCAGCTTGAGGGCCGAGTCCGCGTTCTTGGACAGGAAGACCTGCTCGATGGCCGCCTGCGCGGGATGGTAGGTGGTGACGATCTCGGCCACGCCCGCGTAGATGCGCTGCAGGCGCGCGGGCAGGGTGAGCTCGGGGTCCATGCGGATGCAGCCGGAGGCCACGTAGCGGTGACGCGAGCCGTCGGAGTCGATGACGCCGAAGCCGGTGATGCGGGAGCCGGGGTCGATGCCGAGGATGAGGGGCATGGCGGAGTCTCCGGCGCGGGCCTGCCGCCCCGGGCGGCAGGCCCGGGGCGGCGGGAGGCCTACTTGCTCAGGGCCGCCATGACGTCGGGGGTGAAGCTGGCGTTGCTGTAGACCTCCTGGACGTCGTCCAGGTCTTCCAGCATGTCGATCATCTTCATGATCTTCTCGGCCTGCTCCACGTCGGTGATGTCGGCCTGGGTGGAGGCGGACATGGTCACCTCGGCGTTCTCGGGCGTGAGGCCGGCGGAGGTGAGGGCGTCCAGCACGGCGCCGAAGGACTCCGGCGAGGTGATGACGGTGACCCCGTCCTCGTCCGACTGCACGTCGTCCGCGCCCGCCTCGAGGGCGAGCTCCATCACCTTGTCCTCGTCGGTGCCGGGCGCGAAGGTGATTTCGCCGCGCTTGCTGAACAGGTAGGCGACCGAGCCGTTGGTGCCGAGGTTGCCGCCGTTCTTGCTGAAGGCGTGGCGCACCTCGGACACGGTGCGGTTGATGTTGTCGGTCATGGCCTCGACCAGCACGGCGACGCCGCCGACGCCATAGCCCTCGTAGGTCAGCTCGTCGAGCTTCTTGTCGTCCTCGCCGCCGGCCCCGCGCTGGATGGCGCGGTTGATGACGTCGCGGCTCATGTTGGCGCTCAGCGCCTTGGCGACGATGGCGCGCAGGCGGGGATTGTCCGCTTCGCTGGGGCCGCCCATGCGGGCGGCCACGGTCAGTTCACGCAGGTACTTGGTGAAGACCTTGGCCTTCTTGGAGTCCTGGCGCTCCTTGCGGTGCTTGATGTTGGCCCATTTGCTGTGACCGGCCATGGGATTACCTCATCTGCTGTGTC
>DASUDN010000036.1:0-6279 GCA_036275595.1 Moraxellaceae bacterium
TCAAGGTGAAGCCGCAGAAGGGCAGGGTGCTGACGCAGCACACCGGCCTGCCGCCGCGCGACACCGGCGGCAAGCCCGCGGCGCCCGCCGGCCGGGCGCCCGCCAAGCCGCGCCCCAAGCGCCCCGCCGGCAAGTAAGCCCCACGCAAGGAGCGCCCATGGACCGCGACCCGGAACTCCTGCTGCGCTTCTGGTTCCAGGATATCCCGGAAGCCAGCTGGTGGAAGAAGGACGCGGCCTTCGACGCGCAGCTGCGCGAGCGCTTCGGCGACTGGCACGCCGCCGCCACGCGCGGCGAGCTGGCCGCCTGGCGCGACACCGCGCGCGGCCGGCTGGCCGAGGTCCTGCTGCTGGACCAGCTCTCGCGCAACCTTTACCGCGACAGCGCACAGGCCTTTGCCTGGGACGGCATGGCGCTGGTGCTGGCGCAGGAGGCGGTGCGCGCCGGCCTCGCCGCCGCCCTGCCGCCGCGCGAGCGCGCCTTCCTCTACCTGCCCTGGATGCACAGCGAGTCGGCGCAACTCCATGAGGAGGCGCTGCGCCTGTACAGCGAGCCCGGGCTGGAGTTCAACCTGGACTTCGAGCGGCGCCACAAGGCCATCATTGACCGCTTTGGCCGCTATCCGCACCGTAACGCCGTCCTGGGCCGCGCCTCCACCGCGGCGGAGCTGGCGTTCCTGGCGCAGCCCGGCTCGAGCTTCTGATCCGGGCGGCGCCGCACGCCCCCGGCGCGGCGGTCACGACCTGGCCGGGCACGACCTGCAAGGAGACATGCGATGACGATGGAAACCGCAGTACTGGGGGGCGGCTGCTTCTGGTGCCTGGACGCCGTGTTCCGCGAGCTGCGCGGCGTGAGCGCCGTGGTCAGCGGCTACGCCGGCGGCGCCCGCCCCAACCCCGGCTACGAGCAGGTGTGCAGCGGCGCCACCGGCCATGCCGAGGTGGTCGAGATCACCTTCGACAACAGCGTCATCGGCTTCCGCGACCTGCTGCACATCTTCTTCGGGATCCACGACCCCACCACGCTCAACCGCCAGGGCCATGACGTGGGCACGCAGTACCGCTCGGTGGTGTTCTGCCAGGACGAGGCGCAGGCGCGCATCACGCGCGAGGTGATCGCGGAGCTGGAGCGCGAGCGCGTCTATCCCGGCCCCGTGGTGACGCAGGTGGTGGAGGACGACGTGCCCTTCTGGCCCGCCGAGGCCTATCACCAGGATTATTTCGCGCGCAATCCCTACCAGGGCTACTGCATGGCGGTGGTGGCGCCCAAGGTCGCCAAGTTCCGGCAGAAGTTCGCGCAGCTGCGCAAGGGCTGACGCGCGCGCCGCGCCGCCCGCCCCCTCCGTTCTCGCCCGCCCCAAAAGAAAACGCCGCAGCAAGCTGCGGCGTGTGGCGTCGGCCGACATCCCCCCCCGGGGATCAGTCCGGCAGCGCCTCGAAGTCCACCTTCTCGCGCACCGCGCAATCCGGGCACGGCCAGGTGTCGGGAATCTTTTCCCACAGCGTGCCGGCCGGGAAGCCCTCGCGCGGGCAGCCCTGGCGCTCGTCGTAGATGTAGCCGCAATCGGTGCAGCGGAAGCGGCGCACACCGGCATGCGCGGGCAGGGCCGCCGCGGTGGCGGCGGCGCCCGGCGTGCCTTCGGCACTGGCCAGGCCGGCGCCGGTCTTGCCCTGCCACTTCGCCAGCAGCGCGGCGCGCTTGCGCGGCACGATGTTGGCGCGGGTCAGGTCGCCCTGGTAGTGCGCGGCCACCAGCGGGTCCATCTGGCGGAACCACAGCGGCGGCAGGTAGGCCGGGATCAGCATCGACGCGTAGCCGGAGGGCAGCTGCGGGCTGTCGTCGAAGTGGCGCAGGGCCTGGAAGCTGCGCGTGGGGTTGGCGTGGTGGTCGGAGTGGCGCTGCAGCTGGTACAGCACCAGGTTGGTCACGATGTGGTTGCTGTTCCAGGAGTGCTGCGGGGTGCAGCGCTCGTAGCGGCCGTCGGCGCCCTTCTGGCGCAGCAGGCCGTAGTGCTCGATGTAGTTGATCACTTCCAGCAGGGAGGCGGCGTAGAAGGCCTGCAGCAGCAGGAAGGGCAGCACGCCCCAGCCCAGCCACAGCGTCAGCGCGCCGAAGAACAGCACGGTCAGGCCCCAGGCCTGCAGGTTGTCGTTCTCCAGGGTCCACACGCCCTTGCCCATGCGGCCGAGGCGCTCGCCCTCGATCTTCCAGGCGGAGATCACGCTGCCGATCATGGTGCGCGGCAGGAATTCCCAGAAGCTCTCGCCCATCTTGGAACTGGCGGGGTCGTCCGGCGTCGCCACGTTCTTGTGGTGGCCGCGCACGTGCTCGGTATAGAAATGGCCGTAGGCGGTGGGAGCCAGGGTCAGCTTGGCCATCCAGCGGCCCAGGGCGTCACGCTTGTGCGAGAGCTCGTGGCCGGTGTTGATGGCGAGGCCGTTGATGGCGCCCACGCTCAGGATCAGGCCGATCTGCGCGAACAGCGAATGCGCCTCGTGCACGAAGAGCCAGCCGCCCCAGATGGTGGTGATGAACTGCGACGGGATGTAGGCGTAGACGATGGCGCGGTAGTAGGGGTCGTTCTCGAGCTGGGCGACCGCGGACTCGGGCGGGTTGGTCTTGTCGGTGCCGATCAGCCAGTCCAGGACGGGCACCAGCACATAGACGATGAAGGGCCCGCCCCAGGCAAGGACGCCTACGCCGGTGATGCTGTAGAGTGCGACGATCATCACCCCGAGCAGCGGGATGGCGGGGCTGAGCAGCCAGAGGTAGCGCTTGGGGTCGGACCACGAGAGAGCAGGAAGCGGAGCCGTTGTCGTTGTCATGGTGTCCTCCTGGGGCAGTAGGGAGCGGATGAACCATATCATTGAGTAATGTCACATTGACCGACATAATCGAAGCGCCGAAAAACCGGCGTCAAACGCCTGAAACCTCAGCCTCAAGTATGGACACCCTCAGCCAGATCCTGGACGACATTCATCTGTCCGGGGGCGAATTCCGCTATATCCAGGCCAATGCGCCCTGGGCCTTCGACTTCCGCACCGAAGGCCGGGCCGGCTTCCACCTGGTCCTGACCGGCCAGGCCTGGGTCTACCCGGCCGGCGAGGACCCCGTCTGCCTGGAGCCCGGCGACATCGCCGTGATCATGAACGGCCGCGACCACGCCCTCACCGGCGAGCGCCTGGCCACGCCGCCGGCCGGCCTGCCCGACCTGGTGCCCTTCATCCAGGGCCATAACCGCGAGCTCGTGAAGCTGGGCGGCGTCGGCGCGGCGACCACCCTGCTGTCCGCGCGCTGCATGCTGGACGCCGAGCTGGGCAAGCCGCTGCTGGCGGCGCTGCCACCGGTGCTGATCATGCGCAGCATCAACGAGAGCCCGCCCGACTGGCTGCGCATCGGCCTGGACTTCCTGGCCATCGAGGGCTCCGGCCGGCCCGGCCACCAGGCCATCATCAACCGCCTGGTCTCCATCCTCTTCATCGAGTGCGTGCGCGAGTACGTCGAGGGCCTGCCCGAGGGCACCAACAACTGGCTGCGCGCGCTGCGCGACCCCGCGCTGTCGCCGGTGCTGGCCGCCATCCACCAGCGCCCCGGCCATCCCTGGACGGTGCCCGACCTGGCCGGCATCGCCTGCCTGTCGCGCTCGGCCTTCGCCGAGCGCTTCGGCGCCGTCATGGGCCAGCCGCCCCTCAGCTACCTGGCCGAGCACCGCATGCGCCTCGCGCTCTGGCAGCTGCGCCACACCCAGCAGCCGGTGTGCCGCATCGCCGAGATGGTGGGCTACGGCTCCGAGACCGCCTTCAGCCAGGCCTTCAAGCGCATCTACGGCTCCTCCCCCTCGCATTACCGCCAGCAGCGTGGCAAGGTGGGGGCCGACCTTTCGGACGCCTAGGCCCGCCCCGGCAGTAGCAGGACAACAACAATGACCACCCGCTTCTCCTTCTCCGTCACCGACGAGCTCTTCCACCACCTCGAGAGCGCGGAGGAGCCCATGGGCATCCAGCTCGACCTGCGCTTCTCGGGGCGCCTGGACGAGCAGGAACTGGAGAAGGCGGCCGCGGCCGCCATGCGCCGCCATCCGCTGGCCTCGGTGCGCCAGCACCCCGTCCAGCCGGGCGGGCGCACCTACGAGTGGGAGCTGATCGACCGCGCCGACGAGGATCCGGTGCTGCGCATCGAGTGCGCCGACGACGAGGCCGTGGAGGCCGCACGCGACTCCTTCTACACGCGCCGCCTGCTGCTGGAGAACGCGCCGCCCTTCCGCCTCCTGATCGCCCACCACCCGCAGGGCGACTGGCTGTTCTTCAAGATGAGCCACGTGGTGACCGACGCCGCCGGCGCCTACCGCTTCCTGCTGTCGATGATGCGCAGCTACGCCGGCGTGGACGACGGCCTGCCCGGCGACATCGACGTGGTGAAGGCGCGCCAGCTGGGCCGCGAGTTCGGCGCCAAGAGCATGCCCGACCGCCTGCGCCGCGCCCGCCGCCTGCTGGAATACCTGGGGCGCTCGGTGCAGCTGCCGACGCGCATCGCGCCCGTGTTCGGCGAGAACAAGGCCGGCCTGTCCTTTGTCTCGCACACCTTCACGCGCGAACAGACCGAGGCGCTCGGCCAGCTGCGCCTGGGCCGCTCCACCCTCAACGACGTGCTGGCCGCGCTGCTGCACCTGGCGGTGGAGCGCTGGAACACACAGCGCAACGAGAGCACCGGCCGCGTCACCCTGATGAACGTGATGAACTTCCGCCCCATCACCTGGCGCCAGGAAGGCGTGGGCAATTTCTCGCTGTGGGTGAACGTGGCCACGAAGGCGGCCGACCGTCGCAGTTACGAGCAGGCGCTGGCGGCCATCACCGAGCAGACGCAGAAGTACAAGAGCGACGAGACCGCGGGCCTGCTGGTGGACCTCCTCAACCTGGCGCAGGTGCTGCCGGGGCCGGTGCGCAAGCAGCTCACCAACCTGATGCCGCTGACCGGCAACTTCGTGGTCGACACCGCGGTGCTGAACAACCTGGGCCGCGTGCCCGACATCCCCGACCCCGCGGGCAAGGCCGGGCGCATCACCGCCATCCGCTTCTCCTCGCCGACGCGCATGCCCATGGGCGTGGCGGTGGGCGTGGTGACGCTGCGCGGGGAGCTCACCATCACCTTCCGCTACCGGCGCGCGCAGTTCGACCGCTACGGGGCGGAGGCGTTCCGGGACAACTTCCTGCAGTTGCTCGAGGAGCTGATGAACTCGGTGCACTGAGCCTCGCCGGCGGCCTTTGCTGCCGGCCCCGGCCCCTTCATTGCCATCGCACCGCCGGTGCTTTTCGGGCGCTGGGGCGAGGGCGGTCCCGCCCTCCGGCAGGACCACCCTCACCCCATCACCCCCACACTTCCCGTTGTGCCCCCGGCAAGTGCCAGGGTCCGTGGCCGGCGGCATCGGCTGCGCCTCGCCTCACACCCCAAAGGCAGCCGCCCCACCAGAGCCCCGCATTGCGCTCGACAGAGCGCGTCCTTCGCCCTTGAGGCGAGGCGCAGCCGATGCCGCCGGCCACTGGGGGTGGGCGCTGCCCGGGCACACGAAAAGGTTAGGGTGATGGGGTAGGGGCGTCCCTGCCGCAGGGCAGGGCGCCCCTACCCCAGCGCCCAGTCTTCGCAGGAGGCGGGGCGGGAGCCACAGCGGTGCCCGGCGGCTTCGGCTTGGGCGCACAAAAAAGCCCGCAAGGAGCGGGCTTCTTTCCAGACCAATGCGCGGACGATTACTTCCGTTTCATCATTTCGAAGAATTCTTCGTTGGTCTTGGCGTCCTTCATCTTGTCGAGCAGGAACTCGATGGCGGCGATCTCGTCCATCGGGTGCAGCAGCTTGCGCAGGATCCACACCTTCTTGAGCTCGTCCTCGCCCATCAGGCGCTCTTCGCGGCGGGTGCCGGACTTCTTGATGTTGATGGCCGGGAACACGCGCTTTTCGGCGATGCGGCGGTCCAGGTTGATTTCCTGGTTACCGGTGCCCTTGAACTCCTCGAAGATCACTTCGTCCATCTTGGAGCCGGTGTCGATGAGGGCGGTGGCGATGATGGTCAGCGAGCCGCCTTCCTCGATGTTGCGCGCGGCGCCGAAGAAGCGCTTGGGGCGCTCCAGCGCATGCGCGTCGACACCGCCGGTGAGCACCTTGCCGGAGCTCGGGATCACGGTGTTGTAGGCGCGCGCCAGGCGGGTGATGGAGTCCAGCAGGATCACCACGTCCTTCTTGTGCTCGACCAGGCGCTTGGCCTTCTCGATCACCATTTCCGCGACC
>DASUDN010000037.1:0-7269 GCA_036275595.1 Moraxellaceae bacterium
CGGCGCAGCGGGCCCACCTGCAGCAGGGTGAGGGGCGACTTGCGCTTGAACGGCAGGGGGACGTGCTCGCTGCCCTCGCGCAGCAGTTGCTCGACGAGGCGGCCGCCGCTGGAGATCACTATGGAGCGGTGGCCGGCGGCCACCAGCGCGCGCGCGGTTTCCAGCGTGCAGCGCTCGACGCCGCCGGCCTCCAGCGCCGGCAGCACCTGCACCACCGTCAGGCGACTCATGGATTGCCCCCGCGCGTCTCGCGCGCCGCGGCGTCACGGGCCGCTGCCGCACGTGCGGCGGCCTCGCGCTGGTAGCGCAGCTCCTTGGCCTTGTACTGGTAGGGGAAGCGACCGCCCGGCGGCACCGTCTTGAAGCGGCGGTGGTACCACATGTACTGCGTCGGCGCGCGCCGGATGCAGGATTCCAGGGCCTGGTTGACCCGGGTCGCGTCCGCCACCTCGTCGCCGGAAGGATAGTTCTCCAGCGGCGGCAGCAGCGTCATCCGGTATTCCTCGCGGTCACCCACGCGATGGAAGTGCACCATCATCACGGCGGAGTCGGCGATGCGGGCGAGGCGGGTGGGCGTGGTGATGGTGGCGGCGGTCACCCCGAAGAAGGGCGCGAACACCGCGTGGCGCAGGCCGAAATCCTGGTCGGGGGTGTACCAGACGATGTGCCCGCCCTTGAGGGCGCGGATCAGGTGGCGCATGTCCTCGTGCGGGATGGCCCACTGATGGTAGCGCAGGCGGCGCGTGGTCATCATGTATTCCAGCACCGGGTTCTTCTGCTGGCGGTAGACCGTGTCGACCTTGAAATACAGCGACGCCATGCTCGCGCCCAGGTCCATCATGCTGTAGTGCGCGCCCAGCAGCAGCACGCTGCGCCCGTTGGCCTGCGCCGCGCGCAGGTGCTCCAGTCCCTCCAGCGTGAAGCGGGGGCGGTAGAACTCGCTGGGACGGAACCAGGCGTTGGCGGTTTCGAACAGGGTGAGGCCGGCGTTGTGGAACACGTCCCGCACCATGGCCTCCTGTTCCGCCGGGGTCTTGTCGGGGAAGCAGAGGCGGATGTTGGTGCGGGTGTCCTCGACGCGGCGGCCGAGCAGGCGGTAGAGCAGCCACCCGAGGCCGGCGCCAAGGCGCAACTGGACCGCCCACGGCAATTGCGCGAGCAGCCACACGAGGCCCACGAGCAACCAGACGGGCCAGTGCTTCGGGGCCAGCAACCTCTTGTCGAATTGTGGGGCGAGCATCAGGTGAAAAGGGTTTCCCAGATCGGCTGTCCAATTTCCGGAAAGAGTAGGGGCAGCGCATCCATGGGCTGCTCGTGTTCGGGCTTGACGCCTTCCTTCTCCAGGTGCGCCAGTACCTGGCGCCCCAGGTTGGGAGCAAGGGTCAGCTTGCAGGGCCAGGTCAGGATGTTGTTGCCGATGCCCTGCACGTAGGCATTGTCCGGCCGCAGCAGGCCCCGGTCCCCGGCGGGAAGGATACGGGCAATCTTCAGCGTCTTGTAGCGGGCACCCCGCAGGTCCACCCAGGGCAGCAGTTCCTTGAGCTCGCGCTGGGCCTTGTCGATCTGCAGGCGCTCGTCGCGCCCCGCCCCTTCGTCGGCGAGGTCCCCGCCCAGGTACCACAGGCTCTCGCCGTCGCGGGTGGGGTGGGTGGTGATGGTGATGCGGGGATTGCGGCTGGCCCCCAGGCAGTGCGCCCACAGGGGCGGCAGCCCGGCGCGCTTGAGCATCACCATGTGCACCTCGCGCCGCTCCATGGCGGGCTCGTGCAGGCCGATGTCCTCCAGCAGCGCGGCGTTGCCCTGGCCGCCGGCCAGGATGACGGCGGTGGGGTGGATGCGGATGGGTTCCATGCCGGCGGCGGTGATGAAGACCGCCGTGGTGTTGTGGCGGTCGTCGGTCTCGAGGTGGCAGGTCTGCGGGCTGATCTTGTAGATGCAGCGCTTGTGCTCGCTGACCAGGGCCTGCACCAGCGACGGCATGTCGATGACGAGGTCGGAGAGGCGGTAGACGGGGCCGTTGAAGGCCTCGTGCTGGAAGGGGCCGGGCCGCTCCTCGCCCGCCACGGCCTCGACGTGGCCGGTGATGAGACGCGAGGCGAAGAAGGTGGTCGCGCGCGCGGCGAGGCTGGCCTCGGACCAGATGTACTGGTGCTCCGACAGCACTTTCACCGTGGACAGGTCGACGTCCCCGTTGCCGGACAGGCAGGCGCGCCACAGGGCGGGCATGTCCTCGAGGGCTTCGATGTCGCGCAGCATCGCCGACAGCCCGAACTTCAGGCCGCCGTGGATGATGCCGTTGGCGTTCAGGGTTTCTTGTCCCCCCAGGCGGTCCTGCTCCAGGAGCAGGACGCTGTAGCCGGCGGCGCGCAGCCGGTTCAGCAGCCAGAGGCCGGCGATTCCACCGCCGAAGATGAGGATGTCCGTCTTGATCGTTTGCATGGCCGGGAGTGTATGCGAGAAGCCCGGGAGGGACTATTCGAAGGAGGCATGGGGGGCGGGCAATTCTGCATGAGAATTGTGACGGCCGTCCGGGGCTTTTTTCGTACCCCGGCTGGTATAGCACGCCGGTTTTTTGCACAATTCCCGACAGCGACCATCAGGACGATGGCTGGCATGGGGCCGGAGGGGAACAGGCACGCTTTCTGCTGCCCCGAATCGATGCGTCGAAGGCCACCTTCCCCCGGGGTGGCGGACCCGGGTCCACCCGGGGATACAGCCCGCGCAGACGGGCATGCCCGGCATCGCCGGACCATTACCAGAATAGGCTAACGCGTGGCGCGTCTCTTCTACACAGTGCTCTTCCACCTGCTGCTGCCGTTCGTGCTGCTGCGCCTGCTGTGGCGCGCGCGCCGGGCGCCGGAATACCTGAAGCGGGTGGGCGAGCGCCTGGGCTTCGGCATCCCCGACATGCAGGGCGGGCTCTGGGTGCACGCCGTCTCCGTGGGCGAAACGCTCGCCGCCGCCCCGCTCGTCAATGCCTGGCGCAAGGCCAATCCCGGCGCCCCCGTCTTCATCAGTTCCATGACGCCCACCGGTTCCGCGCGCGTGCAGGCGCTGTGGGGCGATGCCGTGCGCCATGCCTACGCGCCCTGGGACCTGCCCTGGTCCTGGGCGCTGTTCCTGCGCCGTGTGAAGCCCGTCGCCCTGGTGATCATGGAAACCGAGCTGTGGCCGAACATGATCCACGCCGCGCACCGGCGCGGCATTCCCGTGCTGCTGGCGAACGCGCGCCTGTCCGAACGCTCCGCGCGCGGCTACGCGCGCGCCGGCTGGCTGGCGCGCCCCATGCTCGCGCAGCTGGCGCAAGTGGCGGCCCAGGACGAGGCCACCGCCGCGCGCTTCCGCGCGCTGGGCGTGCCCGCGGACCGCGTGGCGGTCACCGGCAGCGTCAAGTTCGACATCACGCCGCCGGCGGACATCGAGGCGCGCGCCCACGATCTGCACGTAACGTGGAAGCTGGCCCATCGCCTGGTCATCGTCGCGGCCAGCACCCATTCCGGCGAGGACATCCCGGTGCTCATGGCCTTCGCCGCCATCCGCGCCCGCCACAAGCACGCCCTGCTGATCCTGGTGCCGCGGCATCCGGAGCGCTTCGAGAACGTGGCGAGCACGGTGCTGGCCAAGCGCTTCACGCTGGCGCGGCGCAGCCGCAACGACGCGGTGACGCCGGAGACGGCGGTGCTGCTCGGCGACACCATGGGCGAGATGATGCTTTGGTACGCGCTGGCCGACGTCGCCTTCGTCGGCGGCTCGCTGGTGCCGGTGGGCGGGCACAACGTGCTGGAGCCCATGGCCCTGGACGTGCCCACGCTCTCCGGCCCCTACATCCACAATTTCCAGACCATCGCCGACGAGCTCGTTGCCGCCGGCGCCCTGCAGCTGGTGGCGGCGGACGACCTGGCCAAGGCCTGTTGCGCCCTGCTCGACCATCCTGAAGTGGCCAACGCCCGCGTGCAGGCCGCGCGCGAGGTGCTGCTGCGCAACCGTGGCGCCCTCGGCCGCCAGCTCGAGCTGATCGCCGCCCTGGGCCCGCATGAACCTGCTCCTGCTCACGCCTGACGACTGTCCCGCGCCCGGTCGCGCGCGCCTCACCGGGCGCCGCCTGCAGCACGTGCGCGAGGTGCACCGCGCCGCCGCCGGCGACTGCCTGCGCGTGGGCCTGCTGGGCGGACTCATGGGGGAGGGCGTGATCACCGCGCTCGACCGCGACGCCCTGGAACTCGAGTTCGTCCTGGAGCAGGCACCGCCCCCCAAGCTGCCGCTGACCCTCCTGCTCGGCCTGCCCCGTCCCAAGATGCTGAAGCGCGTGTTCCAGACCGTGGCCGCGATGGGTGTGCGCCGCCTGGTGCTCATGAACAGCTACCGCGTGGAGAAGAGCTTCTGGGACTCGCCGTGGCTGGCGCCGGAGGCGGTGCGCGAGCAGCTGTTGCTCGGCCTCGAACAGGCGCGCGACACCGTGCTGCCGGAGGTGGCGCTGGAGCCGCGCTTCAAGCCCTTCGTGGAGGACCGCCTGCCCGGCCTCTGCCGCGGCAGCGTCGGCCTGGTCGCGCATCCGGTCGCGGCCGAGCCCTGTCCGGTGGCCATCGCGGCTCCGGTCACCCTCGCCATCGGCCCCGAGGGCGGCTTCATCCCCTACGAGGTCGACCTGCTGCAGGCCGCCGGCTTCCGCGCGGTGCACCTGGGGCCGCGCATCCTGCGCGTCGAGACGGCCGTCACCGCCCTGGTCGCCCGCCTCTATCCCTGACCGCGGCGTCCGCCCGCCGGCCGAACGTCCGGAACGGCGGCGGCATGAAAAAAGGCCGCGCGGGGCGGCCTTTTTCCAGGGGCGGTGTCCGGACGGACGCCGCCTCAGCGCTTCTTGCTGGCCGGGGCGGGCGCCGGCGCGGCGGCCGGCTCCTCGAGGGGCTTGTCCGGCGCGCTGATGACGCTGGCGTGCGGGTCCAGCCAGGCGTTGAGCTCGCGGATGTCCACCTCGGTCAGCTGGCCGCTGGCCGCCTTGAGGCGCAGGCTGTTCAGCACATAGTCGTAGCGGGCCGCGGCGTAATCGCGCTTGGCGGCATACATGTTCCGCTGCGCCAGCAGCACGTCGACGATGTTGCGCGTTCCCACCTCGTAGCCGGCCTGGGTGGCGTCCAGCGAGGCCTCGCTGGAGGCGACCGCCTGCTTGCGCGCCTCGACGCGGTAGGCGTCGGCGCTGACATTGTTGAAGGCGGTGCGCGTGGTGTTGACCACCTGCTTCTCGGTGCCGATGGCGGCGTCCTGGGCGGCGGCGGCGCGGTAGCTGGCCTGCTTGCTGGCGTTGTAGGTGCGGCCGCCGGCGAACAGCACCCAGCTGGCCTCCAGGCCGACGCTGGTGGTGGTGCCGTTCTGCGAGTTCATCGACAGGGCCGCCGGCGCGGTGGCGGGCGTCACGCTGCGGTCGAGGCTGGAGTAGCTGCCGTACAGGTCCACCGTCGGCAGGTAACCCGACTTGGCCTGGCGGCTGGCGGCGCGGGCCACCTGCTCGTTCTGCCGGGCCACCAGCAGGTCGGGGTTGCGCTCGCGCGCGAGGGCGACCCAGGACTCGGGGTCGGCCGGCACCGGCTTGACCATGGGCGCGTCGGGCTTGAGCGGCACCAGGCCGCCCGGGGCCTCGCCGATGACGACGGCCAGGTTTTCCTGCGCGGCCTGCAGCGCGGCCTCGGCGGCGATGCGGTTGGCGCGCGAGCTGTCGAAGGAGGCGCGGGCCTCCAGCACGTCGGTGATGGCGATCAGGCCGACGTCGAAGCGCTGCTGCGCCTGGTCGAGCTGGCGGCCGAAGGCGGCTTCCTCGGCCTGGGCATAGGCCAGGGTTTCCTGCGCGGACAGGACGCCGAAGTAGGCCTGGGACACGCGCAGGGCCAGGGCCTGCTCCTGGCTGCGATAGGTGGCCTCGGCGGCGGAGGCGCTGGCGCGGGAGCGCTGGTAGTTGAACCAGGCATCCGGGCGGAACAGCGGCTGCGTGGCCTTGATGGCCCACTGGGTGGCGTCGAAGTCCACGCTGCCGCCAGTGTCGGCGTCGAAGGTGTTCTGCGACACGCTGCCGTTGGCGGCCACGGTCGGCAGCAGGCCGCCCAGGCCGACCGCGTCCTCGCGGCTGTCGGCGAGGTAGGTGTTGCGGGCGACCAGCCAGTTGGGGTCGTTCTGCCGCGCCTTCTCGTAGGCTTCGTTGAGGTCGAGGCCGAAGGCGGGGGTGCCCAGCAGCAGCGCCAGCGACAGCGTGGAAAGGGCGGGGAGGGTCTTGCGCATGGAAAACGGCTCTTCAGTGAACCCGAAATGAGCCGCCAGCCTATGCAAACGGCTGCTCTATTGCAATGACGCGGGCGGGGTGAAACAGCCCCCTCCCGGCCACCGCCGCGCGACCTCGCCGGATCGGTCTGCAATGCGGAAAAGCCCTGAAAAATCAGGGTTTTTTCATGATCCGGCCGGTCGGCTCGCCTTGCCCGCCCGCGGGGCCGTCGCTATAGTGACCGACTTCCTGCCGCGCGCCCCGCCGGCGCCGCGTGCCTGCCGAGAATCCGCCATGAATGCCCCCGAGAAAGTCCTCAGCGAGACCGCCGAGGCCGACCGCGCCGCCCTTGCCCCGTTTCCCGCCTCGCGCAAGGTGTATGTCGAGGGTTCCCGCCCCGACATCCGCGTGCCCATGCGCGAGATCACCCTGACCGACACGCCCACCGGTTTCGGCGGCGAGCAGAACCCGCCCGTCGTGGTCTACGACACCTCCGGCCCCTATACCGACCCGGCGGTGCGCATCGACATCCGCCAGGGCCTGCCGGACGTGCGCAGTGGCTGGATCGCCGAGCGCGGCGACACCGAGGTCCTCGCCGGCCTGAGCTCGGCCTACGGCCGCGAGCGCCTGGCCGACCCGTCCCTGGCGCACCTGCGCTTCGCCCACCTGCGCACCCCGCGCCGCGCGAAGGCGGGTGCCAACGTCACGCAGATGCACTACGCGAAGCGCGGCATCATCACCCCCGAGATGGAATACATCGCCATCCGCGAGAACCTGAAGCGCCGGCAGGCGCTGGAGTCCGGCCTGCTGGCCCAGCAGCACCCGGGGCAGAGCTACGGCGCCGCCATCCCGGCCGAGATCACCCCCGAGTTCGTGCGCGCCGAGGTCGCCCGCGGCCGCGCCATCATCCCGGCCAACATCAACCACGTGGAGCTGGAGCCGATGATCATCGGCCGCAACTTCCTGGTGAAGATCAACGGCAACCTCGGCAACTCCGCGCTGGCCTCCTCCATCGAGGAAGA
>DASUDN010000038.1:0-31680 GCA_036275595.1 Moraxellaceae bacterium
CATGAGCGCGGCGAGGCCGTTGCTGACGCTGTGGCGGCCGGTCATGGTCCAGTGCACCTCGCCGACCTTGTCGGCGCCCATGAACACGGCGAAGGAGGAGCCGTCCGCGGCCAGGCACTCGGCGCGCCAGGCGGCGCCGGGCATGACCGCATCCACGCCGAAGCGCTCGACCGGGGTCCAGGCGCCCTTCGTCAGCACGTCGGCGAGGTTGGCATCGTCGGCCGGCACGATGATGCGGCCGCGGCCGGGAATGGTGCGCACCAGGTGGTGGAACTGCTTCTTGATGGCGTCCAGGTCCTCGAAGATGTCGGCGTGGTCGAACTCGAGGTTGTTGAGGATGGCCGTGGTGGGCGCGTAGTGGATGAACTTGGAGCGCTTGTCGAAGAAGGCGGAGTCGTACTCGTCGGCCTCGACCACGAAGAACTCGCCCCCGCCCAGGCGGGCGCTGGCGGAGAAGCCCTTGGGCACGCCGCCGATGAGGAAGCCGGGCGCCAGGCCGGCCTGGTCCAGGATCCAGGCCACCATGGTGGTGGTGGTGGTCTTGCCGTGGGTGCCGGCCACGCCGACGACATGCTTGCCCTGCAGCACGTGCTGCGCGAGCCAGGCGGGGCCGGAGGTGTAGGGAATGCCCTCGTTGAGCACGTGCTCCACCGCCGGGTTGCCGCGGCTCATGGCGTTGCCCACCACGACGAGGTCGGGGCGCGGCTCGAGGTGGGCGGGGTCGTAGCCCTGCATCAGGGTGATGCCCTGCGCCTCGAGCTGGGTGCTCATGGGAGGATAGACGTTAGCGTCGGAGCCGGTGACCTTGTAGCCCAGCTCCTTGGCCAGCACGGCCAGGGAGCCCATGAAGGTGCCGCAGATGCCGAGGATGTGGATATGCATGGGGTGAGTCCCTGGGGTCAGTGCGGGCCGCCCGGGCCCAGCAGTTCCGGAAAGAGTTTGACGGCGATGAAGATGTTCAGCAGGAACAGCGTCAGCGCCACCATGTTGGCCTGGAAGATGCCGATGCGCGCGCTGCGATGATAGATGAAACCGCGCACGCCGAGGTTCCAGCCCACGAGCAGCATCTGTCCGAACACCACCACCGCCACCATGGGGTGGTCGCCGAGCAGGCGCCCGGCCAGCACCAGCGGCACGGCGAAGAGGCCCAGCACGACGTCGCTGCCGAACACCGCGGCCAGGGACGGCACGTACAGCAGCTCCTGGCGCTTGAAGGCGAGCAGCCCCCACAGCGCGGCGGCATCCACCACCGCCCCCACCAGCACCGTGGTCACGGCCGCGGGAGCGGGCGCCGGCCCGGCGAGGAACTGGGTGGCGATGCCGAGGCCGATGGCGAGGGAGGCCACCAGGGCCAGGAGGGGCAGGGAGTGCGGCACCTCGTCCGGGGCGCGGCGCATCTGGCAGACCGACCAGAACAGGGCCCACAAGGCTTTCATGAGGCTGGATTTCCGTGGCGCGGGAGCGAGGGGGCATTCTCGCAAAGTCGCCCGCCGCCGTCACGGCCGGCCTTGCCGCGCAGTTCACGCTGCCGGAGAATTTCCGGGTCCTCCGAGGATCGCGCCATGCCCACCCTCCCGGTTCCCCTGCAGACCGCGCTGCTGCTGGTCTGCTCGAACGTGTTCATGACTTTTGCCTGGTACTCTCACCTCAGGCACCTGCAGCACCGCGCCCTGCCCTGGGCCATCCTCTTCAGCTGGGGCCTGGCCTTCTTCGAGTACCTGCTGATGGTGCCGGCCAACCGCATCGGCCATACCCAGCTCAGCCTGGGCCAGCTCAAGATCATGCAGGAAGTGATCACCCTTTCCGTATTCATCCCGTTTGCGGTCTTCTACATGAAGGAGCCGTTCAAGCTGGATTTTGTCTGGGCCGCCCTGTGCATGCTGGGCGCGGTATATTTCATGTTCCGGGGCTGAGACCCGCCCCGCCGGAGAACAACCATGCAAGACGACCTGCCCCGGGAGCCCATGCCGAAGAGCTTCCGCCCGGTCTGGGTATTCCTCGGCCTCATGGCCGGGCTGACGGTCCTGATCGGGGTGGCCGCCGCCGTGGTGGCCCTGCTCGTGAAGCAGACCGGCTGAGACCGGCCGCCCGCCCCGTGTCCGGCCCCGGGCCGGCGCCCCTTCCGGCGGCCCCGCCCCCGGACCGTCGGACCGGCGCCACGCGGGTTTGACAAGCGCCCGCCGGCGCGGAAAATGGCGCGTTTTTCCGGGGGCCGGCGGCCCATGAGGGACAGGTAATGACAGCACTGGTCGGCATCATCATGGGATCCCAGTCGGACTGGGCCACGATGCAGCACGCCGCGGACACGCTCACGGCGCTGGGCGTGCCCTTCGAGGCCGAGGTGGTCTCGGCCCACCGCACCCCCGACAAGCTCTTCAGCTATGCCGAGGCCGCCCGCGGCCGCGGCATCGAGGTCATCATCGCCGGCGCCGGCGGAGCCGCCCACCTGCCCGGCATGTGCGCCGCCAAGACCTCCCTGCCGGTGCTGGGCGTACCGGTGCAGTCCCAGGCCCTGAACGGCCTCGACTCCCTGCTGTCCATCGTGCAGATGCCGGGGGGCGTGCCCGTCGGCACCCTGGCCATCGGCAAGGCCGGCGCCATCAACGCCGCCCTGCTCGCGACCCAGATCCTGTGCGGCAAGCACCCGCGCTTCCTGCCCGTGATCGAGCAGTTCCGCGCCGAGCAGACCGACAAGGTGCTGGCCAACCCGGTCCCGGGGAACCCGGCATGAGCCGCCTGCGCATCGGCGTCCTCGGCGGCGGCCAGCTCGGCCGCATGATGGCCCTGGCCGGCATCCCGCTGGACCTGGCCTTCAGCTTCTACGAAGCCGCGCCCCACTGCCCCTCCGCGGGCCTCGGCCCGGTGTTCGGCGATGCCGCCCACTCGCCGGAAAGCCTGGACGCCTTCATCGCCAGCGCCGACGTCTTCACCTACGAGTTCGAGAACATCCCAGTGGCCTGGGTGGAGCGCATCGCCGCGCGCAAGCCGCTGTACCCGGGCGTGAAGTCGCTGGCGGTGTCGCAGAACCGCCTCAACGAAAAGCAGCTGTTCGCGCGCCTCAACATTCCCTCGGCGCGCTACGCGGAGATCCGCAGCGAGGCCGACCTGCACCAGGCGGTGGCCACGCTGGGCCTGCCGCTGGTGGTCAAGACCGTGACCATGGGCTACGACGGCAAGGGCCAGTTCCTGCTCAAGGAAGCCACCCAGATCTCGGCCTGCTGGGCGCAGCTCGGCGGCCAGGTGCCGCTCATCGCCGAGGAGTTCATTCACTTCAAGCGCGAGCTGTCCATCATCGCCGTGCGCGGCCGCGACGGCCGCATGGCCTGCTACCCGCTCACCGAGAACGTGCACCACCGCGGCATCCTGTCGCACTCGGTGGCGCCGGCGCCCTTCGTGGACGACGACGTGCAGCTGGCCGCCGAGCGCTACATCAGCGCCGTCGCCCAGGACCTGGGGCATGTGGGCGCGCTCACGCTGGAAATGTTCGAGACCCGGCACGGCCTGGTGGCGAACGAGACGGCGCCGCGCGTGCACAACTCCGGACACTGGACCATCGAGGGCGCGCACTGCTCGCAGTTCGAGAACCACGTGCGCGCCGTCGCCGGCCTGCCGCTGGGCTCCACGGCCTGCCCGCAGCCCACGGCCATGATCAACATCATCGGCCAGCATCCCTCCAGCGCGGACATCCTCGCCGAGCCCGACGCCCACCTGCACCTCTATGGCAAGGACGAGCGCGAGGGCCGCAAGCTCGGCCACATCACCGTGCGCGCCAGCAGCCACCACGAGCTGCAGGCGCGGCTGCTCGCCCTGGCGCCGCGCCTGCCCAATCCGATGGCGCTGCCCATCGAGCGCTGAGCGGCCTCACGGCGCCGCCGCGTCGGCGGCGCCGAAATGCAGGCGCACCGTCACCCCGAGCTCGCGCCGCACCGATTCCGGCTGGTAGGCCTGCAAGGGCTGCGGCACCCCGCCCTGCGAGAGGCGCACGGGGTCGCTGTCGTCCAGGTACTGCTCCTGGTACCAGGGCCCGATGCTGATTTCCGGGCGAGCCGGCAGGCGCCACGACAGCCCGATGCGCCACCAGGGACCCTCGCCGGGCTCCAGCGTGAAATCGTCGTATTGCCGCGAATACACCTTCTGGTGGCTGTCCACCGGCGTGCCGACGTCCAGCGCCATGCTCCAGCCGGAAAGGTGCAGGGCGCCCCCCAGCGTGGCGATGCGCCAGCGGTAGCGCTCCTCGGCGGAGGACACGGTGGCGCTGCCGTCGATGTAGCGGTTCCAGTCGCGCTGCAGCAGCCCGGCGCTGAGTTCCATGCCATCGAGTTGAACGCCGACTCGCCAGTGGGTGTCACCGATCTCTTCCCAGGCATTCGCCTCGTAGGCCGGCCCGCTCTGCAGGTGGCCGTCGTAGCGCGCCAGGCCACCCCCCCACAGGGTGTCGACGCGCGCGAACCAGGGTTCCTGCGCCAGCTCCAGCCGCAGCGTGGGTGCCGCCAGGGGCCCGCGCTCCATCAGCAGCTGCCCGCCGCCCTGGTATTCCCGCCAGTCGAACCAGCGCAGGTCGCCACCCACCGCCGCCCGCCATTCCACCGCCTGTGCCGGCAGCGTCGCCGCCAGCAACAGGGCGGCCATCGACATCCGAAGGTCTCGCACGCTCGTCCCGCCTTGTGACTCGAGAGAAGACGGCCCGTGGCAAACCGGATGCACGACGCGCTCAAGAAACAAAAACGTCATGCGTCTGCCAACAAAAAAGAACACAAGCGTCCTAGCCTGTGTTTCCCGGAGTGACTCCGGGCCTTGCCGTCTTCCGGTCCCGTTACCGAGGTGCGTCCATGACCCCGCATGTCCAAGAATTGCAGCGCCTGCTGCTGCAGCGCGACCTGCACATCCACTTCCAGCCCATCGTCGACACCCGCGCGCAGCGGGTACTGGGTCACGAGGCGCTGGTGCGCGGCCCCGTGACGTCGATGCTGCACAGCGCCGGCGCCCTGTTCGCGACCGCGCGCCACTCCCACATGCTAGCCGAACTCGAGTACCTGTGCCGCGAGCTCGCCATCCAGCAGTTCGTGCAGCACCGGCTGCCGGGCAAGCTGTTCCTGAACGTCAGCCCGCTGGCCCTGACCACTCCCGGCCATCCGCGCGGGGAGACGCTGCGCCTGCTGGAGCGCGAGGGCCTGTCGCCCGCCCGCGTGGTCATCGAACTGTCCGAGCACGACCCCTCGCCGGACGCGGAGCTGCTCGCGCGCGCCACGCGCCACTACGCCGGCATGGGCTTCGAGATCGCCATCGACGACCTCGGGGCCGGCTACTCCGGCCTGCGCCTGTGGTCGCAGGTGCGGCCCGGCTACGTGAAGATCGACCGCCACTTCGTGGACGGCCTGCACCGGGACCCCGTCAAGCGCGAGTTCGTGCGCTTCATCGGGGACATCGCGGGCCGGCTGGGCTGCCGCGTGATCGCCGAGGGCATCGAGAACGCGGAGGAGGCCGCGGCGCTGCAGGCGCTGGGCCTGTTCCTGCAGCAGGGCTATCACCTGGGCCGGCCTGCGCCCGCGGCCCTGCTGGCGACGGGCAGCCGTGGCGCGGTGCCCGCGTGGCGGCAGGCGGTGGCGTTGCCGCTCGCGCTATGAACGGCGGAAGTGGCGCAGGTCATCCAGCACCGGCACCAGCGACAGCGCCAGCAGCAACAGCGCCAGTGGCAGCACCGTCTGGTAGCCGACGTGCTTGAAGCCGAGGGCGCCGGCGATGCCGCCCACGAAGAACATGCCGAGCAACGTGGAATGCAGGGCCAGGCGCCGGCGCGTCTGGTGGCCGGCCTCGTCGGGCGCGGGATGGCCACGCCAGTACAGCAGGCGTCCCAGGGCGATGCCGATGTCGGTGACCAGGCCGGTGACGTGGGTGGTGCGGATCTCCGCCCTGGAGATCTTGGTGATGATGGCGTTCTGCAGACCCATCATGAAGCAGAGCAGCAGCACGGTGAGCGAGATCCAGGCCTGCGGATGCTGCCAGAGGGCGGGACCGAGCGCGCCGAACACCATGAGCAGCAGCGCTTCCAGCAGCAGCGGCAACGCGTACTGGCTGCGCAGGTGCTGGTCGCGCGCCCAGTTGATGAGCAGCGCCGACACCATGGCGCCGGCCAGGAAGCCCAGCACGGAGAGGACGCCGCCGAGCGCCAGGTCGGTCTCGCCCAGGGCCAGGTGGTCGGCGGTGGACGACACCATGCCGGTCATGTGCGAAGTGTACTTGCCCACGGCCAGGAAGCCGCCGGCATTGGCGGCCCCCGCGACGAAGGCGAGCGTCATGCCGAGGTCGCGGTTGGCCTCGGGAGTGCGCTCGTGGCCGGAGATGCGGCGCAAATAATCAATGGGCATGCAATGAAGTCCCGCGGCGGCAACCGCTCACTCGAACCAGGGATGTTCCTGCATGCGCTCGCCGAGGAAGTCGAGGAACATGCGCAGGGCCACGGGCATATGCTCGCGGCTGGGATACATCGCGTAAAGCCCGCCGTGGCAAACGCGGAACTCGGGCAGCACCGGCAGGAGCTGGCCCGAGGCCACGGCGTCGGCGCAGAGGAAGGCGGGCACGAGCGCGATGCCGAGCCCTGCCATGGCGGCGTCGGCGGCCATGCTGCTGTTGTTCACGGTGAGGCGGCCCTTCACGGCCAGGCGGCAGGAGGGCTCCTGGTCGCCGTTGCGCAGGGGCTGGCGGAAGAGCTGCAGCGAATTCTCTTTCGTCTGCATGAAGAGGACGAGCTCGTGCTCCAGCAGGTCCTCGGGCTTGCGCGGCATGCCGTGGCGGCCGACATAGGCGGGGCTGGCGAAGAAGCGGCCGGACAGGTTGCCCATGCGCCGCGCCACCAGCGACGAGTCGCGGAACTCGCCGATGCGCAGGGCCAGGTCGAAGCCCTCCTCGACCATGTTGACCAGGCGCCCGGACAGCTCGACCTCGATGCTCACCTCCGGATGGCGCAGCATGAACTCGGCCACCACGCGCCCCATGAACTTCATGCCGAGCTCGACCGGCATGGTCATGCGCAGGTGGCCGCGCGGCGACTCCTGGAGCTGCGTGACCGCCTGCTCCGCGTCGCGCAGCTCGCCCAGCACGCGCCGGGTGCGCTCGAAGAAGAGCTGGCCGGCCTCGGTCAGGTGCAGCTTGCGGGTGGTGCGCTGCAGCAGCCGCACGCCGAGGTCGGCCTCCAGGCGCGAGAGGGCGCGGCTGACCGAGCTCTTGGGCTGGTTGAGGCGGGTGGCGGCGGCGGTCAGGCTGCCCTCGCTCACCACCTTCTCGAAAACGGCAACGTCGTTGAGGTCCATGTGCTTCCCCTGGCACGGGCCCGGGCCCGTCATTGTTCCGGTTTTCGGAACAGTCAATTTCTTCCGTACAGACTAATCAGCAAAGCGGAACAATACTAGGCTTACTGCATCCTGAGAGCCGGCCCGGGCCGCCTCTCCCTGCCCCGCCCGCGTTCCGCAGGGGCCGGGGCCTGTTCCGTGGGAGGTTTCCATGATCACCGTTCGTCGCAGCGAGGAACGCGGCCACAGCCAGTTCGGCTGGCTGGACAGCCGCCACACCTTTTCGTTCTCGTCCTACCAGGACCCCCGCTTCATGGGCTGCTCCGTCCTGCGCGTCATCAACGAGGACCATGTCGCGGCCGGGGGTGGCTTCCCCCCGCACAGCCACGACAACATGGAAATCCTGACCTACGTGCTGAAGGGGGCGGTCTCGCACCGCGACAGCATGGGCAACGAGGTGCGCGTGGGCGCTGGCGAGTTCCAGCTCATGAGCGCCGGCACCGGCGTCACCCACAGCGAGTACAACCGCGAGGCCGGGGAGCTCGAGTTCCTGCAGATCTGGATCTACCCCAACACGCACAACACCGAGCCGAGCTACCAGCAACGCCGCTTCCCCGAGCGCGACGGCCTGCAGCTCGTGGTCTCGCCCGATGGCGCGGCCGATTCGCTGCGCATCCGCCAGAAGGCGCGCCTGTGGCGGGGCCGGCTGGCCGAGGGCGAGTCCGCCACCCATGCCATGGCCGGCAAGACCGCCTGGCTGCAGCAGGTGCGCGGCAGCGTCGAGGTCGACGGCGCCACCCTGCATGCCGGCGACGGCGCCGAGATCCGCGAGGAGCCGCAGCTGCGCCTGCGCGCCGCCAGCGACACCGAGTTCCTGCTGTTCGACCTGCCCTGAATCCCGATCCACCGTCACTGCCCGAAAAATGAGAGAGAACACCATGCCGAACGCCCTTGATGACCGCGCCCTGAAACAGCTGTTCCTGGAGGCGCGCACCCACTCCCACTGGCTGGACCGCCCGGTGGCCGACGACCAGCTGCGCCGGCTCTACGAGCTGGCCGTGCAGGGGCCGACCGCCGCCAACTCGCAGCCGGCGCGCTTCGTGTTCGTGCGCAGCGCCGCCGCCAAGGAGCGCCTGCGCCCGCACCTGTCCCCGGGCAACGTCGACAAGACGATGCAGGCGCCGGTGACCGTGATCGTGGGCGCCGACCAGGCCTTCTACGAGCACCTGCCCGCTTTCTATCCGCATGCCGACGCGCGCAGCTGGTACGAGGGCAACGCGCCGCTGATCCAGGCCACCGCGCTGCGCAACAGCTCGCTGCAGGGCGCCTACCTCATCCTGGCGGCGCGCGCGCTCGGACTGGACACCGGCCCCATGTCCGGCTTCGACAGCGAGGGCGTGGACCGCGAGTTCTTCGCAGGCACCGCCATCAAGTCCAATTTCCTGGTCAACATCGGCTACGGAGACGCTTCGCGCCTGCATCCGCGCAATCCGCGCCCGGCCTTCGACGAATTCGCGCAGGTCCTCTGACCGGCGCCTTTTTACCGCTCCTCCACCCCGCAGGCAGACACCTGCGGGACGGGAGCGCCCTGCCCGCCGACCGGTCCGCCGGACGGCCAACGACTCCAAGGAGAACCACAATGAACTTCTTCCGCTCCCTCAATGGCCGCGTGGCTGCCCTGCTGTCCGCCCCCGGTCCCGCCACGGTGCTCATGCTGCTGGCGCGCCTGCTGCTGGCCGCCATCTTCATCGTGTCCGGCTACAGCAAGATCACCGGCTATGCCGGCACCCAGGGCTACATGGAGGCCATGGGCGTGCCCGGCGCCCTGCTGCCCCTCGTCATCCTGCTCGAACTCGGGGGTGGCCTGGCGCTGCTGGCCGGCTTCCAGGCCCGCCTGGCGGCCCTGGCGCTGGCAGGCTTTACGGTCGTCGCCGGCTTCCTCTTCCACGGGGGCGCCGATCCCATGCAGCAGATCATGTTCATGAAGAACCTGGCCATGGCGGGCGGCCTGCTGGCCGTGGCCGCCAACGGCGCCGGTCGCGCCAGCCTCGATGCCGAGGTCCGCGACTGAAGCGTCCCCCCCGGCCAGGGAGGGCCGGGGCCTTACCAAATCACCGCAGACAGCCCCACGTCACGCTCGCTACAAGAGAGCCCTTCTCCCGACGGGTTCCGCCATGACCTTTGCCCTCGCCCTGCCGCCCGCCGTCACCGAAACCACATTCGGCACCCGGGGCCTGCGCGGCTGGCGCATCAGCACACCGGCCTGCCAGGCCCTGGTCAGTGCCCAGGGAGCCCAGGTGCTCGCCTTCCAGGCCCGCGGCCACGCACCCCTGCTCTGGCTGTCGCCACAGGCGCTGTTCCAGCCGGGCAAGGCCATCCGCGGCGGCATTCCCCTGTGCTTCCCCTGGTTCGGGCCCCACCCCGACGACCCCGCACGACCCGCCCACGGCTTCGGCCGCCTGCGCGACTGGCACCTCGTCGACGCCGGCACCACCGGCGAGGCACTGCAGCTCGAGCTGGCCCTGGACGACGACGAGGCCACGCGTTCACTGTGGCCCCATCCCTTCTCGGCGCGATTGCGCCTGACGTTCGGACGCAGCCTGGGGCTGCGCCTGACCGTGACCAACACCGGTCCGGACGACCTCCCCCTCGGCTTTGCCTTCCACAGCTACTTCCCGCTGGCGGACAGCACCGCCGCCCACGTCGAGGGCCTGGACGGGGCGCTGTACATCGACCAGGTCGCCGCCGGGCGGCCCCGCCGCCACCAGGACGGGCTGCTACGCTTTTCCGGTGAGACCGACCGCATCTACCTGTTCACTTCGGGCAGTTGCCGGCTGGTGGACGAGGTGAATGACCGCGTCGTGCGCCTGGCGGCGCCGGAGTGCCGCAGCGTCATCACCTGGAATCCGGGACCGGACAAGTCCGCGCGGCTGCCCGACATGGGCCCCGAGGCCTGGCGCGGCATGGCCTGCGTGGAATCGGGCAACGTCGAGGATGATGCGCTGCGCCTGCCCCCGGGGGCGGCGCGGGCCTTCACGCTGGTACTGGAGCAATAAGGGGGCGCCACTCGTCGGCCGCGCCCCCCGGTGAACATGGCCACGGCCTGCAGGCCCCTTGCCCCGCAGCCGGGCCGCGCCGACACTCGATGCAAAACGACCCCGGACCCACCGGGCGCGCAATGGCCGGATGAGATCGCCATGAGCAACGAAAACAACAACGACAAGCGCTTCAGCGCGACCACCCCGGGCAAGCGCTTCATGAAGCTGGCGGGCATGTCCGCCAGCATCGCCGGCAACTTTGCCAAGAACCGCATCAAGGGCGCGCTCGGCACCCTGTCCGAGGAAGAGCGCATGCGCGAGCGCGAGCAGCTCTTCGCGCAGGTGGGCGAGCAGATCGCCAATACCCTCGGGGAGATGAAGGGGGCCGTGATGAAGGTCGGCCAGATCGCCTCCCAGTTCAAGGACGTCTTTCCCAAGGAAATCGCCGACGCCCTCGCCAAACTGCAGAAGGAATCGCCGCCCATGCCATTTGGCGTGATCGAGCGCCAGATCCGCGAGCAGCTCGGCAAGGATCCTGCCGAACTCTTCGCCTGGATCGACAGCAAGCCCTTTGCCGCCGCCTCCATCGGCCAGGTGCACCGCGCGCGCACGCACGCCGGCGACGAGGTCGTGGTGAAGGTGCAGTACCCGGGCGTGGACCAGTGCGTCGAGTCCGACCTCAAGCACCTGCGCTTCGCCCTCAAGATGGCCGGCGTGCTCAAGGTGGACAAGGCCATGCTGGACGCCGTCTTCGACGAGATCCGGCGCAGCCTGGTCGACGAGCTCGACTATGAGAAGGAAGCGCAGAACGTGCGCGAGTTCGCCGTCTTCCATGCCGGCGACCCCAAGATCGTGGTGCCGCGCGTGTTCGAGGAGTACACCAGCACCCGCGTGCTGACGCTGGCCTATGAGCCGGGTGACGACATCCGCGACGTGAGGCCGCCGCGCTACAGCCAGGAGGTCATCAACGAGCTGGGGCATCGCCTGGTCGACGCCATTGGCGCGCAGATCTACGGCCTGCACGCGGTGCACTGCGACCCGCACCCGGGCAACTTCGCCTTCCGCCCCGACGGCACGCTCATCATCTACGACTACGGCTGCGTCAAGAAGATCAAGCCGGAGATCGTGGCCGCGCTGCGCCGCAGCACCCTGGCCGCCATCAACCAGGACTACGATGCGCTCGAGGACGCGCTGATCAACCTCGGCGTGCGCAACACCGAGCACATGGCACGCATGCCGGCGGACTTCTATGCGCCCTGGGTCACCATCGTGCACCAGGCCTTCTCCGAGACGCCCTTCGACTTCGGCAAGGCCACGCTGCACGAGGACGTGATGCGCCTGGCCCGGCGCTCGCTCAAGTACTGGGAAGCGTTCCGCCCTTCGCCGGACACCATGCTGGTCGACCGCGCCATCGGTGGCCACTACTGGACCCTCAAGCAGCTGGGCGTGAACACGGCCTTCCGCCAGGCCCTGCACCGCGCCCTCGAGCTGCAGGCGGCGTGACGCCCGTGCGGGCGTAACGGGCCGCCATCCCGCTACGCCTCAACTACACTGAACGCATTGACCCACGCTCCAGCGGAGCGCGCCATGGCGTTCATCCACGACATCGCGGTCGACTATCCCCTGCTGCGGCTGCTCGACGACGACGGCCGCCTCGCTCCCGCCACGCCCACCGCCCTGCGCGCCCCTGCCCTGTGGTGGCAGGCCTACGAGCACATGCTGCTGACGCGCCGCTTCGACGAGCGCGCCATCCACCTGCAGCGCACCGGCCGCCTCGGTACCTACGCCTCCTGCCTCGGCCAGGAGGCGCTGTCCACGGCCATCGGCCTCGCCCTGCGCCCCGACGACGTCCTGGTGCCCTACTACCGCGACCAGGCGGCCCAGTTGCTGAGGGGCGTCGCCATGGCGGACATCCTGCGCTACTGGGGCGGCGACGAGCGCGGTTCCGCCGGCAGCGGCCCGCGCGAGGACATGCCGGCCTGCGTGCCCATCGCCACCCAGCTGCCCCATGCCGCCGGCATCGCCACCGCCATCAAGCTGCGCCAGCAGAAGCGAGCCGTGCTGGTGACCTGCGGTGACGGCGCCACCTCGCGCGGCGATTTCTACGAAGCGCTGAACCTGGCCGGTGTCTGGCACCTGCCGCTGGTGATCGTCATCAACAACAACCAGTGGGCCATCTCGGTGCCCCTGTCGGCGCAGACCGCCTGTCCCACGCTGGCGCAGAAGGCCCTGGCGGCGGGCCTGCCCGGCGTGCGCGTCGACGGCAACGATGTGCTGGCGCTGCAGGCGGTGCTCGGCGAGGCGCTGGCCCGCGCCCGCGCCGGCAAGGGGCCGACGCTGGTCGAGGGGGTCACGTATCGCCTCTGCGACCACACCACCGCCGACGACATGAGCCGCTATGCCGACCCGGCCCGGCGCGAGCAGGCGCGCGCGCATGAACCGCTGCTGCGCCTGCGCGCCCTGCTGGAGCGCGAGGGTGGCTGGAGCGCGGCGCGCGAGGAGGCGCTGGCGCAGGAGCACCGCGCGCGCATCGACGCCGCCGAGGCGGACTACCTGGCCACGCCGGCGCCAACGCCCACCGACATGTTCGACTACCTTTTCGCCGACCCGCCCGAGGAGCTGCAGGAGCAACGCGAGGCTTTCCTGCGGCGCCTCGCGGCGGGCGGCGGACCCGGGACCATGTCGTCGCCGCCCGCCCCGGATCCTGGCGCGGCGGTGCCGGTCGATGGAGGACCGCCGGCATGCTCCTGACCATCGTCGAAGCCGTCGACCTGGCCCTGGCCCGTGCCCTCGCCGAGGACGAGCGCGTCGTCGTGCTGGGCGAGGACGTGGGCCGCAACGGTGGTGTGTTCCGTGCCACCGCGGGCCTGCGCGAGCGCTTCGGGCCGCGCCGCGTGCTGGACACACCGCTGGCGGAAAACCTGATCGCCGGCCTGTCCGTGGGCATGGCCGCGCAGGGCCTGCGGCCGGTGGCGGAGATCCAGTTCTTCGGCTTCATCTACGCCGCCCTGGAGCACCTGGTGTCGCACGCGGCGCGCCTGCGCAACCGCACGCGCGGACGCCTGGGCTGCCCGCTCACCGTGCGCGCGCCCTTCGGCGGCGGCATCCATGCGCCCGAGCACCATTCCGAAAGCACCGAGGCCCTGCTCGCGCACATCCCGGGCCTGAAGGTCGTCGCGGCTTCGTCGCCGCGCACCGCCTACGGCCTGCTGCTGGCTGCCATCCGCGACCCCGACCCGGTGATCGTGCTGGAACCCGAACGGCTTTACCGCAGCCTGAAAGAAGAGGTGGTCGACGATGGCCAGGCCTTGCCGCTGGGCCGTTGCCTGACCTGGCGCGAGGGACGCGACGTCACGCTCGTGGCCTGGGGCGCGATGGTGCAGGACTGCCTGCAGGCCGCGCTCGAACTCTCGCGCGAGAACATCAGCGCCGAGGTCGTCGACGTGGCCAGCCTGCGCCCGCTGGACATGCCCACCGTGCTCGATTCGGTGGCGGCCACCCGGCGCTGCGTCATCGTGCACGAGGCCTGCCGGACCGGCGGCTTCGGCGCGGAGATCGCGGCGCGCATCGCCGAATCGGGCCTGGCGCTGGCCGCGCCGCTGCAACGCGTGACAGCGCCCGACGTGATCGTGCCCTACCTGCGCCTCGAGCCGCTCTACCTGCCGGGCGTGGCCGACATCGTGCGCGCGGCGCGCGCCGCCATGGAGGCGGCATGAGCCTGTTCCGCCTGCCCGACCTGGGCGAAGGGCTGGCCGAGGCCAGCATCCTGGAATGGCATGTGCGCCCCGGAGACAGCGTCGAGGCCGGCCAGCTCCTGGTATCGGTGGAAACGGCCAAGGCCGTGGTCGACGTACCCTCGCCGCAATCCGGCCGCATCGTCGCCCTGCTGGCGGCGGCGGGCAGCACCGTGCCCACGCATGCGCCCCTGGTGGAATTCGCCGAAGGCGCCGACGTGGGGGGGCCCGCGCCCCGCGGCGATGCCGGCAGCGTGGTCGGGGCGCTGGAGCACGGCGCCGCCGTGCGGGAGGGAGGCTTCCTCATCGGCCGCCACCGCACGCCCCCGTCGCCCGCCGGGGAAGCCGGGCACCGACGGCAGCCGGCTACCGCGGCAGCGCTTGCCGCGCGCGCGCCTGCTTCGCCTCCCCCCTTCGCCGATGGCGAACCGCTGGACCCGACGCGCCGCCACATGGCCGAGGCCATGGCGCATGCCCATCGCGAGGTGGTGCAGGTCACGCTCATCGACGAGGTGGCGCTTCCCCTCCCCGCGCGCAGCGCGCTGACGGCACGCCTGGTGCGCGCGCTGGTGGCAGGCGCCCGCGCCGAGCCCGCGCTCAATGCCTGGTACGACGGTGCGCGCCAGCAGCGCCTGCTGCACGCGGCGGTACATGTCGGCATCGCCGTGGACACGCCCCACGGCCTGTACGTGCCGGTGCTGCGCGATGCCGCCACGCTGGACGCGGAGGCCATTGCCAGCGCCGTGGCCGCCCTGCGCGCCGACGCCCTGGCGCACCGCCTCGCGCCCGCGCAGCTGGCGGGGGCCACCCTCACCCTCTCCAACTTCGGCGCGCTCGGCGGTCGCCATGCCACGCCCGTCGTGCTGCCGCCGCAGGTGGCCATCCTCGGCGCGGGACGGGTGTACGAGGGCCTGCGACTGGACGGCGGCGCCGTCGTCCCCGTGCACCTGCTGCCGCTGTCGCTGAGCTTCGACCATCGCGCCGTCACGGGCGGCGAGGCCGCCCGCTTCCTCGCCGCCGTGGCCGCCGACCTGGCCGCTCCCTGGTCCGCGCCCGCCTGAGACGCACCGCTCCCGCCCTCCCCGGCGTCATGCGGCATCCGGCCGTTTCCCCGCGCGCGGGCCTTGCCGCTAGAATCGGGGAAAATCCTCAGGAGCCTCCGCGATGCCGGATGCCGCCACGTCCCTGTTCACCTTCCTTGCCGAGGCCTGGCATCCCGCCTACCTGAATGCGCTGCTGGTGGCCGCCTTCCTGCAGCTCGTGCTGCAGCGCGCCCGGCCGCCGCAGCCCCACCTGCTGCGCAACACCCTGATCTTCACCGGCCTCTGCGGCCTGCTCGTGGTCGCGACCGGGGTGTCGGCCTGGCTGGGCTACCGCGAGACCGCCCCGCTGCTGGATGGCCTCGCCACCCTCATCCTCGGCATCCTCGTCATCCGCCTTGCCGGCCTCACGCTGTTCCGCGTGCTGCTGCCGCAACTCAAGCTGCAGCCGCCGCGCATCCTCGAGGACATCCTGATCGTCGTGGCCTACATCGTCTGGGGCCTGGTCCGCCTGCGCTACGCGGGCCTGGACCTGGGCAGCCTGGTCGCGACATCGGCGGTGATCACCGCCATCCTCGCCTTCGCCATGCAGGACACCCTGGGCAATATCCTGGGGGGCATCGCGCTGCAGCTGGATGACTCCATCCACATCGGCGACTGGATCAAGGTCGACGAGGTCTCCGGTCGCGTGGTGGAGGTGCATTGGCGCCACACCGCCGTGCGCACCCGCAATGGCGAAATCGTGGTGCTGCCCAACAGCCTGCTCATGAAGTCCAAGTTCACCATCGTCAGCCGCGACGACACGCCGCAGTGGCGGCGCTGGGTGCCCTTCTACATCGGACTGGAAGTACCGCCGCAGCGCGTCATTGCCGCCGTGGAGAAGGCCGTGCGCGACGCTGCGATTCCGCTGGTGAGCCGCGACCCCGCCCCCAACTGCGTGCTGCTCGAGTTCAAGGACGGCTTCGGCTCCTACGCCCTGCGCTACTGGCTGACCGACGCGCAGGCCGACGACCCCACCGACTCCGCGGTGCGCCTGCACGTCTACGCCGCGCTGCAGCGCGAGGGCCTGCGCTTCGACCCGCCGGCGCTGGACGTGCGCCTCACCAACCAGAGCGACGAGCTCGCCAGTCGCGTGCGCGAGCGCGAGCTGGCCCTGCGCCGCAAGACGCTGCGCCGTGTCGAGCTCTTCGACCAGCTCAGCGACGAGGAGATCGCCCACCTGGCCGAATCGCTGACTTATGCCCAGTTCGTGCGCGGCGACGTCATCACCCGCCAGGGCGCGGTGGCGCACTGGCTGTACGTGCTGATCCAGGGGGAGGCGGATGTCTGGTACGAGGCCGAGGGCATGCCCCGCCGCCACCTCACCACCCTGGCGGCGGGCAAGGTCTTCGGCGAACGCGGCCTCATGACCGGCGAACCGCGCCGCGCCACCGTCACGGCGCGCACCGACGCCGAGTGCTACCGCATCGACAAGCGCAGCTTCGAAAAGGTGATGCAGTCACGCCCGGAGCTCGCCGAGGCTTTCGCCCACATCCTGACCGAGCGCGACAAGCAGCTCGTCGCGGTGAAGCAGGAGCGCATCGCCGTCGATCACGACCAGCAACAGGCTCGCCTGCTGGAGAACATCCGCCGCTTCTTCCGCCTCGACCACGCCTGAGGAGGCAGCAGCGGAAATGAAAACGGGGCCCGAAGGGCCCCGTTTTCGTTGCTGCGCCGGATTTATTTCACGAAGAAGAGCAGCGCAGCCGCCACGGCGATCGCGACCACCACGGCCCCGATGATGAGACCGGTGCTGCCGCCGCTCTTGGCAGGAGCGGCAGTGGCGGCCGCCGGCGCGGGACGGGGCGCGGGCGCCGCCGGCTTCGCGGCAGGCTTGGGCGCAGCGGCCGGCGCCGCAGCCGCGGGACGGGGCGCCGGCGCCGGCGCCGCCTGGGGCGCGGGCGCCGGGGCCGGCTTGGGCGCCGCAGGAGCGGGAGCGGCTGCCGGCGCAGGCACTGGCTTCGGGGCCGGGGCCGGGGCGGCCGCCGCGGGGGCGGGCGCCGGGGCCGCGGGCTTGGGCGCGGGTGCCGCCGCCGGCTTGGCGATGGCGGGACGGAACTGCGTCATTTCCGCCTCTTCAAAGCTGTCCTCGGCCTCGGCCGGCCCCACGATCTTGAAGGTCATGGCATCGAACTTCACTTCGTCGCCGTTACGGAGCTGGACTTCTTCCGTGCGCTTGCCGTTCACGAAAGTGCCGTTGGAGGAGCCCAGGTCCTTGACCCAGAGCTTGCCGCCGCGCATGGACAGCTCGGCATGGCGACGCGAGACATGGGCGCCGCTGATGATGATGTCGCAGCCCGGGTCACGGCCGATGATCTTGGTGCCGTCGACCAGGAACATCTTCCCGGAGATGGTGCCGGTCATGGCCTTGACCTGCCACTGCGGCTGCGCCGCCTTCTCGAGGTCGCGCTTGACTGCGGCAGGCAGCTCCGGCGCCGGGCCCTTGGAGGGGTCGATGAGCTGCACGTCGATCAAGTGGAAACGGATCACGTCGCCCGCCTGCACCTCGCGCTTGCCCGTGACCTTCTCGCCGTTGACAAAGGTGCCGTTGACGCTGCCCGAATCCCAGATGAAGACCTTGCCGTCCTCCTGGCGGATCTCGGCGTGGAAGACGCTCACGCCTTCGTCGTTGATGACGAGGCTGTTGCTCTTGTCACGGCCGATGGAAATGCGGGGATCGACCAGCCACATGGAAGGCTGGCGGTTATCCAGGAATTGCAGTTTAAGCATGATGACGACCTTCCATTTGTCTCAAAACGACCAAGACGATTTTCAAGGCTGCGCGGGCGCAGCCGGTGTAGCCTGCGAGGGCTGGGCCCCCTGCGGCGGCGCCTCTTCCACGGGCGCTTGCGGGGTCGTCTGCGACGCCGGCGCCGCCGGGCGCGCCTGGTACCCCTGGTAAATCTGCTCCACCCGCGCCGGCAGGCGGGTGACCTTGCCGCTCCTGCTCACGCTCATGTCCAGCGTGCGGATGGCCTCGTACTGGTACTGGCTCATCTCGGCGGCGCTGGCACTGTCGCGCAGCAGGGTCGGCTGCAGGAAGACCAGCAGGTTCTGCTTGGTCTTGTTAGTGCTGCTGGCCCGGAAAAGATACCCGAGAAGGGGGATGTCCCCCAAGAGGGGAACCTTGCTGACCGACTTGGTGACGTCGTCCCGGATCAGGCCGCCCAGCACGATGGTCTGGCCGTCGTCAGCCAGGACCGTGGTCTTGATGGAGCGCTTGCTGGTGATGAGGTCGGCGGACTTGATGCCCGAGGTGCTGGGCAGCACGGCCGACACCTCCTGCTCGATCTCCAGGCGGACGGTGCCGCCCTCCCCGATGTGGGGGACCACCTTCAGGGTGATGCCCACGTCCTGGCGCTCGATGGTCTGGAAGGGATTGGAGGTGGTGGAGCTGGAGCTGGTACTGGTCCCCGTGATGAAGGGGACGTTCTGGCCGACCACGATCTTCGCCTCCTGGTTGTCCAGGGTCATGATGCTGGGCGTGGACAGCAGGTTGGCGTTGGTGACCGAGGACAGGGCCTGGATCAGGGCGCCATAGAAGGTGCGGTCGCCATTGGCATTGGTTTCCGACTTGCCGATGCCGAGGGTGGCGCCCTCGCTGATGGTGGCCAGGGTCGGGTCGTTGGCGACGGCGGCGGTGGCCAGGCTGGACAGGGTGGAGCCGGCGGCCGAGAAGTTGATGAGGCCGACGCCCTTGGAGGGGTCGCCGGCGGCCCACTGCACGCCGAGCTGGCGGGCATTGTCGCCGGACACTTCGACGATGGCGGCCTGGATCAGCACCTGCGAGCGGCGCTGGTCGAGCTGGTCGATGACGTTGATGATCTCGCGCATGAAGGCCGGGTCGGCGCGCACGACCAGGGCATTCAGGCTCTCGTCGGCAATGAGGCCGACGCCGTTGGCATTCAGGGTCACCGGCGCCGAGGACGTGGTGCCGGCGCCGCCGCCCGCGCCGCCCCCGGCAGCGGCGCCGCCCGACGACGAGGAGCCGAGGCTGGAACCGCTGGAGCTTCCCACGGAGCGGCCGCTCTCGCCGGCGACGAGGCCGCGCAGCACCTCGGCCACCTGCTTGGCGGAGGCATGGCGCAGGCGGAACACGCGCACGCCGCCCAGGCGCTCGCTCGGCATGTCCAGGGTGGAGATCAGCTCGCGCAGGCGCTTGCGGCCGTGGGGATCGCCCTTGAGCAGCAGGCGGTTGGCGCGGGCATCGGCGACGACGCGTACGCGGTAGAGCTGGCGGGCCTCCTTGTTGCCCGGGGCGCCACCGCCCCCGGTCAGGGACTCCAGCATGGAGACCACGTCGTCCACGCGCGCGTCGCGCAGCGGCACGACCTCGATCTCGTCACCGGTGGTACCGTCGAGCTGGGCAATGATCTGGGTCAGCGACTCGATATTGTTGGCATGGTCGGACAGCACCAGCGCATTGGCGCCCGCCACCGCGGCCAGGTGCGCGAACTGCGGCATCATGGGGCGCAGGATGGGCACCATGTCGACGGCATTGGTGTTTTCCAGGCGGATCACGCGCGTCACCAGCGCCTCGCCCTTGCGGCTCAGGTTGACGTCCACCGGCACGCCGAACTGCTTGGCGGTGACATCGGGCACGATCTTGATGGCGCCGCCGCTCGGTACCGCCGCGAAGCCGTTGACGCTCAGCACGCCCAGGAACAGCTCGTAGAGCTCGTCCGCGGACAGCGCCTTGCTGGAGATGACGGTGATGGTGCCCTTCACGCGCGGGTCCACCACGAAATTCTTGCCCGTGACCTCGGCCACCTCCGACACCAGCGCATTGATGTCGGCATCCTTCAGGTTGACCTTCCAGGTTTTCGGCTTGGCGGCATGGGCGGGCAGGGAGAGCGCCAGCGCGAGCAGCAGTGCCGCAGAGCTTTTGGATACAGCCATCTTCTTAAAATTTCCGTTCAATGGTCACGATCTGCCCACCGCGCTGGACTTCCACGCGCGCCGATCCACTGGCCTTCACGGCCGCCAGTACGTCCTGGTCCTGGCGCGGGTTGCCGAGGCGGCGACCGTTGATGCTCAGGATGCGATCCCCCGGCTGCAGGCCGACGGCGCTGCGCAGGTCCTCCGGCGTCGCCGCCGTGATCTCGTAGCCCAGCGGTCCGGGCTTGAGGCCGAATTGCTGCACGAAGGCCACCGGGTCGCGCCCCATGGCGGTCATGGCGTTGTCCAGGGCTTCGCGCACGTTCACCGGCTCATCCGCGGCGGCATCGTCCGACTCCACCCCGCCCGCGCCCGGCATGCTGATCGGCGACTTGCCGTTGCCGTCGAGCAGGCTGGTCTTCTCGAAGCGCAGCACCTCGGAGGCGCCATCGCCGCGGCGGATCACGATGCGGTCGTCGTGCACCTCGGCCAGCACGGCGCCGCCGGGCAGGCCGTCGTTGATGCGATAGACCTTGGCCGGCGCAGCGGGATTGTTGCGCTCGGCCACGATGGCGCTGGAGTCCGCGGGGGTGACGTTCACGAATACCCCGGCCAGTCGCAGCTGCAGCGTGGTGTCCGGGGCATTGGCGGCGGCACCGCCCGCGGCGGCCACGGGGGGGGCGCCGAACAGGTTCAGCGAGGCGAGCTGGGACACGTCCACCGCCGGGGCGGCGCGCCGCGGCGCGGGCGCCGGCGCCGGCAGCGGCGCGGTGCTGTGCCCGGACAGCAGCCACAGCAGGCCGGCCAGGGTCCACGCCATCCACAGCGTCGCCAGGACGCGCAGGAGGCGGCCGGCCCTGTCAGCCCATTGCGCCTGCCCTGCCAATGCCCATCCTGCCGCCAAAACCTTCCCCTTCCACACGGTAAAGAAGCGATGATGCCACAGAGGCCGCCCATCGCTATCACGATTAGGTATGCAGACCGGCCGTCTAGCGCGCCGGCTGTACCGAGGTCACCACCACGGCGTCGGGACTGGTCCCGCTGGTCCGTCCCGAATACCGCAGCAGGCGCTCGCGGAGCCTGGTCTCCACCGCCCCGTCCGCCGCCACCTTCACATCCGCCAGGACTCCGCCACCCGCCTCCTCGGCCAGGCTCAGCACCAGCGCGTCGCCCTCCCGGCGCAGGGAGGCGACCAAGGGTGGCAGGGTCGCGGATTGCGCCTGGCTGCCCAGCGTGAATTGCATGGCGCCGCCCGCCCAGCGCAGCTGCCCGGCCGCGGCCGACCACGCCCCGCGGGTCAGCCCGCGCCGCGCCAGGTCCACGCCCGACAGCTCGAATTCGCCCGGCAGGCTCCAGCCCGGCGGCAACAAGGGCTGCACCAGGCGCGCCGGAACGCTGCCGCGCAGGCCGCGCGCCGCCCAGCCCCCCGGCCCGCGCTCGAGGCGGCCGTGCAGGGCCAGGGCGCCGGTGGCCTCCAGTTGCAGCGCCGCACGACCGCGCAGCAGTGCGGCCGGCTGCAGCCGCCAGCGCCAGAAACCGGGTTCGCCGGCCTGGACGAGGGCGGCCTGGCCGTTCCAGAGGGTGCCGCCCCAGGCGCTGACCTGGAACGGCAGGGAGGGTGTGACCGCCTTCTGCAGCAGGCTGGCCGGCGCCCGGGCCACGAGCGCCAGCAGCAGGGCGGCAAAGCCCAGGATCAGGTAGGGGGTCAACGCAGGGGGGGAGTCCGCGCGCCGGGCAGCGTCACTCATCGAGGCCTCGAAATGGAGCTGTGATGGCAGGCAGCGGGCTCTTGTTGTTGGAAACGCCGCAGCAGGGGTGAAAAAAAGGAATCGCCATCAGCCGGGCTTCTTTATAATCCCGGCGCTCTGAAAAGGCGAGTCCAGCCGCCCCATCAAAACAAAGGAGATACCCTTCCATGGTACTGCCCCGCGTCGTCCTCGGCCTTGCCCTGGCCCTGCCCCTTGCGGCTTCCGCCTACGAGTCCGTGGAAACCGACACCATCAACACCCCCGACCAGGGCGCGCGCGGCAGCATCTCCGCCATGCTCGACGGCCGCCGCGGCAATACCGACCGCGAGGACTACACGGTCGGCGGGCGCCTGGACTACCGGGCGCGCGAGACCGACATGTTCGTCCTGGTCGAGCACAGTCATGCCACCGCCTTCTCCGGCCCGGAGCAGGAAGTGGAGGACAGCACCTGGGCCCACGCCGGTTTCCGCGACGAATTCCAGCACGCGCTGGCCGCGGAAGCCTTCGTCGATGCCCGCAAGGACGATTTCCAGCTCCTTGACCTGCGCACCCAGCTCGGCGCCGGCGTGCGCTTCACCCTGGACTACACCCCGGACGTGCGCGCGGTCTATGCCGGCCTCGGCGTCCTGCACGAATGGGAAGACCAGGGGAATGTCGACGACCACTACTGGCGCCTGAACCCCTATGCGGTCTACAAGCGCCAGCTCAATGAACAGCTGCGCGTGCTGTTCAATGCCAGTTACCAGCCCCGCCTGGACGAGGCCGACGATTATCTCGTGATGACCGAGGTGGCACTGCTGGTCAAGCTGGCCGCCCATGTCGATGCGCGCATTGGCGTGCGCTACATGTACGACAGCGAAACCCCGGCCGGCATCGAGGCGGACGACACCCGCTACGTGACCGCCCTCAGCCTGCACTTCTGACCTCGCCCCCGGCGGACCGGGGCTTCCGCCGTCCCGGTCCGCCGGCAACACGCCGGCTAGCGCACCTGGAACTGCTCCAGCTTGCCGCCCTGGTCCAGTTGCTCCTGCAGCCAGCGCGGCCGCTTGCCGCGGCCCGACCAGGACTGGGAAGGATCGCGGGGATTGCGGTACTTCTCGGCCACGCTCTTGCGCGGGGCAGCGGCGCGGGGTCGCGTCTTGCCCAGGCCCAGCAGGTCCTGGACGGAGTAGCCGGTACTTGCGGCAATGCGCTCGATATCGGCCCGCGCGCGTGCCACCGCCTCCTCCCGCTTGTGCTCGATGCGCTCGCGCGCTTCGGCAATCACATGCTCCAGTTCCTCGATGGAAAGATTATCCAAATTAACGGCCATGTCTTATTCTCCGTTTGCCCGTGACAGGAAAAAAATCCTGCCGCCAGCGTCAAGCGCGGACAATCGGATTTATGTGGCGTTTTACGGCGCTTAATCCCGCATTCGGCCCCGTGCATTAATCCGGATGCATGAGTCCGGGCGATTATTCCGCCATTTCCGACCCGGGCCCCACTGCCATGGCGATATTGAAAAACCTGCTCAATGACTGGTTCCTGCGCTGCATGCTGCTGGCGGTGATAATCGCCTCGCTGTTCCCGGAACTGGGCAAGAGCGGCGGCCTGTTGCATATAGACGCCTTTGCCGACTACGGCATCGCCCTGGTGTTCTTCCTTCACGGCGTCGGCATTCCGCTGGAGCAGATTCGCGCCGGTTTCGGCAAGTGGCGGGTCCACCTGGTGGTGCAGGCCTTTACCTTCGGGGTCTTCCCCCTGCTGTTCTGGCTGCTGCGCCCGGGCCTGGCGGCCCTGCTGCCGCCCATGCTGCTGCTCGGCTTCTTCTACCTCTGCGCCCTGCCCTCCACCATCACCTCCTCGGTGGCCCTGACCGGCGCCGCGCGTGGCGACGTGCCGGCCGCGATCTTCAACGCCACCGCCTCCAGCCTCCTCGGCATCGTGCTCACGCCGCTGCTGGTCAGCCTGATGGCGCCCGCCTCCGGCGCAGGCCTGTCCTTCCGCGACGCCGTGTTCGACATCGCCAGCCTGCTCCTGCTGCCCTTCGTGGCTGGCCAGCTGCTGCACAGCCGCCTGTGGCCGCGCCTGGCCCCCCATCGCCAGTACACCAGCCTGTTCGACCGCGGCGTGGTGGTGCTGCTGGTGTTCGCCTCCTTCAGCGACTCGGTGGCGGCGGGGCTGTGGCGGGACTACGGCGCCTCCCTGCTGCTGCTGACCCTGGCGGGCGTGGCCGTGCTGCTGGCGACGGTGCTGCTGCTCACGCGCGCCACGGCGCGCCTGCTGCGGCTGCCGCGAGAAGACGAGATCGTGGTGGTGTTCTGCGGCTCCAAGAAGACCCTGGCCGCCGGCGTCCCCATGGCCAAGGTGCTGTTCGGGGCGCACCCGGGCCTTGGCCTCATCGTGCTGCCCATCATGTTCTACCACCAGCTGCAGCTGATGGTGTGCGCCGTGCTTGCCCAACGCTACGCGCGCCAGGCGGATGCGCCGCGCTAGGCGCGGTCCTCAGCCCGGCCCCAGCATGTCCTCCGGCCGCACCCAGGCCGTGAACTCCTCCGCCGTGACATAGCCGAGCGCCAGCGCCGCCTCGCGCAGCGACGTCCCCTCGTGCCAGGCCTTGAGCGCGATCTCCGCGCTCTTCTCGTAGCCGATATGCGGATTCAGCGCCGTCACCAGCATCAGCGACTCGTCCAGGTGCGCGGCGATGCGGGCCGTGTCGGGCTCGAGGCCCTGCGCGCAGTAGGCATCGAAGGCCTGGCAGGCATCTCTCAGCAGGCGGATGGACTCCAGCACGTTGTGCAGGATGACCGGCTTGAACACATTGAGCTGGAAGTTGCCCTGCGAGCCGGCAAACGCCACGGCGTGGTCATTCCCGAACACCTGCACCGCCACCATCGTCAGCGCCTCGCACTGGGTGGGGTTGATCTTGCCCGGCATGATGGACGAACCCGGCTCGTTCTCGGGCAGGGACAGCTCGCCCAGGCCCGCGCGCGGGCCGCTCGCGTACCAGCGGATGTCGTTGGCGATCTTCATCAGGCTGCCCGCCAGCGTGCGCAGCGCCGCGCTCACGTTGACCATGCCGTCGTGCGCCGAGAGCGCCGCGAACTTGTTGGGAGCCGGCACGAACACATGCCCGGTGCATTGCGACACGTGCGCGGCGATGCGCTCGCCGAAGCGCGGGTGCGCATTCAGGCCGGTGCCCACCGCGGTCCCGCCCGTGGCCAGCTCGCAGACGTCGGGCAGGGCCCGGTGCAGGCCGGCCAGCCCGAGCTCGAGCTGCGCCACCCAGCCCGAGATCACCTGCCCCAGGGTGACCGGCGTCGCATCCTGCAGGTGGGTGCGTCCCACCATGATCACGGCCGCATGCTCGCGCCCCTTGCGCGCCAGCGTGTCGCGCAGGCGGCTGACCGCCGGCACCAGTGCCTCCACCAGCAGGGAGGCGGTGGCGACGTGCATCACCGCCGGAAAGACGTCGTTGGAGGATTGCCCGCGATTGACGTCGTCATTGGGATGGATGGGCGACTTGCTGCCCACCGTGCCGCCCGCGAGCTGGATGGCGCGATTGGCGATCACCTCGTTGGCGTTCATGTTGCTCTGGGTGCCCGAGCCGGTCTGGAACACCACCAGCGGGAACTCCCCGTCCCACTTGCCGTCGATGACTTCCTGCGCCGCCGCCACGATCAGCTTCACTTTTTCCGGTGGCAGCTCGCCCAGTTCGCCATTCGCCAGGGCGGCGCATTTCTTGAGGATGCCGAAGGCGCGGATCACCGGCCGCTCCCAGCGGAAGCGGCTGACCCCGATGGGAAAAAAATGCAGGGACCGCTGCGTCTGAGCGCCCCAGAGGCGGTCTGCCGGGACCTCCACCGGTCCCAGGGCGTCTTTCTCGATGCGGCAGGTGGGGCGGGTCATCAGGCAGTCCTCGCAGGGGGCATGGCCTGAGCTTAGCGCAACAAAAAAGCCGGCGAAGGCCGGCTTTTTCGGGAGGGTGACGAACGCCTCAGAACGGGATGTCGTCGTCGAAGTCGTCGGCCGGGGCCTGGCGCTGCGGGGCGCTGGCGGGGGCCGCCGGACGCTGCTGCGGGGCACGGGACGGGGCCGGGGCGGCTGCCTGGTCGAAATCCTCGTAGCTGGGGAAGTTGCCGCCGGAGGCGAAGTCGTCGCCACCGCCGAAGCCGCCGCCCTGGTTGCCGCCACCACCGCCACCCTGGCCACGGCTGTCCAGCATCTGCATGGTGTTGGCCTTGATCTCGGTGCTGTAGCGGTCCTGGCCGGTCTGCTTGTCCTGCCACTTGCGCGTATGCAGAGAGCCTTCAACGTAGACCTTGGAACCCTTCTTCAGGTATTCGCCGGCGATTTCCGCGAGCTTGCCGTAGAACACCACACGGTGCCATTCGGTCTGCTCCTGCTGCTGGCCGGTGTTCTTGTCCTTCCAGACCTCGCTGGTGGCGATGGTGACGTTGGCCACCGCACCGCCGGAGGGGAGGTAACGCACTTCGGGATCACGACCCAGGTTACCGACCAGAATGACTTTGTTCACGCCGCGCATGATGTATACCTCGCTCTCGTTACGTACTTGGGGGGGCGTTGCCGGCTCGCCGCAGCGGCGACCGGGAAGCTGACTCTACCCGAAGGCGACGCCCCCCGCCACGCCCAAAAAAGAATGAAAACGCGCCGCCGTCCCCCGCCCGGAACCGGGCATGCCGGGGCTACCGCCGGTCTCCGGACGCGTCCCGCCTCAGGCCGCCACGGCCGTGGCCGGGAAGGCGGCCAGCGCCGCCTCGTCCAGCTGCTGGCGATCGACCTTCAGGTAGGCCACCCGCTCCTCCACCAGCACCACCACCTCGTGCACGCCCGGCACCGCGCGCAGGCGCTCGGCGACCAGCGGGGCCTCTTCGGCGGACAGGCGCTGGAAGCTCAGCATCAGGCTGTTGAGGAAGGGGGGCTGCTCCATACCGGACGCGACCACCAGCCAGGCGGCGACCACCAGCCCCAGCACCGCGAACAGGAAGCCGTAGCTGACGTGCCCGCTCAGCACCCCGCCCAGGGGGCCACCCACGAAGGCGCCCAGGAACTGGCTGGTGGAGTAGATGCCCATGGCCGTGCCCTTGCTGCCAGGCGGACAGATCTTGCTCACCAGAGAGGGCAGGAGCGCCTCCAGCAGGTTGAACCCCAGGAAGAACAGCACCAGCCCCGCCACCAGCTGCGCCAGCGAGCCGTGCAGCAGGGACAGCCAGGCCATGCCGGCCACGATGAAGCTGATGCCGGCCAGGAACACGCCTTTCATGCGGCGCTTCTTCTCCGCCAGGATGATGCCCGGCACCACCGCCACGAAGGTCCCGAACAGTACCGGCAGGTAGACCCAGCCGTGCTGCCGCGCCTCCAGGCCGCCCGCGTTGCGCAGCAGCACCGGCACCGACATGAAGAACGCCGCCATCACCAGGTGCAGGGTAAAGATGCCCCAGTTGAGGCGCAGCAGCTCGCGGTGCAGGAGGGATTCGCGGAACTGCTGCCAGTAGGTGGAGGGGGTCTGCCGCACCATGATCACCGGGGTCGGCACCAGCCAGTAGCAGACCGCCATGCCGGCCAGGCCCATGGCCGTGGTCGACCAGAACAGGCCGGACAGGCCGAAATGCCCCGCCAGCAGGGGGCCCAGGCCGAAGGCGATGCCAAAGGACAGGCCGATGCTCATGCCGATGGCGGCCATGGCCTTGGTGCGCTGCTCGATGCGGGTGAGGTCGGCCAGCAGGGCCATGACCACCCCCGAGATGGCCCCCGCGCCCTGCAGGGCGCGGCCAATGATGACGCCCCAGATGGAGGTCGACAGCGCCGCCACCGCGCCGCCCACGGCGAACAGCAGCATGCCCTGGATGATGAGGCGCTTGCGGCCGACGCGGTCGGACAGCTGGGACAGGGGAATCTGGCAGAGCGCCTGGGCCAGCGCATACATCCCCATCGCCAGGCCGATCAGGGCCGGGGTGGCGTCGGCCAGCTCCCGGCCATAGATGGCGAAGACCGGCATGATCATGAACAGGCCGATCATGCGCAGCGAGAACAGGCTGGCCAGGGTGGCAACGGCACGGCGTTCGCCGGCGGTCATGGCGCTCATCAGGGGTCTCTCAGGGCAGGCGGAGACGGCGGCGGGAAGCCGGGGCGCGCATTCTACCAGCCTGCCCGCACCTGAACAGGATAAACCGCCCCACCCGTCCTTCCGGCGTCCACTGCGGGGGACGTTACCTTTCTCGTATACTCAGCGGTTTGCTTTTGCCGGCCCGGCCCCCATCTGACCCGGCCCGCCCAGAGGTTTTCCATGGACAAGATCCTGATCCGCGGCGCCCGCACCCATAACCTGAAGAACGTCGACCTCGACCTGCCCCGCGACAAGTTCGTGGTCATCACCGGGCTGTCCGGATCCGGCAAGTCCTCGCTGGCCTTCGACACCCTCTACGCCGAGGGCCAGCGCCGCTACGTGGAGTCCCTCTCCGCCTACGCCCGGCAGTTCCTGTCGCTGATGGAAAAGCCCGACGTCGACCACATCGAGGGCCTGTCGCCGGCCATCTCCATCGAGCAGAAGTCGACCTCGCACAATCCGCGCTCCACGGTGGGCACCATCACCGAGATCTACGACTACCTGCGCCTGCTCTACGCCCGCGCCGGCATCCCGCGCTGCCCGGACCACGACGTCGCGCTCGAGGCCCAGACCGTCTCGCAGATGGTGGACCAGGCCCTGGCCCTGCCGGAGGGCACCGCCATCATGGTGCTGGCGCCCGTGGTGCAGGATCGCAAGGGCGAGCACCTGCACGTGTTCGAGCAGCTCCGTGCCGAAGGCTTCGTGCGCGCCCGCATCGACGGCATCGTGGTCGATCTCGACGAGGCGCCGGTCCTCGACAAGCTCAAGAAGCACACCATCGAGGTCGTGGTCGACCGCCTCAAGATCCGCCCCGACATCCAGATCCGCCTGGCCGAGTCCTTCGAGACCGCGCTGCGCCATGCCGACGGCATCGCCCTGGTCGCCTTCATGGACGAGCCCAAGCGCCCCGACCAGATCTTCTCCGCGCGCTACGCCTGCCCGCACTGCGGCTACTCCCTGTCCGAGCTCGAGCCGCGCCTGTTCTCGTTCAACAACCCGGCCGGCGCCTGCCCCACCTGCGACGGCCTCGGCGTGAAGCAGTTCTTCGACCCTGCCCGCCTCATCAGTGATCCGGACCTCGCCCTGTCCGAGGGCGCCATCCGTGGCTGGGACAAGCGCAACATCTACTACTTCGCCATGCTGGAGGCGCTGGCCGACCACTACGGCTTCGACGTCGACACGCCCTGGAAGAAGCTGCCCAAGAAGGTGCAGAGCGCCATCCTCAACGGCTCCGGCAAGGAAGAGATTCCCTTCTACTACTACAACGACCGCGGCCGCCGCGTCGTGCGCGAGCACAGCTTCGAGGGCGTGCTGCCCAACATGGAGCGCCGCTACCGCGATACCGACTCCGCCAACGTGCGCGAGGAGCTCTCGCAATACCTCAGCCATACCCTGTGCAAGGAGTGCAACGGTTCTCGCCTGCGCCGCGAGGCGCGCCACGTGTATATCGAGCACTGCACGCTGCCGGATGTGGTCAAGCTGCCCATCCGCCGCGCATGCGAGTACTTCACCGACCTGTCCCTGCCCGGCAAGCGCGGCGAGATCGCCGACAAGATCCTCAAGGAGATCCGCGAGCGCCTGCAGTTCCTGGTCAACGTCGGCCTGGACTACCTGTCCATGGACCGCTCCGCCGAGACCCTCTCGGGCGGCGAGGCCCAGCGCATCCGCCTCGCCTCGCAGATCGGCGCCGGTCTGGTAGGCGTCATGTACGTGCTGGACGAGCCCTCCATCGGCCTGCACCAGCGCGACAACGAGCGCCTGCTCAGCACCCTGGTGCGCCTGCGCGACCTCGGCAACACCGTGCTCGTGGTCGAGCATGACGAGGACGCCATCCGCGCCGCCGACTACATCGTGGACATCGGACCCGGCGCCGGCGTGCACGGCGGTCGCGTGGTGGCGCGCGGCCGCTTCGAGGACATCGTCGCCAACGAGGGCTCGCTCACCGGCGACTACCTCTCCGGCCGCAAGAAGATCGCCGTGCCGGAAAAGCGCACGCCCGTGGACAAGAAGAAGCTGCTGTCACTGAAGGGCGCCTCCGGCAACAACCTCAAGGACGTCAGCGTCGACTTCCCGCTCGGCCTCATGACCTGCGTCACCGGCGTCTCCGGCTCCGGCAAGTCCACCCTGGTCAACGGCACCCTGTTCCCGGTCGCCGCCAAGGCCCTCAACGGGGCCAGCGTGCTGGACGAGGAGCCCTACAAGGCCATCGAGGGCCTCGAGCACCTGGACAAGGTCGTGGATATCGACCAGAGCCCCATCGGTCGCACGCCGCGCTCCAACCCCGCCACCTACACCGGCATCTTCACCCCCATCCGCGAACTCTTCTCCGCGACGCAGGAGGCGCGCTCCCGCGGCTACGGCCCCGGCCGCTTCTCCTTCAACGTCAAGGGCGGCCGCTGCGAAGCCTGCCAGGGCGACGGCGTGATCAAGGTCGAGATGCACTTCCTGCCCGACATCTACGTCCCCTGCGATGTCTGCAAGGGCAAGCGCTACAACCGCGAAACGCTTGAGGTGAAGTACAAGGGCAAGAACATCACCGAGGTCCTGGAAATGACGGTGGAAGAGGCGCGCGCCTTCTTCGACGCCATCCCCGCTCTCGCGCGCAAGCTCCAGACCCTGGTCGACGTCGGCCTGTCCTACATCACGCTGGGCCAGGCCGCCACCACCCTGTCCGGCGGCGAGGCCCAGCGCGTCAAGCTCGCGCGCGAGCTTTCCAAGCGCGACACCGGCCAGACCCTCTACATCCTGGACGAACCCACCACCGGCCTGCATTTCCACGACATCCAGCAACTGCTGACGGTGCTGCACCGCCTGCGCGACCACGGCAACACCATCGTGGTCATCGAGCACAACCTCGATGTCATCAAGACCGCCGACTGGCTCATCGACATGGGCCCGGAAGGCGGCGACGGTGGCGGCCAGGTGATTGCGACCGGCACTCCCGAGACCGTGGCCAAAAACAAAAACTCACACACGGGGCGCTTCCTGAAACCGTTGCTCAAAGCTTGAGAGACAGCGCCGCCGGCGCGCACTACACGCCTTACAGCGAGCCTGCGCGTCGTAACAGAGGGGGCACTGAACCCCCGGCACGCCTAGGCAAAGCTTCGGTCTCTGAATACAGCCACATGGAGGCGCTGTTATGTCACTGACCAAAAAGTGTTCTTTGGCCATCCTCGTGATCGCGCTTGGTTCCGGCGTGGCCGCATGCAACAAGAAGGAGGAGGGCGGAGCCGGCGGTGGCGCCGAGTCGTCCGGCTCCGGCACCACGACGGAACCCGGCACCCCGGGCGGATCCCAGGGGGGTGACACCGGGACCGGCACCGGCGGGGCCACCACCGGCGGCGACACCGGCACGGGGACCGGCACCACCGGCAGCGACACCGGCACCGGCGGGGCCACCACTGGCGGCGACACCGGCACGGGAACTGGCACTGGCGGCACCACCACCAGCCCCAGCAGCAGCGGTGGCACCAGCGGCGGCAGCAGCACCGGAACGGGCGCCGGCGGCGGCACCGGTGGCGGCAGTTCGCGCTGAACCATTCCAGTCCACAAAAACCGGGCCCTGCCCGGTTTTTTTATGCCCGCCCCATGACAAAATGCAGCTCCCAGCCCAGCCGCCGATGTCATGGAAATCATCCGCTCCCGCCAGAACCCGCTCGCCCGGCACCTCATCAAGCTGGCCGAGCACCGGCGCGAGCGCCTCAAGTCGCGGCAGACCCTGCTGATCGGTACCCATCTGGTCGAGGCGGCGCTGGCCGCGGGCCGGCCGCCGGAACGCCTGCTGGTCTGCGAGGGCATGGGCGAGCAGGCG
>DASUDN010000039.1:0-3530 GCA_036275595.1 Moraxellaceae bacterium
CGCCGACGATGAAGGTGACGAGGTAGATCGGCACGAAGTAGGTGGCGCCATAGAGGAAGCAGGCCCAGATGCTTTGCGCGTCAAAGCCGGCGAAGGTACTGACCACCCAGTAGCGCCACCCCTCGATGGCCATGTCCGGCGTGGCACCCTTGGCGGCGGCCAGCTGCAGCACCGTGAGGGCCTGGTTGCCCGCGTTCCACATGCCGAAGAACATGGCCGGGAAGGTGGCCATCCACACCAGGATCATGATGCGCTTGAGGTCGATGGAGTCGCGCACGTGCGCGGCCGCATGCGTGACCGAGGGCGGACTGTAGAAGAAGGTGTCGACGGCCTCCCACAGGGCATACCACTTGTGATGCTTGCCGCCCTTTTCAAAATGGGGCGCCATGGCATCGAGCCTGTTCCGCAACCACTTCATGCTCAGCCCTCCAGCTCGATGCGGGTCAGCACATCACGCAGGATGGGACCGTATTCATACTTGCCGGGGCAGACATAGGTGCACAGCCCCAGATCCTCTTCGTCCAGCTCCAGCACGCCGAGCTGCTGCGCCATGTCGGTATCGCCGACCAGGATGTAGCGCAGCAGCTGCGTGGGCAGGATGTCCAGCGGCATCACCGCCTCGTAGGTGCCCACCGGCACCATGGCGCGGGGCGAGCCGTTGGTGCTGGTGGTGAACGGGAAGATCTTGCGCACCCACTTGCCGAGATAGATGCTGAACACCGAGTGCCGGTCGAGGCCGGGGCGCAGGTAATGCACGAACTCGCGCTCGCGGCCCTCGGCCAGCACCGACACCTGCAGGTGGTAACGGCCCAGCCAGGCGGCGACGCCGGTGGCGGTGCGCCCGGCCAGCAGGGAGCCGGAGACGACGCGGTTCTCGCCGGCCGCCAGCTCGCCGGCGACGAGGTCGTCCAGGGAGGCGCCGAGGCGGGTGCGCACCAGGCGCGGATTCTTCACCTGCGGTCCGGCCAGCGCGACGACGCGGCTGACGTCCAGCCGGCCCTCGCGGAACAGCACGCCGATGGCGATGACGTCCTGGTAGTTGAGGTGCCAGACGCTCTTGCCGGCGGACACCGGGTCCAGGAAATGGATGTGGGTGCCGACCAGGCCGGCCGGGTGGGGGCCGCTGAACTCCTGCGCGGGCAGGCTGCCGGTCTGGAAGGCGGCGCCGGCGGCCTTGCACACGAAGACCTTCGGCACCAGGCGTGCCAGCACGGTGAGGCCGTCGTTGAAGTCCTGCTGGCGCGCGGCGATGACCACGGCCGGGTCCGCCGCCAGCGGGTTGCTGTCCATGGCCGTCACGAACAGCGAGGCGGGCTGGCTGCCCGGCACCGGGACGCGACCGAAGGGGCGGCTGCGCAGCGCCGTCCACAGGCCGGAGGCCAGCAGCTGCTCCTGCACCTGCGCGGCCGTGAGCGTGGCCAGCGCGGCATGCGCGGGGAAGGCCTGCGCCTCGGTGCTGCCCTGCTCCACGTCGATGACCAGGGACTGGAACACGCGCCTGGCACCGCGGTGGATGGCACGCACGCGGCCGGTGGCCGGCGCCGTGAAGGCCACCGCCGGGTTCTTCTTGTCGGTGAACAGAACCTGGCCCTGCACCACGCGGTCGCCTTCGGCAACCTTCATGGTGGGTTGCATGCCGAGGTAATCCGCGCCCAGCAAGGCAACGGAGCGCACGGCCGTGCCCTCGCTGACGGCCTGGGCGGGCTGCCCGGCGACGGGCAGGTCCAGACCTCGCTTCAGCTTGATCATGGTGTTATCCAGCAATGGTCGGAAACGGAGTGCCGGCACGACACCGTCGCGCCGCCGGTTTTTTCTTGGGATTCCGGGGGATGGGCGCGGCGGACAAGCCGCTGGCAATGGGCTGGGATTCTAGGGGATAGGCGGCGAAAAATGCACCATCTGGCGGATGGCTCCGTCAGGACCCCCGCCCGTCCGGCCGGAACCGCCGGGGGCCCGCGGCGGAGGGGGCGGGCGCGGCTACTCGTCCGGCGAGCCCGGCGCCGCCGGCAGGCCCAGCCCCTGGCGGAAGCGGCCCGGGGTCATGCCGGCCTGGCGCTTGAAGGCGCGGATGAAGGAATAGCCCTCGCTGTAGCCCAGGCGGGCGGCCACTTCCTCCACCGAGAGGCGGGGGTCGCGCAGGAGCGCGGTGGCCATCTCCAGGCGGACCTCGTCCAGGATCTGCTGGTAGGAGGCCCCCTCCTCCGCCAGCTTGCGGTGCAGGTTGCGGATGTGCATGCCCATCTGCTCGGCGATCAGCTCCTTGCGCGGCGGTTGCTCGCGCAGCACGGCGCGCACCAGGGTGCGCACCTGGTCCACCACCGAGTAGCGCCGCTGCAGCCGCACCAGGGCGGCCTGGGCATGCTGCTCCAGGGTCTCGCGCAGGTTGGGATCGGGCTGGCGCAGGGGGCGCTCCAGCTGCTCCTGGCTCATGACCACGGCCGACATGGACTGGCCGAAGTACACCGGGCAGCCGAAGACGTGCTGGTAATGCTGCAGCAGCTCGCGGTCTTCCGGCGCCTCGTGCTCGAGGCGGATCTCGACCGGCGACAGGTTCTCGCCGTCCTCCATGATCCAGCGCGCATAGGCCACCCAGGAGGCCAGCACCTGCTCGATCACGTGGCGGCGCACCAGCGGGTCCTGGAAATGGCAGACCCAGCGCGCGAGGACGACGCCGGGTTCGAATTCGACGTGGGTGACGCCCATGTCGCTGACCAGCTTCTCATAGGTGGAGATGCGGAACAGGGCTTCGCCCAGGGTGTTGCTGGTCATGGTGATGTAGCCCACCACGCCATAGGAGCCCGGTTGCACGAACTGGGAGGTCTGCAGGCCGTAGACCGGGTTGTCGCAGCGCGGCAGCACGTAGTCCAGCAGGCGCAGCAGGCTGTCGCAGGGGAAGCTCGCCGCGTTGTCCATGAGCTGCGCCGCGCTGATGCCGGTCGCCGCCAGCACGGCCTCGCGCGACAGGCCGCAGAACTCCGCGCACTTCACGTACTGCTGCAGCGCGGGCGCGGAAATGAATCCCAGGGCGACATTCACGGGCTTGGACATGGCATTACCTGCTCGGGAGCCGGCCGGCGAGGTGGCGGGCGCGGACACGACCGGGCCGACCATGGCCACGGCGGTGCGGCAAGAACGTTCGGGCGGTTGTCCGTCGCCTCCCTGCCCCGGACCGGAACCCGGGCCGCCCGCAGGCGGCCCGGCCCCATTCTACGGGGGCGCCCTGCCCCGCGGCAGGCAGGCCGGGACCGGGCGGACCTGCAAATCAGGCCGGGCAGAGGCACGAATTCTCCCTGCAAGCGCGCGGCAGGAGGCGCCGGGCAGGGAGCGACGGGCATGGGCGACCCGGGCATTCGACAGCGCGCCAAGGCTGCCGCTACCCTTGGCCCGAACCGGGTGACCACGCCACTGGCGCTGACCGCCCCCTGCCCGCCCCTCACCCTGGAGCGCCCATGACCCTGGCCTTTCTTGCCGTCCTCGCCGGCCTGGCACTGCTGGTATGGAGCGCCGACCGCTTCGTCGATGGCGCCGCG
>DASUDN010000040.1:0-2299 GCA_036275595.1 Moraxellaceae bacterium
GGCGCGCGAAATCCTCCACCACCTTGCGGTACAGGCGGTCCACCCGCGGGCTCACGCCCAGCACCTCCACGAACTGCACCCGGGACCCGGCCGGGTTCTCGCGCGCCAGCTCGAGGAAGGCGCGCAGGCCCGCCTCGATCAGGGCCGCGGACTCGCGCGGGGCGGCCAGCACGGCGGCCTGGATGCGCGCCTGCTGCAGCGCCATGTGGCGTTCGTAGACGGCGCAGAGCAGGTCCTCGCGGTTGCCGAAGGACTCGTAGAAGTAGCGCTCGGTCAGGCCGGCGCGGGAGCAGATGGCGCGCACCGTGGCGGCGTGATAGCCAACCTCCCCGAACACGGCCAGCCCGGCCTCGAGCAGGCGCTCGTGGCGCTCGGCGCGGCGCTCCTCGCCGCCGCGGCCGCCATAGCGGCGCAGGGCGGGCGGGGCATCGGACGGATGTTGGCCTGACATGACTGTTCCCGGGGGGCCGCCGCCATTGACACGGGCGGGGCTCATCAATAATGTGACAACGCTTGTTGCCAGATGGCCGCCATCATGCCTCAGGCCGCCCTTCCGGGCCAAGAACTTTCGACAGTGCAGGAACCCCGAACCATGAAGACTCTCAAAGACAAGGTCGCCGCCATCACCGGCGCCGGCTCCGGCATCGGCCGCGCCACCGCCATCCTGATGGCCTCCAAGGGCTGCCACCTGGCGCTGTCCGACGTGAACGAGACCGGCCTGGCCGAGACCGCGGCCAAGTGCCTGCAGTACGGCGTCAAGGTCACCACCCGCCGCGTCGACGTGGCCAGCCGCGAGCAGATGTACGCCTGGGCCGACGAGGTCGTGGCCGACCACGGCCTGGTCAACGTGATCTTCAACAACGCCGGCGTGGCCCTGGGCGCGACCGTCGAGGACATGCAGTACGACGACATGGAATGGCTGATGGGCATCAACTTCTGGGGCGTCGTCTACGGCACCAAGGCCTTCCTGCCGCACATCAAGACCGCCGGCGAAGGCGCCATCGTCAACGTCTCCTCCGTGTTCGGCCTGATCGCCGTGCCCACCCAGTCCGCCTACAACGCCGCCAAGTTCGCGGTGAAGGGCTTCACCGAGGCGCTGCGCGAGGAAATGGAGATCGCCGGCACCAACATCGGCGTGACCTGCGTGCACCCCGGCGGCATCAAGACCAACATCGCCCGCGCCGCCCGCGTCACCGAGACCAAGGGCCTGGTGGACGCCAAGAGCACCCGCGACTTCGAGAAGGCCTTCATCACCACCCCGGAGAAGGCCGCCGAGGAAGTGGTCAACGGCATCCTGAAGAACAAGCGCCGCGTGCTGATCGGCCCGGATGCCCGCGTCATCGACATCATGCAGCGCACCATGCCGACGGCCTACCAGCGCATCCTGGAGTTCGGCGCCAAGCGCCGCGCACGCAAGCTGGGGGGCGTCGGCGTCGTCTGAACCCCGCCCCGTCCTGCACTAAGGCCCGCGCAAGCGGGCCTTTTTGCTGGCGCCGGGCTCGCCGTCCCGTCCGCTCCCGGCGCCTCTCCGACCGGTGCCGCTCCGCCCTGCCACCCCGCGTCCACGCCTGCCCTTCCGCGTCCAGACCGCCCTCCCTCGATCGGGGTAGCAAGCTGACATAATTGTCGGTTTTTGACACTCCAGGCGCCGTTTACCCCCCAAAAACGTCCGTTCATCCCGCAAAACACCCCTTTCCAGAGGGTTTTCCGGGCTGGCCCACTAATTGCTTAGACTGACCCAGACTGGCTAATTATTGCCCACATGGAACTGGCCCCAAGGTGCTGACGTGAACAACAAGAACAAGGGATTCACCCTCATCGAACTCATGATCGTCGTGGCGATCATCGGGATCCTGGCCTCCGTGGCCATTCCTGCCTACATGGACTACACGGTGCGCACCAAGGTGGCCGAGGGTCTGTTCCTGGCCGGCGGCGCCAAGACCGCCGTGGAAGAAACCCGCTTCGCCACCGGCCGCTTCCTGGGCGCCGGCGGCGTCGTGGCCAATGCCAGCTACGGCCTGCCCCAGCCCACCAGCGTCTCCGGCAACAACACGCTGGAAATCGCCATCGGCGACTCGGGCATCATCACCGTCACCTACGCCTCCGACCCGGCCATCATGAACAAGTCGCTGATCCTGGTCCCCGACCTGTCCACCAAGCCGGGCTCCATGGTGTGGACCTGCACGCGCTTCACCTCCACCACCATCGACAGGCGCTATCGCCCGGCCAACTGCCGCTGAGGCAGCACCGCCGGCCGGCGGTTCACGCCAGCAAAAGGCCCGCAACCGCGGGCCTTTTT
>DASUDN010000041.1:0-15671 GCA_036275595.1 Moraxellaceae bacterium
GCGCCCTCGTAGCTGGCGGAGATCTCGTAGCCCTCGGAGCGGAGCTGGGTGAGGATGCGCTCGGAATCCACCAGGGCCTTGGGGCAGCCGAGGCTGACGAAACCGACCTTGGGCGCGGACTTGGACATGGGGCAGGACTCCACGGCCCGGACGGGCCTGACTAAAAAGCGCGCAATTGTACGCCCCCGCCCCCGCCCCGGCCAGCGCAAGCCCGCCCGCCGCCGGGGGAATTTACCGCCACGCGCACCGTTTTTGGGCATATGCTTGCATCAAAAGTGTGCACCAATGGAGTGGCAGGGGCCCCGGGTGCCCGCGCCACCTGCTTTCGGGGACCTGATCCGGGTTGGTGCATTTATTGCTCTGAGACTCCCCAAACAGGTCAGCGCCGCTGCCGACAGGATCCCATGACCGAGCCTCCCCTCCACCGCCGCCTGCTCGACAACCTCACCACTGCCGTGGTGGTGGTGGACGCCGGCCTGCGCGTGCGCTACCTGAACCCCGCCGCCGAGGCGCTGCTGGCCTGCAGTCGCGCCCGCGCCGTGGGCCAGCCCTTCCGCGACATCTTCCTGGAGCTGGACGGCGACTCCACCCCCGACCTCAAGGAAAGCCTGGCCACCCTGCACCCGTTCACCAAGCGCGAGGTGCGCCTGCGCGCCGGCAGCCAGGAGATCACCGTGGACTACACGGCGGGCCTGCTGATGGGGCCGGGGGAGCCGGCCAGCCTGCTGGTGGAGATCCAGCAGGTGGACCGCATGCTGCGCATCGCCCGCGACGAGGCCCTGCTCGCCTCGCACCAGGCCACCCGCGCCCTGATCCGGGGCGTTGCGCACGAGATCAAGAACCCGCTGGGCGGCATCCGCGGCGCCGCGCAGCTGCTGGCCAAGCTGCCCGAGGGCGCCGACGTCGGCGACTACACCAGCATCATCATCGAGGAGGCGGACCGCCTGCGCGCCCTGGCCGACCGCATGCTGGGCCCGCGCAAGCTGCCCGAGCTGCAGCACGTCAACATCCACGAATGCCTGGAGCGGGTGCGCTCCCTCATCCTGGTGGAGGCCGGCGGCCGCGTGCAGCTGCGCCGCGACTACGACCCCTCCCTGCCCGAGATCAACGCCGACCCCGACCAGCTCATCCAGGCGCTGCTCAACATCGCCGGCAACGCCCTGCAGGCCCTGCTCGAGAACCCCGCGCAGGAGGACGCCTGCATCACCCTGCGCACCCGCCACATGAGCCAGTTCACCATCGGCGCCACCCGCCACCGCCTGGTCATCCGCGTGGACATCCTCGACAACGGTCCCGGCATCCCGCCGGCCCTGCTCGAGACGATTTTCTATCCCATGGTCAGCGGCCGGGCCAACGGCACCGGACTTGGCCTCTCGATTGCACAGGACATCGTGCACCAGTACCACGGGCTGATCGAATGCGAGTCACGCCCGGGGCAGACCCTCTTCAGCATTTTGTTACCCGTGGAGCCGGAACATGGCAGCAAGTAATTCCAGCGTCTGGATCATCGACGACGACCGCTCCATCCGCTGGGTCCTGGAAAAGGCCCTGATGCAGGAAGGCCTGGCGGCCACCACCTTCGAGGACGGCAACTCCGCCCTTGCGCGCCTGGACAAGGAACAGCCCGACGCCATCATCAGCGACATCCGCATGCCCGGCATCGACGGCCTGGCCCTGCTCAACCGCATCCGCGCCGAGCACCCGGACCTGCCCGTCATCATCATGACCGCGCACTCCGACCTGGACTCGGCGGTGTCCTCCTACCAGCGCGGCGCCTTCGAATACCTGCCCAAGCCCTTCGACGTGGACGAGGCCATCGCCCTGGTCAAGCGCGCCGTGGCCCACCACCACGAGCAGAAGCTGGCCGGCGACGCCCCGGCGGCGCCCGCGGCGAGCCCGGAAATCATCGGCGAGTCGCCGGCCATGCAGGAGGTCTTCCGCGCCATCGGCCGCCTGTCCAGCTCCAACATCACCGTGCTCATCAACGGCGAGTCCGGCACCGGCAAGGAACTGGTGGCGCATGCCCTGCACAAGCACTCGCCGCGCGCGGCGCGCCCCTTCATCGCGCTCAACATGGCGGCGATCCCGAAGGACCTGATGGAATCCGAGCTCTTCGGCCACGAGAAGGGCGCCTTCACCGGCGCCTCCGCGCAGCGCCAGGGCCGCTTCGAGCAGGCCAACGGCGGCACGCTGTTCCTGGACGAGATCGGCGACATGCCCATCGATACCCAGACCCGCCTGCTGCGCGTGCTGGCCGACGGCGAGTTCTACCGCGTCGGCGGCCACGTGCCGGTGAAGGTGGACGTACGCATCATCGCCGCCACCCACCAGAACCTGGAGCGCCTGGTGGCCGAGGGCAAGTTCCGCGAGGACCTGTTCCACCGCCTCAACGTGATCCGCGTGCACATCCCGCGCCTGCGCGACCGCCGCGAGGACATCCCGACCCTCGCCGGCCACTTCCTGGTGCGCGCCGCGCGCGAGCTCAACGTGGAACCCAAGGTGCTGCGCCCGGACACGGCCGCCTACCTGCAGTCGCTGCCCTGGCCGGGCAATGTGCGCCAGCTCGAGAACACCTGCCGCTGGCTGACGGTGATGGCGTCCGGCCGCGAGATCCTGGTCGGCGACCTGCCGCAGGAGCTGCGCACGCCGGGCGAGGCCGAGCCCGCGCACCTGGCGCAGGGCTGGGAACAGGCGCTGGCGGACTGGGCGCGCAAGGAGCTGGCCGCGGGCGCGACGCCGCTGCTGGACACCGCGCTGCCCGCCTTCGAGCGCATCATGATCACCAGCGCGCTGAACCAGACCGGCGGCCGCCGCCGCGACGCGGCCGAGCTCCTGGGCTGGGGGCGCAACACGCTGACGCGCAAGATCAAGGAATTGCGCATGGACGTGGGCGGCGAGGATGACGACGAGGGCGAGCACTGAGGCCTTTGCCGTCGCCGCCGCTTCTTTGCCGTAGCGCCCCGCGGTGCTTTTCGGGCGCTGGGGCAGGGGCGGCCCCGCCCTTCGGCAGGACCACCCCTACCCCATCACCCCCACACTTCCCGTTGTGCCCCGGCTGAACTCCCGGCCGGTGGCTGGCGGCGTCGGCTTCGCCTCGCCTCAAGAACGCCACCCGGAACCCAGCCAATGCAGCCGTGCTCGCAAGCGCTGGCGGCATTACGTTGCCTCTCGATATCAGTGAACTGCGTGGGCGTGCACGTCAATGCGCACGCAAATTTCACGCTGGCCATACCTCATGACCGGGGAATGACTGTCGGGTGCATGCACGCCCCTGGCACTTGCCACGACAGGAGCATCCTCAGGCAAGGCGGGGCCGATGCCCATGCCGAAAGGGAGCAGCGAGGATATCGATGGGAGTGAGGCGGAGCCGGCGGCCACGGAACGGGGGGCGGCCCGGGCACACGAAAAGGTTAGCGTGATGGGGTAGGGGTGGTCCTGCCGAAGGGCGGGGCCGCCCCTGCCCCAGCGCGCAGTCTTCGCGGAAGGCGGGGCAGGAGCTGAGAAGGCGGACGCCAGGTCTCCGCCACGATCACTGGTCGCGACCGCGCTCTTTCTGCTTGTTGTGCTTGTCCTGCTTGCCGGGCTTGTCGCGGCCCTTGCCCTTGCCGGGACGCTCGTCGCCGCCCTGGGCGGCGGCGTTGTCGCGGCCCCAGCCGCCGCGCTCGGCGCCGGCCCCGTTGTCGCGGTCACCCTTGCCACGGAAGCCGTTGTCGCGATCGCTGTTGTCGCGGTTGCGGCCGGGCATGCCATTGCCGCCCTCGCGCTCGCCGGGCGTCCAGCCCTGGCCGCCGTCGCGGCCTTCCTGGAAGCGCTGGCGCAGGGAGTCGCGTTCCTGCGGCGACATGCGTTGCCAGCGCTCGCGGATGCGTTCGCGCTGCTCGGGCGGCAGCTCGCGGAATTCACGGTAGCGCTCGGACAGCTCCTGGCGCTTCTCGGGCGGCAGCTCGCGGAAGCGCTGGTAGCGCTGGCGCAGCTCCTCGCGCTGCTCGGGCGGCAGCTGGCGCCACTGCTGCGCGCGCCGGATCAGCTCTTCCTGGCGCGCGGGCGGCAGGCTGTCCCACTGGGGACGCACGCGCGCCAGCGCGGCCTGGGTCTCGGGATCCAGGCTCTCGAAGGAGCGGCCCGCGGCCAGGGCCTCGCCGCCGGCCAACGCCAGCAGCAGCACGCACATCAGCCTCGCCTTCATGAGCCCCTCTCGTTCATGGCCACCAGCAGGTCCATGTCTTCCAGGAACTGCAGGTCGGCGTCGGGCATGGCCACGCTCTCGGCCACGGTGTTGCCGGGCGCGGGCGACGGCGTCTCGGGCATGCCGACCAGCACCAGGGCCACGCTCGCGGCCACGGCGAAGCCGCCGGCCAGCCACCAGGGGTGGCGCACGCGGGCGTGGCGGCGCGAGCCCTCGGCGATGCGGGCGCGCGTGGCCGCCAGGGCCGCGTCGAGCAGCGGGTCGGGTTGGGCCGCCTTGCGCTCCAGCGTGTCGCGGACGGTGGCGGCGAGTTCGCGCTCGGCCGGCGCGAGGGTGTCCAGCTCATTCATCATGCGCCTCCAGACGCGCGCGCAGCGTATGCATGGCGCGCGACAAATGCGTTTTCACACTGCCTTCGGAGCAGTCCATGGCGGCCGCGGTGGCGGCGGTGTCCAGGCCTTCCCAGACGCGCAGCATGAAGGCCTGCTGCTGTCGCAGCGGCAGCTCGGCCAGGGCGGCGGACACGGTCTCCAAGTCGCGCGCGCGCTCCAGCAGCAGCGCCGGGTCGGAACTCGCCGCCTCGGGGATGTCGGCCCAGGGGTCGGCGTCGGGATCGTCGCGGTCCGGGGCCAGCCAGGTCATCCAGCGCCCGCGGCGGGTGCGCGCGCGGTGGAAGTCCATGATGCGGCTCTGCAGGATGGTCTGGAACAGCGGGCCCCATTCCGCCGGCGGCTTGTACGCGTAGCGGGAGGCCAGCGCCAGCATGGCGTCCTGCACGATGTCGAGCGCGGCATCGCGGTCGCGGGTGGCGATCTCGGCCATGACCTGGGCGCGGCGTCCGACCGAGCGCAGGAAGGCGTCAAGCGTAGTGGGGGCAGGCGTGGACATGGCAGGTCGGGTGGCGGCGGAAGCGCCACCATACGCAAGCCCCGGTTCCGCTACAACTCGCATCAAGTGGCCTCCCGGCCTCCAGCCCTCGGTTGCTTACTTTTTACGCTCGGCCTTGGCCGGGCGCTGCGCGGGCGCCTCGGGGGCGGCGTCATCGTCACCATCCGGGCCGTGCATGGCGGGCACCTCGCGGCTGCGCGACCAGGTTTCGCCATTGAAGTCCTTGCCCTCCACCTTGCGCGTCCAGGTGTTCTTGTCCTTGTTCAGGGTGGCGGTGATCGTGCGCGTTGCCGTCTTTCCCTCAGGGTTTGTGATTACTTCCTTACGGCTAAAGCTTTCCGCGCTTGCCTTTTGCTCGATCCGGCGCTTGATCACGCGGCCGTCGGCCATGGTGCGCACGGACTCCTCGGTGAAGCTCTCGGGTGTTTCGCGCATCATGCGGCGGCCAGCCATGGGGCCCTTGCCCGGGCCGCCGCCGCCCATCATGGGACCGTGGCCGTCCTGCGGCGGAACCGGGGCCGCGGCAGGCGCGGCGGGCTTGGCCGCGGGGGCGGAGGAGCCCTCGGCGCAGGCAATGGAGGCGCCGGTGGCGAGGCCGACGGCGAGGCAAAGGGCGGCAATGCGCTGGTTCATCGTGAAATCCCCTGGAAATGGAGTCATGGTCGTGGAGGGGGTAACGCCGGCGCGGCGCATCGGTTGACAGCGCGGGGCATTGGCCGCGTCCGCCGCCCTCCCTACACTGTCGCCCCGCCGCCCCGCAGGACGTCGACCGTGTTCCATGTAGTGCTCTTCCAGCCGGAAATCCCCGGCAACACCGGCAACATCATCCGGCTGTGCGCCAATACCGGGGCACAGCTGCACCTGATACGCCCGCTCGGCTTCGACCTGGACGACAGCAAGCTGCGCCGCGCCGGCCTCGATTACCACGAGTGGGCCGAGCTGCGCGTGCACGACTCCCTGGCGGCGTTCCGGGAGGCCGTGCGCCCGCCCCGGCTGTTCGCCTTCACCACCCGCGGCGCCCGCCCCTACCACGAGCTGGCGGTGCTGCCCGGCGACGCCTTCCTGTTCGGCCCGGAAACGCGCGGCCTGCCGGCCGACGTGCTGGACGCGCTGACGCCGGAGCAGCGCCTGCGCCTGCCCATGCGCCCGCACAGCCGCAGCCTCAACCTGTCCAACGCGGTCGCCGTGGTGGTGTTCGAGGCCTGGCGGCAGCAGGGCTTCGCGGGCGGCAGCTGAGGGCGCAAGCTGCCCCAAACGACAGCTCCCGCCGACCGGGACGCGGAAGGCGGGAGCTGGAGAGGGCAGCGGCGGGGCCACGGCCCCGCGCTCAGACGACGGCGACGTCGCGGGCGCCGTCGCGCTCGAAGATCTGCTTGACCTGCTCGGCCTCGGCCGCGGAGCTGGCCTGCACCGACAGCAGGATGCTGCCTTCGCCGATCTTCTCCTCGTAGTGCTTCACCTCGTGCTCGGGAATGCCGAGCCCGATGAGGGCGCCGGTCAGGCCGCCCACGGCAGCGCCGGCCGCGGCGCCGGAGAGGGCCGCCATGATGGGGCCGGCCGCCACGAAGGGGCCGAGTCCGGGAATCGCCAGCGAGCCCACGCCCACCAGCCAGCCCAGGCTGCCGCCGAGCAGGCCGCCGACGCCGGCGCCGGTGCTGGCGCCTTCGGGCATCTTGGTGTTCTGCTCCTCGGCGAAGTTCTGGCTGGTGCTCTTCTCGGGAAACAGCGCGGAAATGTTTTCCGGCACGATGCCGCGGGACTTGAGGTCGTCCACGATGTGGCGGGCGACATCCTCGGATTCGGCCGTGCCAAAGACTGCGTTGGTCATGATGCTCCTCCGTTTGTGTCATGCAATTCAGGGGCGCCGCCACTCGTCACGACGCCCCGGCAAGGGACCCGGGCCATGCCGGCGCGGCCGGCAGGACCGCTGTCACTGCTGCGGCTTCACCTCGAGCTCGCTGGTCACGTTGCGGCCGGCCGCGGCCTTGCGTGCCAGGGCCTCCACCTTGCGCTTCTCGGCCTGGCTGTCGACCGGGCCGCGCAGGGTGACCTTGCCGCCCTTGGTGACGATCTTGATGTTGTGCGCGTTCACGGACAGCGTGTCGTCGTCGGTGATGGCGCGGCGCAGGCGGGCGGTGAGCTCGAGGTCGCCGGAGTCGTTGGACTGGTCGTCGGCCTCGGCCTTGCCCTGCTCGCGCATGCGGTTGCGGCCGGTGTCGTCCGGCGCCTTCTGCTGCGCCTCGCGGGCCTTCTGCTGCGCGTCCTGCGCCTTCTGCTGCGCATCCGTGCCGGACGATTGCGATTGTGACGGGCTCTGCGACGGGGCCTGGCCGGAGGCGTCGCCGGTACCGGCGGGCGCGCCCTGGCCGGGCGGCATGCTCTTGCCGGACTGGGCGCCCTGGCCGGATGGCGTGCCTTGGGCGGACGGCGAGGCGCTGCCACCCTCCGCCTGCGCCAGGGCGCTGGCGACGACGAGGCTGGCGGCGCCCACGAGGGAGACAAGCGATTTCATGGGGGGCTCCTTGTCCATGCCGGCGGAGTCATTCCACCGGAAAGCCCCTACAAGCTAGGGCAGCCTCGTACTTTCTTCCGTTTCCGTCGGCCCTGCCTGTGTGGTGTTTCGTTTGTGGAAGCAGCGTCAGCCGGCGCCGCCCGCACGGCGCTGCGCGCGCATCTCGCGCCACTGCCGGAAGGGATAGAGGAACTGCCCGACGATGCCCTCGGGCAGCGGTTTGCCGCGCGTGCTGTAGCGCTCGGGCAGGTGCGCGGGCAGGTAGGCGGTGCCGAAGAGCTTGTCATAGACCGGGAGGAAGCCGGCGTAGTTGATGTCCACGCCCTCGTCCTGCGAGGTGTGGTGCCAGTGGTGGAACTCCGGCGTGGCCAGCACCCAGCGCAGGCCCGGGAAGCGGAAGCGCACGTTGGCGTGGATGAAGATGGCGTGGAAGGACACGAACACCAGGTAGGCATACACCGCCGCCGGCCCGAAGCCCAGGATGAAGATGGGCAGGTAGCCCAGCAGGCGGTTGGCGACGATCTCGAGGAAGTGGATGCGCGAGGAGGCCAGCCAGTCCATCTGCTCGGTGGAGTGGTGCACGGCGTGGATCTTCCACAGCCAGGGCACCTCGTGCATGGCGCGGTGCATCCAGTAGGTGGTGAAGTCCACCACGGCCAGGATTTCGATGAACTGCAGCCACACCGGCTGCGCCGCCACCGCGCGCTGGAAGTCGGCGTCGATCAGCCAGGCGAAGAAGTGCTGGGCCGGGATCACGGTAAAGAAGGAAATGAGCTGGATGCCGAGGTGGCTGAACAGGAAGTACTTCATGTCCGTGGTCCAGCCCTTGCGCAGTGTCTTCTGCGCCGGGTTCTTGGGAAAGAGCCGCTCCATGGGGATGAACACCAGCGCCAGCACCAGCAGCGTCAGCACGAAGTAGTCGAGCCCGGCGTAGAGGCTGCGCTCGGCGGGCATGGCGCGGTCGGTCTCCATGCTGCCCAGCACGGCGGCGAGCGACGCCAGCAGCAGCCCGCACAGGCCCAGCCAGCGCGAACCGGCCTTCATCACGCTGTAGAAGCCGAAGCCGAAACCGAGCGCGATGCCGCCGTAGAGCACGTTGCGCAGCAGGCGGGTGTTGTAGTGCGGCTGGAAGTCGGGGGTGGTGAGCAGGTCCGGGAACAGGAAGCAGAGTGCCCCCAGCACGCCGAGCAGGCCCAGTCCCACCGACAGCGAGCCGCTGACGCGGCCGCGACCGGGGGTGAGGTCGACTTCCTCGAGATTGCTTCGCAGGTATTCCGTCATGGGGCCTCCTCCTCTTCCGTGACCGGTCTTCCGTACCCGGGCTCTCCGGATGGCGCGCATCTTCGCAGAATCGCGCCGCCGGCGCAGCCGTTCGTCGGCCGCGGGACGTTTTGGCGCGGCGTTTAACCCGTCCCGCGGGGTGGTGGCGTTCAACCACAGGAAGCGCCCCGGAAGGCGCCCACCACAGGAGACCGCCATGAAGCCCCACTTCCCCCTCGCCGCCCTCGCCCTGGGCCTGTTGCTGGCCGGTTGCGCCGAGCGCGTGGCCACCGGCACCGCCACCGCCGAGGCCACCGACGCCGCCGCGGCCACCCGCGCCGAGCGCAAGGCGGACCTCGCCCGCGGCGCGCCCGCCCCCGTCCTGCAGGAGGCCCTCGCGGCCAATGCCGGGGCCACGTCCGCCCCGGCCAGCCCGGCGGCGCGGAAGAGCGCCCTCGCCGCCGCCGACATGCTGTACGCCCCGCCGCCCCGCGAGGAGCGCGAGCAGTACCAGCACCTGGACGACAACCCGGTGCAGCAGGCCAGCGCCATCAACCTGTCCACGCTGAGCCTGGACGTGGACACCGGCAGCTACAGCAACGTGCGGCGCTTCCTCAACGGCGGCCGCCTGCCGCCGCGCGACGCCGTGCGCGTGGAGGAGCTGGTGAACTACTTCCCCTACGGTTATCCGCAGCCCGCGGGCGCGCATCCCTTCGCCTTCGGCACCGAGGTGACGCGCGCGCCGTGGAACCCGCAGCACCTGCTGCTGCGCGTGGGCGTGAAGGCGGTGGAGGCGCAGGCCGCCGCGCTGCCGCCCGCCAACCTGGTGTTCCTGGTGGACGTGTCGGGCTCCATGAACGAGCCGGACAAGCTGCCGCTGGTGCAGTCCGCGCTCCAGCTGCTGGTGAACCAGCTGCGGCCGCAGGACCGCGTGGCGCTGGTGGTGTACGCCGGACGCACGGCGGTGGAGCTGCGCTCCACGCCGGGCAGCGAGAAGGACACCATCCGTGCCGCCATCGCGCGCCTCAGCGCCGGCGGCTCCACCGCGGGCGAGGCGGCGCTGCGCCTGGCCTATGCGGAGGCCCGCGCCGGCTACATCAGGGGCGGCATCAACCGCATCCTGCTGGCCACCGACGGCGACTTCAACGTCGGCATCAGCGACCTCAACCAGATCAAGGACATCGTCGCGCGCGAGCGCGAGAGCGGCATCTCGCTCACCACGCTGGGTTTCGGCACGGGCAATTACCAGGAGGCGCTGATGGAGCAGATCGCCGACGTGGGCAACGGCAACTACAGCTACATCGACTCCCTGGACGAGGCGCGCAAGGTGCTGGTGGACGAGCTGTCCTCGACCTTCCACACGGTGGCTAAGGATGTGAAGGTGCAGGTCGAGTTCAATCCCGCACAGGTGGCCGAGTGGCGCCTGATCGGCTATGAGAACCGCGTGCTGCGCGCCGAGGACTTCCGCAACGACAAGGTCGATGCCGCCGAGGTGGGCGCGGGCAAGAGCGTGACCGCGCTGTACGAGATCACCCCCGTGGGCGCCCCCACCCTGCACGGCGAGCCGCGCTACACCACGCCGGCGAAGGCCGTGGCCGGGCGCGGCGACGAGCTCGCCTACCTGCGCGTGCGCTACAAGCAGCCGCGCAGCGACGCGGCGCTGGAACTGGGCCAGGCCATCGCCCGCCCCGATGCCGCCGCCCTGGCGCGCCCGGCCTCGCGCGACCTGCGCTTCGCCAGCGCGGTGGCGGCCTTCGGCCAGCTTTTGCGGCAGTCACCGTACACGGGTACATTCTCCTTCCAGGATGTGCGTGAGCTCGCGCAGCAGGCGGTGACGCCGGCGGATGCGGGCTACCGCCAGGAATTCCTGCGCCTCGTCGCCCTCGCCGAGGCCCTGACCCCGCGCGAACCCCCGGGCCGCGCGACCGCAGAGGACCACCCGCCTGCCCATGGCCGACACCATCGTGGAGACCGCCAGCCTTGACGCGTCCGCCGCCGCGCCCGCCGACGAGGCGCTGATGCTGGCCTGGCAGGCCGGGGATGCGGGCGCCTTCGATACGCTCTACGAGCGGCATCGCGGGCGCCTGTTCCGCTTCCTGGTGCGCGAGGCCGGCAGCCGCGAGGCGGGCGAGGAGATCTACCAAGAGGCCTGGCTGCGCGTGATCAACGGTCTCGCGCGCTACCGTGTCGAGGCCCGCTTCAGCACCTATCTGTTCCGCGTCGCGCACAGCTGCCTGGTGGACCACCTGCGCCGCCAGGGGCGGCGCTGGGCCCACGAGGAGGCCCGCGCCGAGCTGCCGCCCGAGGCCGTGTGCGAGCGCCCCACGCCCGAGGACGACTGGGCGCGCGCGCTGGACGCGCAAGCCCTGGCGCGCTGCCTGGACACGCTGCCGCTGGCGCAGCGCGAGGTCTTCCTGCTGCGCGAGGAGGCCGAGTTCTCGCTGGCGGAGGTCGCCGCCATCACGGGCGCCGGCCTGGAAGCGGCCAAGAGCCGCCTGCGCTATGCCCTGCAGAAACTGCGCGCCTGCCTGGAGGGCCTGCGATGACCTCCCGCGACACCCGCGACCCGCCCGGCGAGCGCGACGACGACCTGCACGACCCGGCGCTGCGCCGCCTCTACCGCGCGTTGCCGCCGGAGCTGCCCTCGCCCGACACCGACGCCCGCCTGAAGGCGGCGGCGCGCCGCGCCGTCGCCGCCGGCCCGCGCGCGGCCGGGCGCCCCTTCCTGGCGGCGCACTGGCGTGCCATGGCCGCCAGCGCCGCCGCGCTGGTCATGGGCGTCGCCCTCACCGTGCAGTGGCAGGGTAGCGGGCGCGGCCGCCTGGACGAGGCGCTCGCGACCTTGCCGCCCGCCCCCGCCCCCGCCCCCGCCACCTCCGCCGCCGACTCCGGGACCGGGGCAGCCGGCACCGCCGCCCCGCCGGCCGCGGCCCCGGCCCGCCGCGAGCCCGCCTCGCGCCTGACCGGCGCCAACGGCGGCGACAGCATCGAGGCCCTCGAGGATGCGCTCCCGGAGGCGGCCGGCGACGCCGCCCGCGCCACGACCAATGCCGCGCCGCCTGTGGCCACTCCCGCCGCCGAGGCAGAAGCCCGTGCGGAGCGCGAACTCGCCAGCGACAGCGCGGTGACCGCGGAAGCCAAGGCCGTGCAGCAGGACAGCCTGGCGCGCCAGCGCGCCAGGAAAATGGAGCGCCTGGCCGAGGCCGCGCCCGCGCCGGCCGCCCCGCCGCCCGCCGCCTCGGCCCCCGCAGCGCCCGCGCCGCAGCTGGCCCTGCGCGGGCTGGACGCCGCGGACGCCGCCGCGGCCGACTACCGCGAGCGCCTGCGCGCCGGGGACCTGGCCGGTGCGCTGGCCGCCCTGGTCACGCCCGCGACCCCCGCCCAGCAGGTGGACCGCGACCTGCTCCTGGCCGCGCAGGCGCCGCAGCGCCAGCCCGACTGCGCCCGCCAGGCACGGTCGACGCTGGGCGCCCAGGCCGCGCTCTGCGATGCCCTGCAGTCGCGGGCGGTACAGGGCCCGCTGGCCCCCGCCGCCCAGGCCGCGCTGCAGGCCAGCGGCCTGCTCGACGGGGAGTTCGCCTACCGCCGCGAGCTGGCGGCGCGCGTCCTTTTTTTCCGGTAAGTGCGCCTAACTCGCTACAAAACAACGACATTTAACCCTGTGAGACGCATCACAAAAGTCCCTGTCCGGGCTGTCAGCGTCATACCGGGGGACTATCATCCGCACCATCCCAATCCGTACAGGAGTTACCCACCATGTCCGTCAAGCTCTTCAAGACCGCCGCCCTGGCCCTCGCCCTGGGCATGTCCGGTGCCGCGTCTGCTGCCGACTTCAGCTACAACTACGTGGAAGCCGGCTTTGGCGAACTGGACAACGACGGCGAGGCCCTCTTCGTGAACGGCGCCTTTGACGTCGCCAAGAACATCGGCCTCGTCGGCGGCCTCTACATCGGCGATGTGGACCCCAACGTGGACGTCACCGGCCTCGAGTTCGGCGCCCAGTTCCACCAGACCCTCAAGAGCAACCTGAGCTTCAACGCCGGCCTCAAGCTGCTGCACATCGAGGCGGAGTTCGACCACCCCGTGTTCGGCAGCCAGGACCTGGACGACACCGGCTTCATCGCCAACGCCGGCCTGCGCTTCCAGGTGCAGCCCAAGATCCAGCTCGAGGGCGACCTCAAGTACTCCAGCAACGACCTGCTGGACGATGACGGCTTCGGCGCCCAGGTCGCCGGCCGCTTCTACCTCGACAACCGCTTCTCGATCGCTCCGGGCCTGGCCATGGACACCGAGTTCGACGGCCTGTTCGTGGGCCTGCGCTACGACCTGTAAGCGCGCGGCAGCCAATGAAAAAGGCCCCTTTCCAGGGGCCTTTTTTCTTGGGCGGCGTCGTGCGGCGGCGCGGGACGCGCGGCCTCAGTAGTCGTCGTTGCGCTCGATGCGGATGGTGACGCGCTTGCCGCCGGCCAGCAGGGTGCCGACCGCCTGCAGCACCGCGACGATGAACCATGCGCCGAGCGCCGACCAGAAGCCGGCGATGGTGAGGCCGGGCAGGATCCAGGACACCAGGCCCAGCATGGCGGCGTTTATCACCAGCAGGAAGAGGCCCAGGGTGAGCACGGTGGCGGGCAGGGTGAAGAGGATGAGCACCGGCCGCACCACGGTGTTGGCGATGCCGAGCAGGAAGGCGGCCCAGAACAGGGTGGAGTAGTGGTCGACGTTCACGCCGTCCAGCCAGACCGCGGCAAGGCCCAGCCCCGCCGCCGACAGCATCAGGCGCAACAGCATCTGGTAGAGCATGGTGATCCCCCGTGTGAGGCCGCAACAGTAGCGGCCGCGCGGGGCAGGGACAAGGGGCAAAGCGTGGCGCGCCCGGGGGCGCGCCGGGTCAGGCGGCGAGGCGCAGCTGGGCGGGGGTCCAGCGCGCGGGGGCGGCCGGGCGCAGGTAGCAGATGGCGTCCGGCACCGCGGCGTCGCGGGAATGGCGGTAGCTGCAGTCGGACAGCAGCACCGAGTCGCACTTGACCCCGTCGGGGATCTGCCACTCCAGGCGGGCGTAAAGCTCCGGCAGGCGGCTCCAGTGCACATTGGGCTTCATGTGGTGGGCGGTGTGGTAGCCCAGGTTCCAGGAGATGAAGTTGTAGAGGCGGCTGGTGGTGTTGCGCGAGGCGGTCAGCTCGGAGGAGGTGTCGAGGTCCGAGTGCTGCATGTAGGTGTTGTCCATGAGCCCGAGGTACATCACCGGGATGGGCGCGATGAACAGCACCAGGGCCTTCACGGGGTCCAGCAGCACGAACACGCCGAGCAGGGCGAGCGCGATGGCGCTCCAGACCTTGAAGCGGCGGAACAGCTCGGGGTACTGGCGGCCGATGCGGACGATCTCGGGGTAGATGCGCAGCGCCCCCACCACGTCGTAGCGCACGCGCGACATGACGCGGCCGTCGGCCAGCCGCCAGTTGGCGGGATCCTTTTCCTGGTCGAGGTAGTCCTTGTGGTGGCCCAGGTTGTGGTGCAGGGTCCAGGCGAAGGGCAGCACGCCGGTTTCCATGAACAGAATGAGTTCGTAGGGACGGTTCAGCCACGCGCTGCGGAAGGTGGGCACGTGGTGGTGGTTGTGCGAGATCAAGCCCGGCATGGCGGAGCAGGCGAGCAGGGCCAGCATGACGCCGGCGACCGCCCACAGCGAGTCGACGAAGAAAAAGGTGCCGAGCTGGATGGCGAAGATGCCGAGCACGATGCAGCTGGGCAGAATGTCCTCGCGGTAGCGATACAGTCGCGACATGAAGTCCTCCCTGATGGTCCCGTTATTGTGTCTGTGCTTGCTCTTATGGCCGGCGGCCCCGGGACGTGAGGAATAGAGTGGAAGAGCTATTCCTACCCCGCAATGTCCGCCTGTCCGAAGCTCAGCCGCTCGTCCACTCCGCCGCAGGCGCCGCTCGTCCCGCCGCTTCCCGCACCCCGGGCACGATTGATGCAAATCAATACACCCGAACCGGGGAACCGTGAGTATTGGCCCACTTCATCAGCCCAAGCCGAGCGCCATGAACTCCATCCTGCCCAGCCAGGCCGCCACCGTCCTCTTCGACAACGGCGTGCACAAGTGCCTCAGTTTCTCGTCCCTGGTGAAGGGGGACGGGGTCCAGGCCAACCAGTTCCTCATCATCCACAAGGATCACGCCGCCGTGCTCGACCCGGGCGGCGACCTGACCTACACGCCGCTGACCATCGAGATCAGCAAGCACATCAAGCTGCAGAACCTGGACTACGTGTTCGCCTCCCACCAGGACCCGGACATCATCACCTCCATGCCGCGCTGGCTCATGCACACGCGCTGCACGGTGGTGGCCTCCAAGCTGTGGGCACGCTTCCTCCCGCACCTGGCCTCCGGCTTCATCACCACGCAGATGAAGTCCGATGTCACCGAGCGCCTGATCGAGCTGCCCGACCAGGGCGCCGAGGTGCCCTTCGGCGACAGCGTGATCAAGTGCGTGCCGGCCCACTTCCTGCACTCGGTGGGCAACTTCCAGTTCTACGACCCGGTCTCGAAGATCCTGTTCTCCGGCGACATGGGCGCCTCCATGGTCGACGACGTGAAGCCGGTGACCGACTTCGAGACCCATATCTCCAGCATGCGCGGCTTCCACCAGCGCTACATGTGCTCGCGCCGCGTCACCCGCCTGTGGGCGGAGATGGTGCGCCGCATGGACGTGGAGATGATGGTGCCGCAGCACGGCAGCCCCTTCGTCGGCAAGCCCATGATCAACCGCTTCCTGGACTGGATCTCCGACCTCGACTGCGGCATCGACCTGCTGACGCAGGAAAACT
>DASUDN010000042.1:0-10932 GCA_036275595.1 Moraxellaceae bacterium
CTCGACCAGGCGGGCCAGGCTGAAGACGGCCCACCAGGTATCGCCACGCCGGAAGGCACCCTGCACGAAGGGCTGCAGTTCCGGTAACACGTCCGGCGCATCGGACGAGTAGTCCGCCACCGGGAAATGCTGCATGCCCAGCACGTCGTCGACGACCAGGCCCGCGAAGACATCGGCCTGGTCGATCACGAGCAGGCGGCGGCGGTGTTCCTGCAGCTCCGAGCGGCGGTTGAAGTACGCCAGCAGATCGGTGATGGGCAGGAGGCGACCGCGCACGTTGGCGATGCCCTTCATCCAGGGCTTCACGCCGGGCACGTGCGTGTAGCGCGGCACCGCCAGGACTTCATTGACCTCGCCCATGGCGGCCAGGAAGTGCTGGCCGCCCAGGGTGAAGCCGATGCCGCTCCAGGTTTCCGTGGCCTGGCCGCCCGCGGGCAGGCCCACCGCGCGCTGGCGCGAGCGCTCGGCGATCTCGAGAAGCTTGATGAAACCCTTGGCAGCCATCGCTTAGCGCACGGATTACTTGCCGATGAGGCCGGCAATGGTCTGCATGAGCTGGCCTTCGTCCACCGGCTTGGTCAGGTAGTCGCGCGCACCCTGGCGCTTGCCCCAGACGCGGTCGGTTTCCTGGTCCTTGGTGGTGACGATGACCACGGGAATATGGGCCGTCTCTTCGTCCTTGGTGAGCTGGCGGGTGGCCTGGAAGCCGTTGAGGCCGGGCATCACGACGTCCATGAGCACGAGGTCCGGCTGCTCGGCGCGCGCCACCGCGACGCCGTCGGCGCCATTGGTGGCTTCCAGGACCTGGTGGCCGTGCTTTTCCAGGATTTCACGGAAACGGTAGGTTTCCGTGGGAGAGTCGTCGACGATGAGAATGCGTGCCATTGTTGTTCCCCGCTAATGCTTGGTGCCTTCAGACCTTGACGTGCTGGCGGATGGCGCCGAGCAGTTCTTCTTTGCTGAAGGGCTTGGTCAGGTATTCGTCCGAGCCCACGATGCGACCCTTGGCCTTGTCGAACAGGCCGTCCTTGGAGGACAGCATGATGACGGGCGTGGACTTGAACGCCGAGTTGTTCTTGATGAGCGCGCAGGTCTGGTAGCCATCCAGGCGCGGCATCATGATGTCGACGAAAATGATGTCCGGGTTGGAGTCGGCGATCTTGGCCAGCGCGTCGAAGCCGTCGGTTGCCGTGATCACGGTGCAACCGGCCTTTTGCAGCAGGGTTTCAGCGGTGCGACGAATCGTCTTCGAGTCGTCGATCACCATGACTTTCAAACCGTCGAAATTCTCTTCTGACATTGGAGCAGCCTTCTTAGGAATGAGGCTTTGATGAGCCTGGTTCGGGCAATCGAAACCGGTACGTCCCGCCGCTTGCCGGAATTACCGACAGGGACAGGTCCGCCACGTTTTAACACAGTTTTACAGGGTCGGCTATATAAGCACAAGGCGGAAAACGTGAGCGTGAATCAAGGCACGTCAAAGGTTTAGCGTAATTTTCTGACGAGATACTGCAAGTCGGGCATGAACGGCATTGTCAGGATGGGCCAGCGGCGGCGGGCCTCCCCCGACCCGGGGGACGGGCCGCCGGGACGGCGGCAAGAGGGGGGGCGGCCCCGCCCGGGGCACCCCCAGCCGGCCTAGGCGCCGCCCCAGCCGGCCAGGGCGTCCCAGAGCAGCTTGCTGCCCGCCACCACGGTCAGGATCTCGAAGGCGCGCTTGACCATCAGGTTGCCCTTGAGCAGGGCCCAGTGGGCGCCCAGGTAGCCGCCCAGCAGGGAGCCGGCGAGCAGCGCCGGCAGCCAGTCCCAGCGCACCGGCGCCTGCAGCGACAGCATGAGGGCGCCCAGGCCGTTCCAGAACAGGCCGACCAGGACCAGCGTGTAGGACACGGCCCGGGTGTAGTCCAGCCCGTACCAGCGCACCAGCCACAGCGTCACGAACAGGCCGGTGCCCGAGGTCAGGGAGCCGTTGAGGGCGCCGATGAGGAAGATGCCGAGGCCGCCCAGGGCCAGGCCGCGGGTGTCGCGGTGCAGGCGGCGGCCCACCTGCCCCAGCCCCGGCTTCAGCCAGGAATAGACGCCCAGGCCCAGGGTCAGCAGGCCCAGCGCCAGCTCGGCCCAACGGTCGGGGATGGCCAGGATGAGCTGGGTGCCGAGCAGCACGCCGGGCAGGCCGCAGGCCAGCACGTGGGCGGCGAAGCGCCAGCGGAAGCGGCCCGCGCGCAGGTGGCGCACGGTGGCGCCCACGCCCAGGGCGACGCTGGCGATCTTGTGGGTGGCGAGGGCGGCGGGGAAGGCCAGCCCCAGGAACAGCAGGGCGGGCAGCTGCAGCAGGCCGGCGCCGCCGCCCGCCAGCGCCGAAAGGGTGTTGGCAACCAGGGCGACAAGGAATAAAACCACAACATCCATCACTGTCGGCCCCGGCATGGCTCCCCTAGAATGGGAGGCGATTATAAAGGGGGCCGATTATATGAGAGCCCCGAGACTCGCCGGAGACTTTCCATGCTGAAACGTGCCGCCCTCTTCCTGGGGCTTTCCCTCCTCCTGCCCCTGGCCCACGCCGAGGATGCCCGCTGGTTCCGCTACTACGACGACAAGAAGCAGCCCGTGGTCACCGACTCCGTCACCTCCGAGCACATGTCCCGCGGCTATGACGAGCTCACCGCCAGCATGCGCCTGATCCGTCATGTCGAGCCGCAGCGCGCCCTGAGCGCCGAGGAGCAGGCCGCCCTGCGCGCCAAGCGCGACGCCGACATCCAGCGCGCCAAGGACGACAAGCAGCTGCTGCGCCTCTATGCCGGCCCGGCCGACGCCGAGCGGGCGCGCAACCGCCAGCTCGACGCCCTGCAAGTGCGCATCGACTTCAGCAACAACATGCTCACCACCCTGCGCCAGCGCCGCGCCGCCGAGGCCCAGCGCGCCGCCACCTCCGAGCGCACCGGCAAGCCGGTGCCGGCCGACGTGAAGACGGCCATCGCCAACTTCGACAAGCAGATCACGGCGGCGCAGGCCGAGGTCGACGCGCGCAAGGCGGAGCAGGAAAAGGTGAAGGGCGATTTCGAGCCGGTGATCAAGCGCCTGGCCGAGCTGACCGGCAAGCCCGCCAGCGCCACCCCCTGGGCACCGACGCCCACCCCGGGCACCGGCAGCGCCAAGCCCTGACCGCGGCGGGCCCAGCCCGCAGCGACGTCCGCAATAAAAAAGCCGGCAATGCCGGCTTTTTTATTGGGCGTTCAGCGCGCACCGTTCACGGCTCCGCCTCAGGCGCGCAGCTCGCGGAAGAGCTGGCTGCGCAGGAAGCCCCACTGCGCCTCCCAGTTCTCGGTGGGCTTGCGCCGGAAGCCGGAGCGCACGTACTGGCTCACATGGCCTTCCACCAGCACCAGCATCAGGTTGGCGGCGGCGGCGCTGGTGATGGCGGTGCCCAGCGACTGCTTGAGCTCGGCATCGCGCAGCACCTGGCGCAGCTGCGTCTCCAGGCGCTCGAAGAACTGCGCGATGCGTGCCTGCAGGCGCTCGTGCTCGCCGGTCAGCGCGTCGCCGTTGAGGATGCGCGTGATGCCGGGGTTGCGCTCGCTGAAGATGAGCAGCAGCGACAGGATCTTCTCGCAGCGCGCCGGCGCCTCGCCCTCCTCCTGCAGGATGAGGGTGACGCGCGAGAACACCACTTCCTCCACGAACTCGATCAGGCCTTCGAACATCTTGGCCTTGCTCGGGAAGTGGCGGTACAGCGCGGCCTCGGTCACGCCCACTTCCTTGGCGAGGGCGGCCGTGGTGATGCGGGCACCGGGCTGGGACTCCAGCATCGCGGCCAGGGCCTGCAGGATGTGCTCGCGGCGCGAGACTTTGGGTTCGGCAGCCGTCATGTTGCCTCCTGGCATCGCCCGCCTCAGGGCTGGCGACGCTTCTTCTGGCCTTTCTTGTTGCTGATCAGGGTGCCGGTGCCGGCGTCGGTGAAGACCTCCAGCAGGGTCGCGTGCGGCATGCGCCCGTCGATGATGTGGGCACTGACCACGCCGTTCTTCACCGCCTCCAGCGCGCAGCCGATCTTGGGCAGCATGCCGCCGTAGATGGTGCCGTCGGCGATGAGCGCGTCCACGTCCTGCGTGGTGAGGCCGGTGAGCACGTTCTTTTCCTTGTCCATCACGCCGGGGATGTTGGTGAGCAGGATGAGCTTCTCGGCCTTCAGCGCCTCGGCCACCTTGCCCGCCACCAGGTCGGCGTTGATGTTGTAGCTTTCGCCGTCGTCGCCCACGCCCACCGGCGCGATCACGGGAATGAAGTCGGAGCTGATCACCATCTCCAGCACGTCGGTCTTGATGCCGGCGACCTCGCCGACCTGGCCGATGTCCACCTGCTCGACCTGGCCCTTCTCGTTGGGCTTCTGCAGGTACATCTTGGTGGCGCGGATCAGGTTGCCGTCCTTGCCGGTGAGGCCGATGGCACGGCCGCCGTTCTGGTTGATCAGGTTGACGATGGACTTGTTGACGTGGCCGCCCAGGATCATCTCGACCACGTCCATGGTCTCGGCGTCGGTGACGCGCATGCCGTCGATGAACTTCGATTCCTTGCCGATCTTCGCCAGCATGTCGCCGATCTGCGGGCCGCCGCCGTGCACCACGATGGGGTTCAGGCCCACCGTCTTCAGCAGCACGATGTCGCGCGCGAAGGAGTTCTCGAGCTCGGGCTCGGTCATGGCGTTGCCGCCGTACTTCACGACGATGGTCTTGCCGTGGAAGCGCTGGATGTAGGGAAGCGCCTCGGTCAGGACCTTGGCAATGTTGAGGGCGGTTTCACGCGGCAGCGCCATCTTTGGTACTCGTCAAATCAAAAGGGAATCTGCAGGGAGGAATCGACGCCGCTGAGCAGCGCCTTGAACTTGGCCTGGACCTCGGCGAGCGCCGCGGGGGTCTTGCCCTCGAAGCGCGCCACCAGGCAGGGGGTGGTGTTGGAGGCCCGCACCAGGCCCCAGCCCTCGGGGAACTCCACGCGCACGCCGTCGATAGTGATGACGTTGGCGTCGGGGAAGCGCGCCTGCGTCTGCAGCTCCGCCATCACGCCGAACTTGCGCTCGTCCGCCACCGGGATGTTGATCTCGGGCGTGGAGGGGTTCTCCGGGAACTCCGCGAACACGGCGTCGGCCTTGGCGTCCTCCAGCGAGAGGATCTCCAGCAGGCGCGCCGCCGAGTACACCGCGTCGTCGAAGCCGAACCAGCGGTCGTTGAAGAAGATGTGGCCGCTCATCTCGCCGGCCAGCACCGCGCCGGTCTCCTTGAGCTTGCCCTTGATGAAGGAGTGGCCGGTCTTGCACATGACCGGGCGCCCGCCCAGTCGCGAGATCAGCGCCGCGAGGTCGCGCGTGCACTTCACGTCGAAGATGATGTCGGCGCCCGGGTTGGAGATCAGCACGTGCTTGGCGTACAGCATCATCAGGCGGTCGGGGAAGATCATCTTGCCGTCGGGCGTCACCACGCCGATGCGGTCGCCGTCGCCGTCGAAGGCGATGCCGATGTCGGCGTTGTGGGTGGCCACCGCGCGCGTCAGGTCCTCCAGGTTCTCGGGCTTGCTGGGGTCGGGGTGGTGGTTGGGGAAGTTGCCGTCCACCTCGCAGAACAGCGGCACCACGTTGCAGCCCAGCGCCTCCAGCACGCGCAGCGCGATGGGGCCGGCGGCGCCGTTGCCGCCGTCGACCACGACGTTGAGCGGACGCGCGAGCGCGATGTCCTGGCTCACGCGGTCGACGTAGTCCTGCGCCACGTTGGCCTGGGACAGCGCGCCATTGCCGGCGGTGATGTTCTGGCCCTCGATGCGCGCGCGCAGCGACTGGATGTCCTCGCCGGCCAGGGTGTCGCCGGCGAGCATGATCTTGAAGCCGTTGTAGTCGGCGGGGTTGTGGCTGCCGGTGACCATGACGCCGCTGCCGGTGCCGATGGTCTTGGCCGCGAAGTACAGCACCGGCGTCGGTACCATGCCCACGTCGATGACGTCGCGGCCGGCGGCGCGCAGGCCCTCGATGAGGGCGGCGGCGAGCTCGGGGCCGGAGAGGCGGCCGTCGCGGCCCACCACCACGGTCTGCTCGCCGCGCGCGGCGGCCTCGCTGCCGATGGCCTGGCCGAGCAGCTTGGCGACGGCGGCGCTGAGTCCCTGCCCCACCACGCCACGGATGTCGTAGGCGCGGAAGATCTCCGGGCGGATGACCGGGGTCGCCGGCGCCGCGGGCGCCTCCGGCTCGGGCGCGGGCGCCGCGGCGGCGCGGGGCGCGCGCGGGGCGGGGCTGGCACCGAAGAGGTCGCTGGAATCGCCGCCGCTGATCTCGCCGAGCTCGTCGTGCGCGGGCTTGGCGGCGACGCGGCCGGCGCGCAGCTCGGTGCCGTAGCGGTCGAGGTCGCCGAGGAGCTGGCCCGACATGGCGTAGTTCAGCGCCGGGCGGTTGCGGCTGCCGTAGTGGTAGTAGTTCTCGCAGTAGCCATTGATGGCGGCGAGGTCGGCCTGGGTGCGGCGCTGCAGCGTGAGCACCGCCCACAGGAAGAGCGCGCCCGCGGCCAGCGGCGCCAGCACCGTGAAGAGCAGCAGCAGGTGGCTGCTCTCGTGGCTGCGGCCGAGCGTGGCGGCCGGCGTGAAGTGCAGCTCCCAGCCCGGGTTCGGCGTGGCGCCGTCGTCGGTGGGGGCGGCGTCGCCCTCGCCGGTCTTGAGGATGGAGGCCTTCTCGCTGCCCACTTTCTGCACGAGCTCGAGGGCGCCGGCATCGGGCGCGAAGCTCTTCAGCGCATTGGCCAGCGGCGTGAACGGGAAGCCGATGAGCAGGGCGCCGGCGGGACGGCCGTCCTCGCCCTTCAGCGTGCGCGCGAAGGTGACGACCTGGGTCTTCAGCGTGCCGTTGTCGAAGAAGCTGATCTCGGGGTTGGCGGGCTTGCCGCCGGCGATGCGCAGCACCATGTCCTGCTGCGCGTAGCTCAGGCCGTTGGGCACGGCCGGATCCAGGTTGAGCGGGCTCACGCGCGCGAACAGCGCGCCGGGAAAGCGCTTGAGCAGGCCGTTGTCGCCCTCGGCGCCGGACTGCATGTAGGGCAGCAGGTCGGCGTCGGGCAGCGCCTTCACCACTTCCTCGTAGTTGCGCACGTAGGCGGTGAGGATGGCGATGTAGTGCTGGCGGTACACGCCCGCGATCTCGTCGCGGCGCGCCTGCTCCGCCTTGGTCGCCAGCCACCAGCCGGTGCCCTGGATGGCCACGAGCGCCAGCAGCGCCAGCGCGAGCGCCGGCAGCGCATCCCGCAGGAAGTTGCCTTCCTTGCGCACCTTGGGGGTCTTGGGCGCCTTTTCCTGGGGCGCCTTTTCCACCTTCGCAGGCTTTTCCGCTTTCTTCTTGGCCATGTCTCTCGACTCTCTGGATGCTGTTGCGGGCTCAGTGACGGCCCGAGGACCCGAATCCGCCGGCGCCGCGCGCGCTGGCCTCGAATGAAGCGACCACCTTGAATTCCGCCTGCACCACCGGCACCAGCACGTACTGCGCGATGCGCTCGCCGGGCTGGATGGTGAAGCTGTCCTGGCCGCGGTTCCAGCACGAGACCATGAGCTCGCCCTGGTAGTCCGAGTCGATCAGGCCGACCAGGTTGCCGAGCACGATGCCATGCTTGTGGCCGAGGCCGGAGCGCGGCAGCACGAGACCGGCGTAGGCCGGATCGGCGATGTGGATGGCGAGGCCCGTGCGGATGAGGTGGGTCTCGCCCGGCGCCAGCACGAGCGGCGCGTCCAGGCAGGCGCGCAGGTCGAGGCCGGCGGAGCCTTCGGTGGCGTAGGTGGGCAGGGGGAAGGTCGTGCCGATGCGCGGATCCAGCACGACGACGTCCACGGTCTTTTTCATCGATGAGTCCTTGGGCAGGGCTTACTGGGCGGGCAGGCGCGCCGCCACCAGCTCCACGAGCTGGCGCGCGATCACGCTCTTGGCCGCTTTCTCGAGCACGCGCTCGCCATCGGCCCAGAGCACGGTGACGGCATTGTCGTCGCTCTGGAAACCGATGTCGGCGCGCGCCACGTCGTTGCAGGCAATCATGTCCAGGCGCTTGCGCGCGAGCTTGCCGCGCGCGTGCTCCAGCACCTTTTCCGTCTCGGCGGCGAAGCCGAGCACGAAGGGGCGCGGGCTGCGCGCCGCGACCGTGGCCACGATATCCGGATTCTTCACCAGTTCGAGCGTGAGGGTATCGGTCGACTTCTTGATCTTTTGTTGCTCCACCTGTTGCGGCCGGTAATCCGCGACCGCGGCGGTGGCGATGAAGACGTCGGCGTCGGCCACCGCCGCCTCCACCGCCGCCAGCATGTCCAGCGCGGAGGTGACGTCGACGCGGGTGACGCGGGCCGGGGTCGGCAGCTGCACCGGGCCCGCCACCAGGGTGACGCGGGCGCCCGCCTCGGCCGCCGCGGCGGCGAGGGCAAAGCCCATCTTCCCGGAGCTGTGGTTGCTGATGTAGCGCACCGGGTCCAGCGCCTCGCGCGTGGGCCCGGCGGTGATGACGACATGACGGCCGGTGAGCAGGCCGGTCTCGAACTGGTCGGCGCAGGCATGGGCGAGCTCCACCGCCTCCAGCATGCGCCCCTCGCCCACGTCGCCGCAGGCCTGGCTGCCGGCGGCCGGGCCGAACACAGCGACCCCGCGCGCCCGCAGCAGGCGCAGGTTGTCCTGCACGGCGGTGGCGGCCCACATCTGCTGGTTCATGGCCGGGGCCACGGCGAGCCTGGCCTTCGTGGCCAGCCACAGCGTGGTGAGCAGGTCGTTGGCGATGCCCTGGGCCAGGCGGGCCAGGCAGTCGGCGCTGGCCGGGGCGACCAGCACCAGGTCGGCCCAGCGCGCCAGCTCGATATGGCCCATGGCCGCCTCGGCGGCCGGGTCCAGCAGGTCGGTATGGACGGGGTTGCCGGAGAGGGCCTGCAGGGTCAGGGGGGTGATGAACTGCTGCGCCGCCGCGGTCATCACCACCTGCACCTCGGCGCCGGCGTCGCGCAGGCGGCGGATGAGGTCCGCGCTCTTGTAGGCGGCGATGCCGCCGGAGACGCCGAGCACGATGCGTTTGTTGGCCAGCCGCGCGAGCATGGGGAATCCGGAAAGAGGAAGGATGGACAGTCGTCGGCAAAGATACCATTGTGCCCGCCCCGCTGCGTAGCGCCGACAGGGAAAAAGTCAGCGCGTACTGACCGCAAGGAGGCTGCAAATGGCGATCACCGATTGGCCCGAGGCGGAGCGACCGCGGGAAAAGCTGCTGGCGCGCGGCGCCGCCGCGCTGTCCGACGCCGAGATCCTCGCCCTGTTCATCCGCACCGGCCAGCGCGGCCGCACCGCCCTGGACCTGGCGCGCGACTGGCTGGCCCACTTCGGCAGCCTGCGCGGCCTGCTCGAGGCCGGCCCCGAGGCCCTGGCCTCCCTGCCCGGCCTGGGACCGGCCCGCTACGCCGAGCTGCAGGCCGCGCTCGAGCTGGGCCAGCGCCACCTGGCCGCCACCCTGGAGCGGGCCGACGTCATGGGTAGCCCCGAGGCCACCCGCCACTTCCTGGCGCGGCGCCTGCGCGGGCGCCGGCGCGAGGTCTTCGCCGTGCTCTTCCTGGACACCCAGCACCGCCTCATCGCCTTCGAGGAGCTGTTCCAGGGCACCCTGGACAGCTGCTCCGTCCACCCCCGGCAGGTGGTGGAGCGGGCCCTGGCCCTGAACGCGGCGGCGGTGATCCTGGCCCACAACCACCCCTCCGGCGTGGCCGAGCCCTCGGCCGCCGACCGCCACATCACCGAGCGCCTGCGCGAGGCCCTGGGCCTGGTCGAGGTCCGCGTGCTGGACCACTTCGTGGTGGGCGAAGGCCGGGCGGCCTCCTTTGCCGAGCGGGGATGGCTCTAACCCCTTGGGTTTTCCGGGGAATCCGGTAGAATGCGCGCCTGTCGACAAGACACGGGCCGATAGCTCAGCTGGGAGAGCGCCGCGTTCGCAATGCGGAGGTCGAGGGTTCGATCCCCTTTCGGTCCACCAATAAAATCAAAGGGTTAGCCGTCGGCTAACCCTTTTTTATTTCGGCACATCGATTTTTTGTCCAAATCCTGTCCAAATATGGACCAGCCAAGGGTAAGGAAGATCGATGGCTTCATTCCGCAAACGTGGCGAGCTGCAGTGGCAGGCTCGTATTTCCCGCAAGGGCTTTCCCGCCCAAGTCAAAACCTTCATGACCCGTGCCGATGCCGAGGCATGGGCTCGCCAGGTCGAGTCCGAGATCGACCGTGGCGCCTTCATCAGCCGGACCGAGGCGGAAAACACCTCCCTGAAGGAGTGCCTGGAGCGCTACAAGCGCGAGATCAGTGCCCACAAGAAGGGGGCCAGCCAGGAGAGCTACATCCTCCAGACGCTGCTGGAGACCCCACTGGCCGCCCGGATGATGGCAACGATCCGTAGCGCCGACATTGCGGCCCTGCGGGACGAGTGGCTGCAGACCCTCAAGCCAGCCACTGTCCTGCGCCGGCTGGCCATCCTGTCGCACGTCTTCAGTATTTCCCGCAAGGAGTGGGGCATGGAGAGCCTGACTAATCCAGTCGAGGCCATCCGCAAGCCGCAGCCAAAGAATGCTCGGACCCGGCGCATTGCCGAGAAAAGCCTTCCGACGACTGGGAAGCTGGCAGGAGAGCTAGACCTCATCAAGGCCGCCTCTGACTCTCACTACTTGCCGGCCATCATCGACCTAGCGGTGGAGACCGCCATGCGGCGGGAGGAGATCGCCCTTCTGCGCTGGGAACATATTGATCTGAAAAGTCGGGTAGCCCACCTCCCCGATACAAAGAACGGTAGCGCCCGGGACATCCCCTTGTCGCCAAAGGCGACAGAGCTACTCAAAGGGCTACAGCAGGCGGGGGAACGGCCATTTGATGTGAGAGCGGATGCGATCACCCGGGCATTCATTCGAGCC
>DASUDN010000043.1:0-28343 GCA_036275595.1 Moraxellaceae bacterium
CACGTAGTCGATGACGCTGTCGCGGCCGTCCATGCAGAAGTCGACGTCGAAGTCGGGCATGGACACGCGCTCGGGGTTCAGGAAGCGCTCGAACAGCAGGTCGTAGGGCAGCGGGTCGAGGTCGGTGATCTTGAGCGCGTAGGCGACCAGCGAACCGGCGCCGGAGCCGCGGCCCGGTCCCACCGGCACGCCGTTCTCCTTGGCCCAGCGGATGAAGTCCATCACGATCAGGAAGTAGCCCGCGAACCCCATCTGGTTGATGATGCCGAGCTCGAACTGCAGGCGGTCGTCGTAGACCTTGCGCCGCTCGGCGTAGTCCGGCGCGCGCCGGTCCAGGATCGCCGCCAGGCGCTCCTCCAGCCGCTCCTTCGTGTACTCCACGAAGTACTGCTCCATCGTCATGCCCTCGGGCACGGGATAGTTCGGCAGGTAGTTCTTGCCCAGCGTCAGGCCCAGGGTGCAGCGCCGCGCGATCTCGACGGTGTTCTCCAGCGCCTCGGGAATGTCCGCGAACAGCTCGGCCATCTGCGCCGGCGTCTTCAGGTACTGCTCCGGCGAGTAGTCGCGCGGGCGGCGCGGGTCGTCCAGCACATAGCTCTGCGCGATGCAGACGCGCACCTCGTGCGCCTCGAATTCCTCGGGGGCGATGAAGCGCACGTCGTTGGTGGCGACCACCGGGCACTGCAGGCGGCCGGCCAGCGCGACCGCGGCGTGCAGGTGCTCCTCGTCACCGGGGCGCCCCGTGCGGGTGAGCTCCAGGTAGCAACGGCGCGGGAAGAAGTCCAGCCAGCGCGACAGCAGCGGCGCCGCCTGCTGCGGGTCGCTGCCGAGCAGGGCGCGGCCGACGTCGCTGGCCTTGCCCAGCAGCACGATGAGGCCCTCGGCGTGCTGCTCCAGCCAGCCGCGCTGCGCCAGGGCCTCGCCGAGCTGCTGGCCTTCGATGTAGGAGCGCGAGATCACCTCGATCAGGTTGCGGTAGCCCTGCTCGTTCATCACCAGCACGGTGACGTCCTGGCGCTCCTCCCCCTCCAGCACCACGAGGTCGGCGCCGAACACCGGCTTCACGCCCTTGCCCTGCGCCGCCTTGTAGAACTTCACGAGGCCGTACAGGTTCATGAGGTCGGTGAGGCCGACCGAGGGCATCTCCGCCGCGGCCGTCGCCTTCACCAGCTGGTCGATGCGGACGATGGAGTCCTTGAGCGAGAACTCGCTGCGGACGTGCAGGTGGACGAAGTTCGTCATGTCACAGCTCCGCCACGCGCGTCGCGATCACCTCGCGCACGGGGGCAAACGATCGTCGGTGTTCCGGCAGCGGGCCGTGGGCCTTCAGCGCCGCGAAATGCTCGGCGGTGGGATAGCCCTTGTGGCGGTCGAAGCCGTACTGGGGATGGCGCGCGTGCAGCGCCTCCATCTCCGCGTCGCGCTGCACCTTGGCCAGGATGGAGGCGGCGCTGATGGCGGCGACGCGGGCGTCGCCCTTGACCACGGCCGTGGCGGCGCAGGCAAAGCGCGGCGCGCGGTTGCCGTCGACCAGCACGTGCTGGGGCGCGACGGCGAGCGCGGCCACGGCGCGCTGCATGGCCAGCAGGCTGGCCTGCAGGATGTTGAGGGCATCGATCTCCTCGGGCTCGGCGCGGCCGAGCGCGAAGCACAGCGCCTTCTCGCGGATCTCCGCGGCCAGGGCCTGGCGGCGCCGCTCGCTGAGCGCCTTGGAATCGGCGAGGCCGGCGATGGGCCGCGCCGGGTCCAGGATCACGGCCGCGGTCACCACGGCGCCCACGAGGGGGCCGCGGCCGACCTCGTCCACCCCGGCCACGAGCAGGTCGCCGAAGTCGGGCAGCGGGTCGAACAGGTCGTCCGGAGCGGTGCGCGGCATCATGGAGCCTTCCCCTGTTGCGCCAGCAGCGCGGCGACGGCGTCCGCCGCCTTGAGGTTGGCATCCTGGCGCAAGGCGGCGTGCAGTGCCGTGAAGCGCGCCACACGGCTGTCGCGGTAGCCGGCGTCCTGCAGCCAGCGCAGCGTCTCGCGGGCGATGGCGGCCGGGGTGGCCGCCTGCTGCAGCAGCTCCGGTACCAGGGCCTCGCCCGCCAGCAGGTTGGGCAGGCTCACGAAGCGGCTCTTCACCATGAAGCGGGCGATCAGCCAGGTCAGCCAGTGCAGGCGGTAGGCCACCACCATGGGCTTCTGCAGCAGCATGGCCTCCAGGGTGGCGGTGCCGGAAGCCAGCACCACCACGTCGGCCGCGGCCATGACCATGCGTCCCACGCCCGCGCCCAGGCGCGCGTCGAAGACGGTGGCCTCGAGGCCGGCCTCGCCCAGCAGGCGCTCGATGTCGGCGCGGCGGGCGGCGTTGATGGCGGGCACGAGGAAGCGCGCCTGCGGGCGCTGCCGGCGGATCTGCAGCGCCGCCCCGAACAGGTCGGGGCCGATGCGGGCCACCTCGCCGCCGCGGCTACCCGGCAGCAGCGCGATGTACTCGCCGCCGGCGTCCAGGCCGAGCGCGGCGCGCGCGGCGACGGTGTCGTTCTGCAGCGGCAGCGCGTCCGCCAGCGGATGCCCGACGAAGGCGGCGCGCACCCGGTGCTCGTCGTAGAAGCGCTGCTCGAAGGGCAAAAGGCACAGCACGAGGTCGACCGCGGCGCGTATGCCCTCGACGCGGCCCTGGCGCCAGGCCCACACCGAGGGGCTCACGTACTGCACGGTGGGAATGCCCCGGGGCTTGAGCAGCGCGGACAGGCGCAGGTTGAAATCGGGCGCGTCGATGCCGATGAACAGGTCGATCTGCTCTTCCGCGAAACGCTGCACCAGCGCGTCGCGGATGCCGAAGAGCTCGCGCAGGCGGCCGACCACCTCGACCAGGCCCATCACCGACAGCCGCTCCATGGGGAAGAGGGTCTCGCCGCCCTCGGCCTGCATCTGCTCGCCGCAGATGCCGAGGAAGCGCACGCCGGGATGGCGCGCGCGCAGCTCGCGCATGAGGCCGGCCCCCAGGGTGTCGCCGGAGACCTCGCCGGCGACGATGCCGATGGTGAGGGGCTTGCCCTGGCTGGCGGACATGGGAATCAGCGCACGATGCCGCGCGTGGAGGCCTTGAGTGAATCGATGAAGAGCTGGACTTCGGGGCACTCGGCCACCAGCTTTTCCGCCTCGGTGACGGCCGCTTCCAGCGTCAGCTTGTCGCGGTAGACGATGCGGTAGGCCTTCTTGAGGGTGTTGATGGTCTCGCTGGACCAGCCGCGGCGGCGCATGCCCTCGAAGTTCATGGCATAGGCCGTGGCCGGGTTGCCGCCCACCATCACGTAGGCCGGGATGTCCTTCACCACCAGGCTGCAGCCCGCGGTCATGGCATAGGAGCCGATGCGGCAGAACTGGTGCACGCCGGTCATGCCGCCGAGGATGACGGAGTCGCCGATGTGCACGTGGCCGGCGACGCCGGTGCCGGTGGCGACGATGCAGTCGTCGCCCATCACCACGTCGTGGGCGATGTGCACCGAGGTCATGAGCAGGTTGCGGCTGCCGATGCGGGTCAGCCCCTGGTCCTGCACGGTGCCGCGGTGGATGCTGACGTACTCGCGGATCTGGTTGTCGTCCCCGATCACCAGGCGGGTGGGCTCGCCCGCGAACTTCTTGTCCTGGGGGTCCTCGCCCACCGAGGCGAACTGGAAGATGCGGTTGCGCGCGCCAATGGTCGTGGGACCCTTGATGACCACGTGCGGCCCGACCACGGTGCCGGCGCCGATCTCGACGTCAGCGCCGATGATGCTGTAGGGGCCGACCTCGACATCCGGCGCCAGGCGGGCGGCGGGATCGATGATGGCGGTGGGATGGATCATGGTGTCCGCCCTCTGCTTGTTCAGACGATCTGCTCGGCGACCAGGATCTCGGCGCTCGCGGCCAGCTCGCCGTTGACCGTGGCCCGGCAGTTGAACTTGTAGATGTTGCGCTTGAACTGGCCGGCCTCGGCGTACAGGTCGAGGCGGTCGCCCGGCACCACCTGGCGCTTGAAGCGCACGCCGTCGGCCCCCACGAACAGGTAGATGTAACCGTCCGCCGGACGCTTGCCCGTGGTGTGGAACCCCAGGATGCCGGCGAGCTGCGCCATGGACTCCAGGATCAGCATGCCGGGCATGATGGGCTTTTCCGGGAAGTGGCCGTTGAAGAACTCTTCGTTGGCGGTGACGTTCTTGAAGCCGGAAATGCTCTTGCCGGGCTGTACGTCAGTCACCCGGTCCACCAGCAGGAAAGGATAGCGGTGGGGAAGGAACTGGCGTATCTCAAGGATATCCATCATGGGGAACAGCCCTCGTGACGTGCGCCGGCCGGCATCCTGCCGACCGCAAAAAAGGATGCGGTATTGTACGGGGTCGGGCCCCCGCCTGCAGCAGTATTTGTAAGGAAATCAATCAGTCCGGTGCTTGACCAGACTGACGGAGGGTCTCCAGCTCCTGCTCCAGCTGGCGCAGGCGGCGGGCCATGTCGTCCAGCTGGCGCAGGCGCACCGCGGTCTTCTTCCAGCGGTCGGAGGGTTCGAAGGCGGTCCCGGACGAGTAGCTGCCGGGCTCGGTGATGGACTTGGTGACCATGGTCATGCCGGTGATCTGGACCTTGTCCGCGATCTCGATATGCCCGACCAGGCCTACCCCTCCGGCCAGCACGCAGTGGGCCCCGATGCGGGTGCTGCCGGAGATGCCGCAGCAGGCGGCGATGGCGGTATGGGCCCCCACCACCACGTTGTGGGCGATCTGCACCAGGTTGTCGATGATGACGCCCTCGTGGATCACGGTGTCGTCCAGGGCGCCCCGGTCCACCGTGGTGTTGGCGCCGATGTCCACGTCGTCGTGGATGACCACGCGTCCGATCTGGGCGATCTTGTGCCAGCGGCCGCGGTCGTTGGCGAAGCCGAAGCCGTCGCCCCCGATGACCGCCCCGGAGTGGATGTTGACGCGGTTGCCGATGACGCAGTCGTGGTAGACCACGGCATTGGCCCGGATGCGGCAGTCGCGGCCGATGCGGGTGCGCGCCTGCACCACGGCGCCGGCCTCGACGGTGGTGCCGGGCCCGATCTCCACCCCCTCCCCGATCACCACGCGCGGCCCGATGGCGGCCGAGGGTGCGACCACGGCATCGGCGGCGACCACGGCGGTGGGATGGATGCCGGCCGCCGGCCGCGGCGTACGGTCGAAACGGGCCGCGAGGCGGGCGTAGCCGGCATAGGGATTGGACAGGAGGACGGCATTGCCGGCGAAGTCCGGCGCGTCCTCGGGCCGCAGCAGCACCGCGCCGGCGCGGGTGGCGCGCAGCGCGGACTTGTAGCGCGGGTTGGACAGGAAGCTGAGCTGGTCCGGTCCCGCGGCCCCCAGCGTGTGCAGGCCGCGGATGACCAGGCCGCCGTCGCCCCGGAGCTCGCCGCCGAGGTCGCGGGCAATGTCGGCCAGCGTCAGGGAGACAGCGGTCATGCGCGCCTTACTTGCCCGCGGCCGGCGCCGAGGCACCCTGCGCGTTCAGCTTCTCGATGACCTTCTTGGTCAGGTCGATGGCCGGGTCGAAGGCCATCACGCCCTGCTTCTCGATGACCAGGTCGTACTTGTTGGCCTTGCGCAGCTCCTCGATGATGGCGCGGACCTTGGGCACCAGGGAGCCCTGCAGCTCCTGCTCGGTGCGCTGCTTGGCCTCGCCCACGGCCTGGCCCAGGCGCTGGAACTCGCCGGCCTTGTCCTCGGCCTGCTTCTGCAGGTCCTGCTTGTCCTTGGGCGTCATGATGGCGTTGTCCTTCTGGTACTTCGCCTGCAGGCCCTGGATCTCTTCCTTCAGCTTGTCCATGCGCTCGCGCTGGACCTTGGTGGCCGCATCGTACTTCTCGGCCGCCTTCTTGGCCGCATCGCTGCCCGCCAGCACCTGGGCGCTGTCGACGAGGGCGACGCCCCCGGCCATGACGGGGCTGGCCAGCAGCGCGGCGACGATACCTGCAAACACGACGGAATGACGCATGGAACTATCCTCTACTGATGGCCGTCCGGCCGTTTCTTGTAATCGGGCAGGATTGCCCATCCTATCCAACATTCCGGTCAGAATCCCTGGCCGATGGAGAACTGGAACACGCGGGTCTCGTCCCCGGGCTGCTTGTTGAGCGGCCTGGACAGGCTGAAGCTCAGGGGGCCGATCGCGGTCAGCCAGGAGAGGCTGATGCCGGTGGTATAGCGCAGATCGCCCGCTTCTGGGTAGTACCCGGGACCGGGAATATCGGTGTGGAAAACGTTGCCGACGTCCAGGAACAGGGTGGTGCGCAGCTGGCGGTTGCCGGCGGCGAAGGGGGTCGGGACGATGAGCTCGGCGCCGCCCTCGACCAGCACGTTGCCGCCCACCACCTCGGGATCGGGGTCGCCGCTGGCGCACAGGGCCAGGGCGCAGACGCGCGGGCCCATGCGGTTGTCGCGGTAACCGCGCACGGAGCCGAAGCCGCCGGCGAAGTAGTTCTTGTAGAACGGCAGGATGGTGGTGTCGCCATAGCCGTCACCGAAGCCGAGCGCGCCGTGCAGGCGGCCCACCCAGGGACCGCTGATGGGAATGTAGAGCTGGCTGTTGTAGTTCAGGCGGTAGTAGGTCAGGTCGCTGCCCGGCCAGGCGAAGTCCATGCTGATGGATTGCGAGGCGCCGCGGTCGGCGAAGACGCCACGGTTCAGGGTATTGCGGGTCCAGGCCAGGCTGCCGGTATAGGTCTGGTAGTCGGTGCCTTCCTGCTTGGTGAAGTCGCTCACGAACTTGGACACCAGCCCCAGCGTGCCCAGGGTGATGGAGGTCTGGTCGATGCCCAGCGCGAAGCTCATGCGCTCGGTCTCGTCGATGGGATAGCCGAAGCTGATGTTGGCGCCCTGCGAGTCCGTGGTGTAGGTGCTGACGTTGCGGGCGTCGAGCTTGGTGGCCTTGTAGTAGAAGTTGTAGCCGCGGCTCACCTCGTCCAGCGTGAAGTACGGGTCGATGAAGGACAGGCTGTAGGAGTCCTGTGTCTCGGAGCGGCTGAGGCCGAGCGAGAAGCGGTTGCCGGTGCCGAGGAAGTTGGTCTGGCTGACGCTGGCGCTGAAGATCAGGCCGGCGCCCTGGGAGTAGCCGATGCTGGCGCTGATGGAGCCGGAGGGCTGCTCCTTGACCGTCACCGCCACGTCCACCTGGTCCGGCATCCCGGGCACGCGCGGCGTGTCCACGCTCACGTCCTCGAAGAAGCCCAGGCGCTGCAGGCGCAGCTTGGACAGGTCGATCTTCTCGCTGGAGGCCAGCGCGCCCTCGTACTGGCGGAACTCGCGGCGCAGCACGTTGTCGTCGGTCTTCTGGTTGCCCTTGAAGGTGACGTGGCGCACATAGGCCTGGCGGCCGGGATTCACGAAAAAGGTGACGTCGGCAATGCGCGTGTCGTTGTGCAGCTCGGGCAGGCCGTTGACCTCGGCAAAGATGTAGCCGTCGTTGCCCAGGCGGCGCGTGATGAACTTGCTGGTCTGGGTCAGGTTGGCCTGCGAGAAGATGTCGCCCTGGCGCACCAGCACCAGGCGCTTGAGGATGTCCTCGGACACGGGGAACTCGCCGGCCAGCTTGACCTCGCCCACCTTGAACTGCTCGCCCTCGCTGAGGTTGATGTCGATGTAGACATCCTTCTTGTCCGGCGTCAGCTTGACCTGGGTGGAATTGACCGTGAAGTTCACATAGCCGCGGTCCATGTACCAGGAGCGCAGGCGCTCGATGTCGCCGGAGAGGCGCTCGCGCGAGTACTTGTCGTCGTTCTTCATGAACGAGGTGAAGTGGTGCTCGCGCAGCTGGAACACGTCGCGCAGCGTGTCGTCGTCGAAGACCTTGTTGCCCACGAAGCCGATGTGGACGATGCGGGAGGCGGCGCCTTCCTGGATCTTGATGTTGAGGGCGACGCGGTTGCGCGGCTTGGGCACGGCCTCGACGTCGATGCGCGCGGCATAGCGGCCCTGCGAGATGTACTGGCGCTCGAGCTCGCCCTTGACGTGGTCCAGGGTGGCGCGCTGGAAGACCTCGCCCTCGGCGAGGCCGGCCGACTTGAGCCCCTTCTTGAGGTTGTCGGTATCGATGGACTTGTTGCCCTTGATGTCCAGGCTGACGATGGTGGGGCGCTCGGTCAGCGTCAGCACCAGCACGTCGCCGTCGCGACCGACCTGGATGTCCTCGAAGTTGCCGGTCTTGAACAGGGTGCGCACAGCGTCGGCGAGGCGCGCCGCGTCCACCGTGTCGCCGGCGTTGATGGGCAGGCTGGCATAGACCCCGGCCGCCGACAGGCGCGCCAGGCCCTCCAGCCGGATGTCCCGGACGACGAAAGAACCTTCTTCAGCATGCAGCACGGACGCATAAAAAATAACTGCCACGCAACACAGCAGGCGCGGCAAGCGCCGGAACAAATTCATCAAGGGGATTACTCCGCGCTCACAGGCGGCTCAGATCATTGAATATCGCCAGGAGCATGAGACTCATCAGCATGACGATGCCGATGCGGACCCCCAGCATCTGCATGCGTTCGGAGACGGGGCGCCCAAGCGCGCCTTCCATTGCGTAATAGACCAGGTGCCCACCGTCCAGCACGGGGATGGGCAGCAGGTTCAGGACGCCAAGGCTGACGCTGAGCAGGGCCATGAACCCGACCAGGGCCTGCCAGCCCATGGCCGCCGTCTGGCCCGCCACTTTAGCAATCGTGATAGGGCCACTCAAGTTATTGACGCTGATGAGCCCCTGCAACATCTTGCCCATGGACTCGAGGGTGAAGCCGATGAGCGCCCCGGTCTTGTCCACCGCCAGCCCGAAGGCCTCCAGGGGGCCGTGCTCGATGCTGCGCCGGTAGGCGGCCGGGTATTCCAGCGGCTGGTCCTTGACGCCCACCCCGAGGCGGCCGCGGACGATGCCCTGGTCATCCTTTTCGCCGGCCGGCGTCAGGCGCAACGACAGCACCTGCTCGCCGCGGCGCACCTGCACGTCCATGCTCTGCTCGGGCTGGGCGCGCACGATCTCGGTGAAGTCCTGCCAGGTGGTGATGGTCACGCCATCCGCCACCAGCACGCGGTCGCCCGTCTTCAGGCCCTGCCGCGCACCGGCGCCCTCCGGCAGCATCTCGCCCACCACCGGCTCCAGTGGCGGCGACCACGGCATGATCCCGACCTCGCGGAAGGGGTCCACCGCCCGCCCGCTCAGGAACTGGCGCAGGGTGAGCGACAGCTGGCGCGGCTCGCCGCCCGCGGCCGGGCGCAGGGTCAGCGTCAGCTCGCCCGACTCGCCCATGCGATTGATGAGGGCGTAGTTGATGGCCTCCCAGTCCGCCACCGGCTTGCCGTCGACGGCGGTGATCTCGTCGCCCGGCTCGATGCCGGCCATGGCGGCGGGCGTCTGCGGCAGCACGCGGCCGATGACCGGGCGCAGGGTCTCGGTGCCCTGCAGGAAGATGATCCAGTAGAGGAGGACGGCGAAGGCCAGGTTGATCAGGGGGCCGGCGGCGACGATGGCCATGCGCGCCAGGACGGGCTGGCGGTTGAAGGCATGCGGCAGGTCCTCGGGGGCGACCTCGCCCTCGCGCTCGTCGGCGAAGCGGACGAAGCCGCCGAGGGGAATGGCGGCCAGCTGGTACTGGGTGCCCTGGCGACCACGCCAGCGCAGCAGGGCCGGCCCGAAGCCGATGGAATAGGTCAGGACCTTGACGCCGAAGCGGCGCGCCACGAAGAAGTGGCCGAACTCATGGATGGCGATCAGCGGTCCCAGGACGATGACCGCCGCCAGGACCATTTGGAACACACTCATTGGGCACCTCAGCGCCGGGCGCCGAGCAGGCGGAGCGCCTGCTCGCGGGCTGCGCGGTCAGCCTCAAGGATTGTGGGGAGGCCGTCCGCGGCCATCATTGGCAATTCTGTAAGTGTTTGCTCGATTACCACCGGAATATCGGTAAATCGCAGCTGACCGTCGAGGAAAGCGGCCACCGCCACCTCGTTGGCGGCATTCAGGACGGCCGGGGCGCAGCCGCCGGCGACCATGGCCTCGCGCGCCAGGCGCAGGCAGGGGAAGCGCGCCTCGTCGGGGGCCTCGAAATGCAGGGCCGCGGCCGCGAACAGGTCCAGCGGCGCCACCCCGGCGTCGATCCGCTCCGGCCAGGCGAGGCCGGTGGCGATGGGAGTGCGCATGTCGGGATTGCCGAGCTGGGCCAGGGTCGAGCCGTCCACGTACTGGACCAGGGAATGCACGATGCTCTCGGGGTGCACCACCACCCTCACCCGCTCCGGTCCCAGGCCGAACAGCCAGCAGGCCTCGATCAGCTCCAGGCCCTTGTTCATCAGGGTGGCGGAGTCCACCGAGATCTTGCGGCCCATGGACCACTTGGGATGGCGCACGGCCTGCTCGGGCGTGGCGGCCCGCATGGCCTCGACGGTCCAGGCACGGAACGGGCCGCCGGAGGCGGTGAGCAGCAGGCGCTCCACCCCGGCCGGGGCCGCGCCGCAGCGGGTTCCGCCCGGCAGGCACTGGAAGATGGCGTTGTGCTCGGAGTCGATGGGCAGCAGCGTGGCGCCGCCGGTGGCGACCGCCTGCATGAAGAGGGCGCCGGACATGACCAGCGCCTCCTTGTTGGCCAGCAGCACGCGCTTGCCGGCCTCGGCCGCCGCCAGGGTCGGCAGCAGGCCGGCGGCGCCGACGATGGCCGCCATGACCACGTCAACCTCGGCATGGCGGGCCACCTCGACCAGGGCCTGCGGACCATGCAGGACCTCGGTCGCGCAGCCGGCCTGGCGCAGGCGCGCCTGCAGCCGCCCGGCGTCAGCGCCATCCGCCACCACCGCGAAGCGCGGCGCGAAGCGCAGGCAGAGATCGCCCAGGGCGTCCACACGCGTATGCGAGGTCAGCGCGAACACCCGGTAGCGGCCGGGGTGGCGCGCCACCACGTCCAGCGTGCTCTGGCCGATGGAGCCGGTGGCGCCGAGGACGGTGACCTGCAGCATGGCCATGCCTCAGAAGCCGCCGGCCAGCAGCCAGCCGAGCGCGAACACCGGCGCGGCCGCGGTCAGGCTGTCGATGCGGTCCAGGGCGCCGCCGTGGCCGGGGAAGATGCTGCCGGAATCCTTGATGCCGGCGCGGCGCTTGACCATGGACTCGAACAGGTCGCCCAGCACCGAGGCCAGCACGGTGATCAGGGACAGGCCCAGGAAGGCCCAGAGGCGGCGGCCCTCGAGGTCGCTGTACAGGCCCACCGCCACCGCCAGCGCCATGGTCAGGGCGAGGCCGCCGAGGAAGCCCTCGATGGTCTTGCCGGGACTGACCGCCGGGGCCAGCTTGGTCTTGCCGAAGGCGCGGCCGGCGAAATAGGCGCCGGTGTCGGCGCCCCACACCAGCAGGAACAGGTAGAGCAGCCACCAGGCGCTCTTGCCGTGCAGGGCGGTCAGGCCCATCCAGGCCGGCACCAGCAGCACCAGGCCGATGGCGAAGAGCACGGGCAGGTCGGCCCAGCGCTCGGCCCCTTCCGGATAGGCGCGCACCAGACGGTGCGCCACCAGCCAGAAGGCGACCGCCAGGCCGTACACCATGACCGCCGCCTGCGGCACCAGCGGAAAGCGCCAGAGCGCGACCAGCAGGCCCGTGACCAGCGCGGCATAGGCGCCGCGCGCCAGCGGCTGGCGCCAGCCCATCATGGCCGCCCATTCCCAGGCCGCGACGCCGACCACGGCCGCCGCCAGGAGCTGGAAGGCCAGCGGGCCGGGAGCGAAGAAGATGCACCAGATCACCACGGGGACCAGGACCACGGCGGTCAGGATGCGTTGTTGCAGCTCGGGTTTCACGGGAAGGCTCCCAGCGGGCCGGGCGTCCGCGAGACCGCGGCGCCCGGGTCGGTTATTGGAATTCGCTCAGGTGCGGGCGGCGGCCTCGACCTGCTCCGAGGTGCGCCCGAAGCGGCGCTGGCGGCCGGCATAGTCGGCCAGCGCCCGGTCGAGCTCGTCGGCGCTGAAGTCCGGCCAGAGGGCGTCGGTGAAGTAGAACTCGGCGTAGGCGGTCTGCCAGAGCAGGAAGTTGGAAATGCGCATCTCGCCGCCCGTGCGGATCAGCAGGTCCACCGGCGGCAGGTCGGCCATCTGCACGAAGTGGCCCATGCGCTCGGGCGTGATCTCGGCCGGCGAGAGGCGCCCGGCCGCGACTTCCGCGGCCAGCTTCTGCGCGGCGTGGGCCATGTCCCACTGGCCGCCATAATTGACGGCGATCACCAGCGTCATGCGCACGTTGTCGCGGGTCAGCGCCACCGCCTCGCGCATGCCGGCCTGCAGCTCCGGGGAAAAGGCCGAGAGGTCGCCGATGAAGCGCAGGCGGATGCCGTTGTCGTGCAGCTCGTGCACCTTGCGCGTCAGCGCCTCCAGGAAGAGGCTCATCAACGCCGCCACCTCCTGCTCGGGCCGGCGCCAGTTCTCGCTGGAGAAGGCAAAGACGGTGAGCACCTCCAGGCCGGTGCGGGCGGAGTGCTCGACGATGCGGCGCACCGCCGCCTCGCCGGCGCGGTGGCCTTCCGGGCCCGGCAGGCCGCGCTTCTTGGCCCAGCGGTTGTTGCCATCCATGATGATGGCGACGTGGCGCGGCAGCGCCCCGGCCACGGTGCCGAGGTCGGGCGCGCTGCTCGCTACGGGGGCGCTCATGGCGTCAGACCTGCATCAGTTCCTGTTCCTTGGCGGCCAGCATGCGGTCCACCTCGGCAACGTACTTGTCGGTCAGCTTCTGCACGTCGTCCGTACCCTTGCGTTCCTCGTCCTCGGAAATTTCCTTTTCCTTCAGGAGTTCCTTGATGTCCGCGATGATGTCGCGGCGGATGTTGCGGATGGCGACACGGGCGTTCTCGGCCTCGGCGCGCGCCACCTTCTGCATGTCGCGGCGGGTTTCCTCGGTGAGGGCCGGCAGCGGCACGCGGATGACATCGGCGGTGATGGGGTTGAGGCCGAGGTCGGACATGCGGATGGCCTTGTCGATGGCGGCCAGCATGGTGCGCTCGTAGGGCTGGATGATGAGGGTGCGCGCGTCTTCCACGCCGACGTTGGCGACCTGGGTCAGCGGGGTGTCGGCGCCGTAGTAGGGCACCAGGATGTCCTTGAGGATGGCCGGATGGGCGCGCCCCGTGCGCACCTTGCCAAAGGCGCCCTCGAGCGACTCCACGCTCTTCTTCATGCGGGCTTCGCCGTCTTTCTTGAGATCGTTGATCATGGTCGTCTCCGTGGATCCGTCGCGGGTCAGCGCGGCTTCGTGCCAATCAGGGTGCCTTCGCTCTCGCCCACCATCAGGTTGAGCAGGGCGCCGGCCTTGTTCATGTTGAAGACGGTGAGCGGCATGTCGTGGTCGCGGCACAGGCAGATGGCCGTGAGGTCCATGACGCCAAGCTTCTTGTCCAGGACCTCGTCGAAGGTCAGATAGTCGTACTTGACGGCGCCCGGGTTCTTGACCGGGTCGGCGTCGTAGACGCCGTCGACCTTGGTGGCCTTGATGACGAGGTCGGCGTTGATCTCGATGCCGCGCAGGCAGGCCGCGGTATCGGTGGTGAAGAAGGGGTTGCCGGTGCCGGCCACGAAGATGAGCACGTCGCCGCCCTGCAGGTGGCGCACGGCCGCGCGGCGGTCGTAGTGGTCGACCACGCCGCTCATGGGGATGGCGCTCATCAGGCGGGTCTTGATGTTGTTGCGCTCGAGGGCGTCGCGCATGGCGATGCCGTTCATGACCGTGGCCAGCATGCCCATGTGGTCGCCGGCGACGCGGTCCAGGCCGGCGGCCTGCAGGGCGGCGCCACGGAAGAGGTTGCCACCGCCCACCACGATGCCCACCTGCACGCCGATGCCGACCAGCTGGCCGATCTCGAGGGCGATGCGGGACAGCACCTTGGGGTCGATGCCGAACTCGGCCTCGCCCGCCAGGGCCTCGCCGGAGAGTTTGAGCAGGATGCGTTTGTGCGCGGGGTTGCGGTCAGCCATGGCGTCCTCGGGCAAGCGGTCGCCGGACGGGGTCCGGTCGTGAAAGTGCGGGAATCTTACAGGATGGAGCGGGATTTTTCCCATAAAAAAGGCCCCACTAGGGGGCCTTTTCCAGGACGCGCCGGCGCTTACTTGGCGGCGGCGGCAGCGGCTTCGGCCACTTCGGCGGCGAAGTCCACTTCCTTCTTCTCGATGCCCTCGCCCACTTCCAGGCGGACGAAGCGGGTCACCTTGGCGCCGTTCTTGGCCAGCAGCTGGCCGACCTTGGTGTCCGGGTCCTTGACGAAGGCCTGTTCCACCAGGGAAACCTCGGCCAGGTACTTCTTGACCGAGCCTTCCACCATCTTCTCGACGATGTTGGCGGGCTTGCCGGACTCGGCGGCCTTGGCGGCGGCGATCTCGCGCTCCTTGGCGATCAGGGCGGGATCCACGTCGTCCGGGGTGATGGCCTCGGGCTTGGCCGCGGCGATGTGCATGGCGACGTCCTTGGCCAGCTCGTCGTTGCCGCCTTCCAGGGCCACCACGACACCGATCTTGAGGCCGTGGATGTAGGAGGCCAGCAGGGCGCCTTCGATCAGCTGGGCGCGGCGGACCTGGATGTTCTCGCCGATCTTCTGGACCAGGGCGATACGGGCCTCTTCCACGGTCTGGCCGTCGTAGGCCAGGCCGGCGATCTTGGCGACGTCGGTTTCGCGGGCGGCCAGGGCGATCTGGGCGACCTTGTTGGCGAAGGCGGCGAAGTTGGTGTCGCGGGCCACGAAGTCGGTCTGGCTGTTCACTTCCAGGATGATGGCGGTATTGCCGGACTGGGCGACGATGATGGCGCCTTCGGCGGCGATGTTGCCGGCCTTCTTGGCGGCCTTGGCCTGGCCGGACTTGCGCAGGTTGTCGATGGCGGTCTCGATGTCGCCATTGGCTTCCGTGAGCGCCTTCTTGCATTCCATCATGCCGAGGCCGGTACGGTCGCGGAGTTCCTTCACGAGGCTGGCGGTGATTTCTGCCATGGTCACATCCTCTCTGCTTTAACGGGCCGGGGCTGCGTGCCCGCGGCGGATACATGAATTCGGGGCCCCGGCATTCCCCGGGGCCGGGGAACAACAAAGGGGGCCGCGCCCCCTTTGTTGTCGACAGCTGCCGCGCCGGGATTACTCGGCGGCGGCACCCTCGGCCACTTCCACGAAGCCGTCGGCATCGCGGCCGCCGCTGGTGGCGGCGTATTCCTTGCCTTCCAGGACGGCGTCGGCCATGGCGCGCACGTACAGCTGGACGGCGCGGATGGCGTCGTCGTTGCCCGGGATGACGTAGTCCACGCCGGCCGGGTTGGAGTTGGTGTCGACGATGCCGATCACGGGGATGCCGAGCTTGTTGGCTTCGGTGATGGCGATCTTCTCGTGGTCGACGTCAACCACGAAGATGGCGTCGGGCAGGCCGCCCATGTCCTTGATGCCGCCCAGGGACTTTTCCAGCTTGTCCATCTCGCGGGAGCGTTCCAGCGCTTCGCGCTTGGTCAGCTTGGCGAAGGTGCCGTCCTGGGCCTGGGCTTCCAGGTCCTTGAGGCGCTTGATGGACTGGCGGATGGTCTTCCAGTTGGTGAGCATGCCGCCCAGCCAGCGGTGGTCGACGAAGGGCATGCCGCAGCGGGCCGCCTGTTCACGGATGATGGGGGCGGCGGCACGCTTGGTGCCCACGAACAGCACCTTGTTCTTGTTCGCGGCCAGCTTGTTGACGTAGTTCAGCGCGTCATTCAGGGCGGGAACGGTGTGCTCGAGGTTGATGATGTGGATCTTGTTGCGGGCGCCGAAAATGAACGGGGCCATCTTCGGGTTCCAGAAACGGGTCTGGTGGCCGAAATGAGCGCCAGCCTGAAGCAGCTCGCGCATGGTGACTTGTGCCATGACTAACTCCGGTTTGGGTTGTGCGTCCACCTGTCCCGCCTGCCAACCCGCCTTTCTCAGCGGGCACCCGGCAGCACGTGTCGACAAGGTGTGCGATTTTGGGAATGCAGCTCGTCGGTTTTCCCTTACACGACAGGGGTTTGCCGAAAAGCGCCGCGCTTTATACCATAGACCCTCTTTGCCCTCAACCGCGACCCGCCCGGCCGGTTGACTCCCCCTCCCGTTCCAGTAGTGGTGCCATGACCCAGCTCATCAAGACCCCCCAGGACATCGAAGGAATGCGGGCCGCCGGCCGCCTGGCCGCCGAGGTCCTGGACTACATCGGCCCCTTCGTGAAGCCCGGGGTCACCACCGGGGAGCTCGACCGGCTCTGCCACGACTACATCGTCAACGTCCAGGGCTGCATCCCCGCCCCCCTGAACTACGGCGCCGCCCCCGGCCGCCCGGGCTTCCCCAAGTCCATCTGCACCTCGGTCAACCACGTGGTCTGCCACGGCATCCCCAGCGAGACCAAGGTCCTGAAGGACGGCGACATCGTCAATATCGACGTCACCGTCATCAAGGACGGCTACCACGGCGACACCAGCAAGATGTACGTGGCGGGCAAGGGCTCCATCCTGGCCGAGCGCCTGATCCGGGTGACCCAGGAGTGCCTCTACAAGGGCATCGCCCTGGTCCGGCCGGGCGCCCGCCTGGGCGACATCGGCCACGCCATCCAGCGCCATGCCGAGGCCAGCCGCTTCTCCGTGGTGCGCGACTTCTGCGGCCACGGCATCGGCAAGGTCTTCCACGAGGAGCCGCAGGTACTGCACTACGGCCAGCCCGGCACCGGCATGGAGCTGAAGGCCGGCATGACCTTCACCATCGAGCCCATGATCAACGCCGGCACCCACCACACCCGGATCCTGCCGGACGGCTGGACGGCGGTGACCAAGGACCACAAGCTCTCGGCGCAATGGGAACACACCATCCTCGTGACCGAGACCGGCGCGGAGGTCCTGACCGCCCGCGCCGAAGAAGACCTGAGCTTCCTCACCGCCTGACCCGGAGTCCTGCCATGGGCGCTGACCTCGACCTCGCCTTCGATACCGAGCTTTTCGACGCGCGCGCCCTGGAGACCGGGGAGACCCCGCCCCGGGCGGCCTACCGCGAGGCCATCCGCCAGGCGCGCGAGGTGCTGTTCGAGCGCTTCAAGGCCGGCGAAGACATCCGCAAGCTGGTCAACGCCCGCGCCTGGGTCTGCGACCAGCTGCTGGCCCACGCCTGGCGCAGCCTGGGGCTGCACCGCTTCGGCGACGTCGCCCTGCTGGCGGTGGGCGGCTACGGCCGCGGCGAGCTGCACCCGGGCTCCGACATCGACGTCATGATCCTGCACAGCCAGCAGGAGCTGGGGCCGCAGGAAAGCGAGGCGGTCTCCGCCTTCATCACCCTGCTCTGGGACCTGGGCCTGGAGATCGGCGCCAGCGTGCGCTCCCTGGCCGAGTGCGTGGAGGCCGCGCGCGAGGACATCACCATCGCCACCAACCTGATGGAATCGCGCACCATCACCGGCGACGCCCGCCTGCGCGTCGAGATGCAGGCCCTGACCGGCCCGGAGCACCTCTGGCCCGGCAAGGAGTTCTTCAAGGCCAAGTGGGACGAGCAGATCGAGCGCCACGCCAAGCACAACAACACCGAGTACAACCTCGAGCCGGACATCAAGAACGCCCCCGGCGGCCTGCGCGACATCCAGACCATCGCCTGGGTGGCGAAGCGCCACTTCGGCGCCGCCACGCTGGAGGACCTGGTCGGCCACGGCTTCCTGACCGAGGCGGAATACCGCCAGCTCAGCGAGGGCCTGGGCCTGCTCTGGCGCATCCGCTTCGCCCTGCACATGATCGCCGGCCGTTCCGAGAACCGCCTGCTGTTCGACTACCAGCGCCAGGTCGCGCTGATGTTCGGCTACACCGACAGCAACGCCAACCGCGCCGTCGAGCAGCTCATGAAGGCCTACTACCGGGCCGCCATGAACATCTCCATGCTCAACGAGATGCTGCTGCAGTACTTCGACGAGGCCATCCTGCGCGCCCACGAGCCGGCGGTGATCGCCCCGGTCAACTCGCGCTTCCAGCTGCGCGACGGCTACCTCGAGGCCACTCACAACGAGGTGTTCCGGCGCACGCCCTCCGCGCTGATGGAGATCTTCGTGCTGCTCGGCAACGACGCCGACATCGTCGGCGTGCGCGCCAGCACCATCCGCCTCATCATGGAGGGCGCCGACCTCATCGACGACAAGTTCCGCAACGACATCCGCAACACCTCGCTGTTCATGGAGCTGCTGCGCTGCAAGCACGCGCTGTTCTCCTCGTTGCGCAAGATGAAGCGCTATGGCGTGCTCGGCCGCTACATCCCGGCCTTCGGCGCCATCATCGGCCAGATGCAGTACGACCTCTTCCACATCTACACCGTGGACGCGCACACCCTGCTGGTACTGAAGAACATGCGACGCTTCCGTTACCCGGAGGTGGAGGAGAAGTTCCCGGTCGTCGCCAAGGTGGCGCAGCGCCTGCCCAAGATCGAGCTGCTCTACCTGGCCGGGCTCTTCCACGACATCGCCAAGGGCCGCGGTGGCGACCATTCCGAGCTCGGCGCCGTCGACGCCCACGACTTCTGCCTGCACCACGGCCTTGGCAAGTGGGACGCCAACCTGGTGGCCTGGCTGGCGCAGAACCACCTCGTCATGTCCATGACGGCACAGAAGAAGGACGTGTCCGACCCCGACGTCATCAACGAGTTCGCGCAGAAGGTCGGTGACATCGTCCACCTGGACTACCTGTACGCGCTGACCGTGGCCGACATCTGCGCCACCAACCCCACGCTGTGGAACTCCTGGCGCGCCTCCCTGCTGCGCCAGCTCTACACCCAGACCAAGCGCGCCATCCGCCGCGGCCTCGGCAATCCCATCGACAAGCAGGAGTGGATCGCCGAGGCCCGCGCCGCCGCCATGGAGATCCTGGAGAACGAGGACGTGGTCGAGGCCGAGGCCAACCGCATCTGGGACCAGCTCGGCGACGACTACTTCCTGCGCGAGAGCGCGCAGGACATCGCCTGGCACACCAGGGCCATCCTGCAGCACCCGCAGGGCGACGGTCCGCTGGTGCTGGTGCGCCAGAGCCACTCCGAGGCCTTCGAGGGCGCCACCCAGATCTTCGTGTACACCCGCGACATGCCCAACCTGTTCGCGGCCTCGGTGGCGGCGCTGGACCAGCTGCACCTGACCGTCATGGACGCGCGCATCATCACCGCGCAGTCGCACTTCTCGCTCGACACCTACATCGTGCTGGACGAGAACGGCGAGTCCATCACCGACCCCTCCCGCCTGGAGCACATCCGCGACACCCTGGTGCGCACGCTGTCCCACCCGGACCAGTTCCCCGACATCGTGAAGCGGCGCATGCCGCGGCAGCTGCGCCACTTCGACGTGAAGACGCAGATCAACATCAGCCAGGACCTGGCCAACGGCCGCACCATCGTGGAGGTGATCACGCTGGACCGCCCGGGCCTGCTGGCGCGCATCGGCCGCCTGTTCATGGAGCAGGGCGTGTCGCTGCAGAACGCGCGCATCGCCACGCTGGGCGAGCGCGCCGAGGACGTCTTCTTCATCACCGACAAGCAGCACCAGCCCATCACCGATCCCGGGCTGTGCGAACAACTGGCCCTGGCGCTGCGCGACCAGCTCGACCAGGCCGCCTGAGGCTAACGACGCATGAACCCCGATCTCGGCCACCTGCAGGCCTATCCCTTCGAGAAGCTGGCGGCCCTGTTCAAGGGCACCACGCCGCCCGCCGGCCTCAAGCCCATCGCGCTGTCCATCGGCGAGCCCAAGCACCCCGCCCCCGCCTTCGTGAAGGAGGTGCTGGCCGGACGCATGGGCGGCCTCTCGGTGTACCCCACCACCAAGGGCATCCCCGAGCTGCGCCAGGCCATCGCCAGCTGGCTGGTGCGCCGCTTCGGGCTCATGGACGTGAACGCGGACACCCAGGTACTGCCAGTCAATGGCACGCGCGAGGCGCTGTTCTCCTTCACCCAGGCCGTGGTGGACCGCGCGCACCAGCCGCTGGTCGTCATGCCCGACCCCTTCTACCAGATCTACGAGGGCGCGGCCCTGCTCGCCGGCGCCGAGCCGTACTTCCTGCCCTGCACGGCGGCCACCGGCTTCGTGCCCGACTACGACGCGGTGCCGGAGTCGGTGTGGCAGCGCTGCCAGCTCCTCTTCCTGTGCTCGCCCGGCAACCCCACCGGGGCCGTCACGAGCCAGGACACGCTGCGCAAGCTCATCGAGCTGGCCGACCGCTTCGACTTCGTCATCGCCTCCGACGAGTGCTATTCCGAGATCTACTTCGACGAGGCGCAGCCGCCCGTGGGCCTGCTCGAGGCCTGCGCGCGCATGGGCCGCCACAACTACCGCCGCTGCGTGGTCTTCCACTCCCTGTCCAAGCGCTCCAACCTGCCCGGCATGCGCTCCGGCTTCGTGGCGGGCGATGCCGAGCTGCTCGCGCCCTATCTGCTCTACCGCACCTACCATGGCTCGGCCATGCCGCTGCAGCACCAGCACGCCTCCATCGCGGCCTGGGGCAACGAGGAGCATGTGCGCGCCAACCGCCGCGAATACGTGGCCAAGTTCGCCGCCTTCCGCGAGATCCTGGGCGACGCGCTGCCGCTGACGATGCCCGATGCCGGCTTCTATTTCTGGGCGAAGACGCCCATCGCCGACGACGAGTTCGCCCGCCGCCTCTACAACGACACCCACGTCACCGTCCTGCCCGGGCGCTTCCTCGGCCGCGAGGTCGACGGCGTGAACCCCGGCGCCGGCTACGTGCGCATGGCCCTGGTGGCGGCCCAGGACGAGTGCAGCGAGGCGGCGCGCCGCCTGCGTGCTTTTGTCGAGACCCTGTCAGCCTGATTCCCTTTCCCACGTTTAATGGTTTGATTAACCGGAGCGACCCATGAGCCTGCAGCAACTGATTGAAGACGCCTTCGAGCGCCGTGCCGAATTCTCCCCGTCCAGCGCCCCCGCGGACGTGCGCAACGCCGTCAACGAGGCGCTGGCCGCCCTCGACGCCGGCACCCTGCGCGTGGCCGAGAAGGCCAACGGCGAATGGGTCGTGAACCAGTGGCTGAAGAAGGCGGTGCTGCTGTCCTTCCGCCTCAACGACAACGCCCCCATCGCCGGCGGCGGCGGCATGCAGTTCTTCGACAAGGTGCCGACCAAGTTCGCCGACTGGACCGCCGAGCAGTTCCAGAAGGCCGGCATCCGCGTGGTGCCGCCGGCCGTGGCCCGCCGCGGCTCCTTCATCGCGCGCAACACCGTGCTGATGCCCTCCTACGTCAACATCGGCGCCTACGTCGACGAAGGCACCATGGTCGACACCTGGGCCACCGTGGGCTCCTGCGCCCAGATCGGCAAGAACGTGCACCTGTCCGGCGGCGTCGGCATCGGCGGCGTGCTGGAGCCGCTGCAGGCCAACCCCACCATCATCGAGGACAACTGCTTCATCGGAGCCCGTTCCGAGGTCGTGGAGGGCGTGATCATCGGCGAAGGCTCGGTGCTGTCCATGGGCGTGTTCATCGGCCAGTCCACCCCGATCTACAACCGTGAGACCGGCGAGATCAGCTATGGCCGCGTGCCGGCCGGCTCGGTGGTGGTGGCGGGCTCGCTGCCGCGCGACAACGGCCGCTACAGCCTGACCTGCGCGGTGATCGTGAAGCAGGTCGACGCCCAGACCCGCAGCAAGACCTCGGTCAACGAGCTGCTGCGACTGGCCGACTGAGACCGCCATGGTCACGATCTACGGCATAAAGAATTGTGACACGATGAAGAAGGCCTTCGCCTGGCTGGAGGCGAACGGCATCGGGTACGACTTCCACGACTACAAGAAGTCCGGCATCGATGCCGCCACGCTGGCGCGCTGGGAGAAGGTCCTGGGCTGGGAGGTCCTGCTCAACCGTCGCGGCACCACCTGGCGCAAGCTCGACGCGGCCACCCAGGCCGCCATCGACCGCGCCAGCGCGCTGCGCCTGATGCAGGAGCAGCCCTCGCTGATCAGGCGGCCGGTGCTGGCGCACGGCAAGGAGCTGCTCTGCGGCTTCGACGCCGACGCCTGGCAGCGCGCGCTGGCCGGCTGAAGGAAACCGGGGCCCGGCGCCCCATGCCGTATCCCTGCCTCACCGCGGGGGCGCGGCGACCCGCGCGAGCCCTGTCCCGGAACTCGCCCGAGTCCCAACCAAGGAGAAGAAGAATGCTGAAACGCCTGCGCCTGTCCGTCCTGCTGCTCGCCACCGGCCTTGCCCTGCCCGCGGCGCCCGCCCTGGCCGACACGCCCCTGCCCTACCAGCGGGTCTCGTTCTCCACCGAGGTGGCGCGCGAGATCCCCAACGACCAGATGAACGCCGTGCTCAGCGTCGAGATTTCCGACAAGGATCCCGCGCGCCTGGCGCAGCAGATCGCCACGCTCATGAACGACGCCATGAAGAAGGCGGCGGCCTACCCGGCGGTGAAGACCACCAGCGGCAGCCAGAACACCTGGCCGGTCTACGGACCGGGCATGGTGTCGTCGAGCAAGCTGGAGAGCTGGCGCGGTCGCGCCGAGATCCGCCTGGAGTCGCGCGACTTCAAGGCCGCCAGCGAGCTCATCGCGAAACTGCAGGACCGCCTGCAGCTCAATGGCGTGACCTTCAGCGTGGCGCCCGAGACCCGGCGCAGGATCGAGGAAGCCATGACCACCGAGGCCATCGCCGCCTTCCGCGCCCGCGCCGAGACCGTGCGCGGCGCCTGGAACGCGAAGGGCTACCGCCTGGTCGACATGAACCTGGGCAGCGCCGGCGCGCCCCCGCCCTTCATGCCCATGGTCCGCGCCATGAAGTCCATGGACGCCGCCGAATCGGTGCCGGCCCAGGACGTGGCGGGTGGCGACACCCGACTTGTGGTTAACGTGAACGGCAGCATCGAGCTGCAGCCCTGAGCGCCCCTAGCGAGACACGACAATGAGCAAGAATCGCTACTTCTTCGGCAAGAAGACCCTGATCACCGGCGCCGGCAGCGGCATCGGCCGCGCCACCGCCTTCGAGCTGGCCCAGGCGGGCGCCCACCTCATCCTCACCGACATCAAGCGCGAGAGCGTGGAGCAGACCGCCCTCAAGGCGCGCGCCCTGGGCGCCGAGGTCGAGACCCATGTCGTGGACGTCTCCGACTACGACGACATGAAGGCGCTGGCCGACAAGGTCAATCGCGCCCACGGCGCCCTCGACATCCTGGTGAACAATGCCGGCGTGGGCATCGGCGGCGACTTCCTGTCGACGCCGGTGGAGGACTGGCACTGGGTGCTGGGCATCAACCTGATGGGCGTGGTGCATGGCTGCAAGGTGTTCGCGCCGGCCATGGTCACGCGCAAGAGCGGCCACATCGTCAACGTGGCCTCGGCCGCCGGCTACTTCGCGGCGCCCGACATGACCGCCTATTCGGCCAGCAAGCACGCGGTGATGGGACTGACCGAGTCGCTGCGCGCGGAGTTCGCCGCCTACGACATCGGCGTGTCGGCCATCTGCCCGGGCATCATCAACACCAACATCGTGGCCACCGGTCGCATGCACGGCTCCACGGGCCAGAACCAGCAGAAGCTGGTGTCCTTCTACAAGCGTCGCAACTACGGCCCCGAGCACGTGGCCCGCGCCATCGCCGATGCCATCCGCCACAACAAGGCGGTGGTGCCGGTGTCGCCGGAAGCGTGGGCCATGTACGAGGCCAAGCGTTTCACGCCCGGCCTCATGGACTGGATGGCGCGCAGCCCGGTGATGCGCAAGCTGCGTCCCTGAGCGGTCGCGTCAGCCGCGGGGCGCGCCCTGGAGGCGCGCCTCGACCATCAGCGCCTTCATGTCGCGCACCGCGCCGGCCAGGCCGGAGAACAACGCGCGCGCCACGATGGCATGGCCGATGTTGAGCTCGTGGATGTGCGGCAGCGCGGCGATGCGCTGCGTGTTGTGGTAGTGCAGGCCGTGGCCGGCGTTCACCACCAGCTTGCCCGCGGCATAGTTGACGGCGTCGCGGATGCGGGCGAACTCCGCCTCCTCTTCCTCGCGCGTCGCCGCCTCGGCATAGGCGCCGGTGTGGATCTCGATGGTGGGCGCGCCGCAACGGATGGCGGCGTCGATCTGGCGCTCGTCGGCATCGATGAACAGCGACACGTCGATGCCGAGCCTGCCCAGGCGCTGGCAGGCGGCCTTGACCTTGTCGAAGTGGCCAGCCACGTCCAGGCCGCCCTCCGTGGTCAGCTCCTCGCGCTTTTCCGGCACCAGGCAGGCATGCGCGGGCCGGATCTGCTCGCAAAAACCCAGCATCTCCTCGGTCACCGCCATCTCGAAATTCATGCGCGTCTGCAGCACCTGCGCGATCAGGCGCACGTCCCGCTCCTGGATGTGGCGACGATCCTCGCGCAGGTGCAGGGTGATGCCGTCTGCGCCCGCCTCCTCGGCGACCAGGGCGGCCTGCACCGGGTCCGGGTAGCGGGTGCCGCGCGCCTGGCGCAGGGTGGCAACGTGGTCGATGTTCACACCGAGGAAGATGGGCTTCATTTCAGGTCCTGTGCGGAAAGGAAGAGCTCGCGGCTCTTGAGCGGTTTCGGGCCCAGCAGGCGCGCCAGCGCCTGGCGGTGGATGCGCTTGGCGGCCAGGGCCGCGCCCGGGTCGGCGAAATCGCCCCCGGCCAGGGCCAGCAGCGCCGCGCCCGGGTAGCTTCCCGCCACCACCGAGGTGCGCGAGAAGCCGCGCTCGGGATGGTAATCGTAGTAGGCGTCCGGCAGCACGCCCTCGTCGCGGTCGCTGTCGTGGCCATAGTCCAGACCATAGCCCAGGGTGTCGAGCAGCTGCGCCTCGAAGCGGCGCAGCAGCGGCTCCGGCGCCTCGCCCTCGGCCAGCCGGCCCAGGGCCCCGGCGTAGGCCACGAACAGCGGCGGCTGCGGCTCCTCGCGCGGCAGCAGGCGCATCAGCAATTCATTGAGGTAAAAGCCGCTGAAGAGCGCGGTGCCGGCCAGGCGCAGCGCCGGGCCGGCGGCCTCGACGCGCTGCACGCCCTTCAGCTCGCCCTGCCCGGTGGCCTCCAGCAGGACCGGCTGGAACAGCTGGGCAACGCCGCCCTTGCTGCGGCGACCGCCGCGCCAGCTGCCGGACAGGCGCCCGGCCTCGGCGCTGAACACCTCCACCAGGAGGCTGGTCTCGCGGTACGCCCGGGTGTGCAGGAAGTACGCATGCAGCAGGGCGGCCATGGCGGGCTCAGTCGCTGTAGCCCAGGCTCTTGAGGGCGCGCTCGTCGTCCGACCAGCCGCTCTTCACCTTCACCCACAGCGACAGCATGACCTTGCCGCCGAAGAGCTTTTCCATGTCCTGGCGCGCCTCGGAGCCGATCTGCTTGAGGCGCTGGCCGCCCTCGCCGATGACGATGGCCTTCTGGCCATCGCGTTCCACCAGGATGAGCGCGCTGATGCGCCTGAGGCGGCCCTCTTCCTTGAACTCCTCGATCTCGACGGTGAGCTCGTAGGGCACCTCGTCGCCCAGCTGGCGCATGATCTTCTCGCGCACGATCTCGGCCGCCAGGAAGCGCGGCGAGCGGTCGGTGATCTGGTCCTCCGGGAAGAAGGGCGGCGAGAACGGCAGGCGCGCGGACACCAGCTCCTGCAGGCGGTCCAGGTTGTGGCCCTTGAGCGCGGACACCGGCACCACCTCGACGAAGCCGTGCAGCCGCACGAGCTCCTCGATGCGCGGCAGCAGCGCCTCCTTGTCCTCGACGGTGTCGACCTTGTTGATGACGAGCATGACGGGCAGGCCGGAGGCCTTCACCTTCTCCAGCACCAGCTCGTCGTCGGGCACCCACTTGAGCCCGTCCACCACGAACAGCACCAGGTCGACGTCGCGCAGCGAGGACGTCGCGGCGCGGTTCATGTAGCGGTTGATGGCCTTCCGCTCCTCGGCGTGGATGCCGGGGGTATCCACGTACACCGTCTGCGCCTTGTCGCCGGTGACAATGCCCAGGATGCGGTGGCGGGTGGTCTGCGGCTTGCGCGAGGTGATGCTGAGCTTCTGCCCGAGGATGTGGTTCATCAGGGTGGACTTGCCCACGTTGGGGCGGCCCACGATGGCCACGTAGCCGCAGCGGTAGTCCGCCGCGGATTCGGCGGATTTGCCGAAGAACTGGTTGATGACGTCGTCGTTACTCATTGCTGTCCTTGACCCCGAGTTGGCGCAGGGCGGCCGCCGCGGCGTCCTGCTCGGCCTGGCGGCGGCTGGCGCCGCTGCCGGCGGTGGGGCCGGGCAGGCCCGGCACCTCGCAGGTCACCTGGAAAAACTGGTTGTGGGCCTCGCCGTCGATGCCCACCACCGTGTACACCGGCAGCGGCTGCCGCCGCCCCTGCAGGTACTCCTGCAGCCGGCTCTTGGAATCCTTGATCACGGTCTCCTGGCCCACCGACTCCAGGCGGGCGCCGAACCAGGCGTGCAGGCGCGCCCGGCAGACCTCGATGTCACCGCTGTCGCGGTAGATGGCGCCAAGCACGGCCTCCACGGCATCGGCCAGGATGGACTCGCGGCGGAAGCCGCCGCTCTTGAGCTCGCCGGCGCCCAGGCGCAGGTGGTCGCCCAGTTGCAGGTCGCGCGCCACCGAGGCCAGCGTGTCCTGCTTGACCAGGAGCGCGCGCAGGCGCGACAGGCGACCTTCGTTTTCCTGCGGGAACCGGTCGTAAAGATAGTCGGCGATCAGGAAGTTGAGGATGGAGTCGCCCAGGAACTCCAGGCGCTCGTTGTTGCGCGCCCCGCTGACGCTGCGGTGCGTCAGGGCCAGGTCCAGCCAGGCGGGGTCGCGGAAGTCATGCCCCAGCGCCTCGAGGAAGCGCTGGGTCCGGTCATCAGTAGTCGGCCTTGAGCTCACTGCCGTAGGTCTTCTGGAAATGCATCACCACGTCGATGTTGCCCAGGAAGTGCTGGCGCACCTCGTAGTCGACGTCGACAGTGAGCTTGCGATCCTCGAAGGTGTACTTGAAGTCGTCCGGGCTCTTGTCGCGGATGTTGTTGATCTGGAAACGGTCGGCCAGGCCGCGCTTGAAGTCTTCCACGCTGTTGGCACGCCCATCGCGGAACAGGGAGATGAGGATCTTGTCGATGGTGTAGTTGTCGTAATAGGCCGGACCGATCACGGCCGCGATCTTGATGGCCGCCCCGAACATACCGATGAGGACCAGAAGCCCCACGTAGGACATACCCTGCTGCCAACGACGCATGATGTCATGCCTCCTGAAACTGGCTACTTGTTGTTGTTTTCCCCGCGGCGGCGGGGTCAATCCACCTTACCATTGCGTCCAAAGCTCGGCAAATGAAGGCCCGGATCCTTGTGCATCCAGATGATGGAAGCGCGGCCTACGATATAGCGGTCGGGCACGAAGCCCCAAAACCGGCTGTCCTTACTATTGTCGCGGTTGTCGCCCATCATGAAGTAGTGGCCCGCGGGAACCACCCATTCCGCCTGGGGACTGCTGCCCTCGCGCCCGTCCTCGTGGCGGATCAGGTGGCTGACCTTCCCGGTCTGTTCGCGGTAGTACAGCTCCCAGGAGTCGGCGCCCGGAAACTCCGCCGGCACCCGGGCCAGCTCGGAGCCATTGACCCAGACCTGGCCGCCGACCACCCGCACCCGGTCACCCGGCAGGCCGATCACGCGCTTGATGAAGTTTTGCGAGGGGTTCACCGGGTACTTGAACACCATGATGTCACCGCGCTGGGGCTGGCCCACCGGCAGCAGGTGGGTGCCCAGCACCGGCAGGCGCAGCCCGTAGGCGTACTTGTTCACCAGGATGTAGTCGCCGACCTGCAGGGTGGGCAGCATCGAGCCGGAGGGGATGGTGAAGGGCTCGAACAGGAAGGAGCGCAGCAGCCACACCACCAGCAGCACCGGGAAGAAGGAGTGCGCGTACTCCACCAGCGTCGGCTCGCGCATCTCGCGCGCGGTGAGGCCGGCCACGGCCTCGTCCGTAACCGCGCCGCCCTCGGCGCTGCCGCGCAGGCGCGCCACGGCGGCCTCCGCGCTGGCCTTGCGGCGGGGCTTCAGCACCAGCAGGTCAAAGCCCCAGATGGCGCCGGACGCCAGCACCAGGAGGGTGAGGAACAGTGCGATATCGAAATCCATAGGTGTGCGCCCGTCGGGTTCTTCTTATTTGTCCACTTTCAGCACGGCCAGGAAGGCTTCCTGCGGGATTTCCACGCGGCCCACCTGCTTCATGCGCTTCTTGCCCTCTTTCTGCTTCTCGAGGAGCTTCTTCTTGCGGCTGACGTCGCCGCCGTAGCACTTGGCCAGCACGTCCTTGCGCATCGCCTTCACCGTCTGGCGGGCGATGACCTGGTTGCCGATGGCGGCCTGGATGGCCACGTCGAACATCTGGCGCGGGATCAGTTCCTTCATCTT
>DASUDN010000044.1:0-19325 GCA_036275595.1 Moraxellaceae bacterium
GCGCGCGGCTCCTCGCAGAGCACGACGACCTCGAAGGCCTCGTGCCCGCCGCGCTCGGCCAGCGCTTCCAGGAACTTGTGGCCGACCATGCCGTTGCCGACGACGACGATACGGGACTTGCTGCTCATACCCACCTCCGAATGCACCCGCTGTGCGGGGATTGCTGTCCGGCCCGTGGGCTTTTCACGCGGAAAAGACGCAGACGGGCCGTGTTCATTGCAAGCCCCGTTGCCTGCGAATCTGGTTGCGATGCCGGGCGGCGACGTTGCCGCCGGCACTGGTCGTGCTCTCGCGTCCCCGCGGGGAGCGCGCTTCAGTTTCAGGCGGACGCCTTGTCCGCGATGGCCGCCGGCGGGACCGGGCAGCTCTCGAGAATCACCTTCAGCTCCGGCTGGCAGGAGCCGCAGTTGGTGCCGGCCTTGCAGCACTTGCCGATGGCCGCCACCGAGTCCAGCCGGTGCGTGGCGATGGCGCGGCGGATCGTCTTCTCCCCCACGCCGAAGCAGGCGCAGATGATGCGTCCCACGTCGGCGTCGGGGTCGCCGGGGCGCCCGGACAGCAGGGCGCGGCGCTCCAGGGGCGCCAGCTCCCGGCCGATCAGCCCGGACAGCCAGGCCCGCTCGGGCAGCCCGCTGTCCGCCCCGAGGAAGCAGACCGCCTGCAGGCGCCCCGCGACGATCACGGCGCGGCGGTAGATACCGCGGGCGGCGTCAACGTACTCCAGGGTTTCCACCCCGGTCGCCGCTTCCGCCTCATGCAATCCGTTAAGCAATTCGTTTGCCAACTCTGCGCGGTCGCGGCCGCCATCGGTGCCGGCCAGCTCGAAACGCCAGAATTTCTCGCCCCGGATGGCCACCGCGTACGCCGCCTCCGGCAGGGGGAGGGCCACCTGGCTGAGCACGAAGCCGTGCCAGTCGGCACCAAAGCGGTGCACCCGCACCGGCGTGTGCTTGTTTTCAGGCTGTCCGGAAACGGGATCCACCGCCGGGTTGACCACCGCCCCCACGCGCGAGGCGCTGGTCAGCACGCCGGTCCAGTGCATGGGCATGAAGACCGTGCCGGGCGCCTGGTCCGTGGTCAGCTGGACACGGGCCAGGGCCCGGCCCCAGCGGCTTTCCAGCGCCACCACGTCGCGCTCCGCGATGCCCAGGCGGATGGCGTCGTCCGGGCTCATGGCGCAGAAGGGCTCGCCGATGTGCTGCAGCAGGCGCGCCGCGAGGCCGGTGCGGGTCATGGTGTGCCACTGATCGCGGATGCGGCCGGTATTGAGCACGAAGGGCCAGTCGGCCGAGACCGGATGGGCAGGACCGCGGGGCGCGATGGCCAGGAAGCGGCCGCGGCCATCGGGCGTGAAGAACTTGCCGTCGGTGAAGAGGCGCTCGCGCCCCTGCGTTTCGCCGGCGCGCTGCGGCCACTGGAAGGGCTGGAGCGCGTCGTAGTCGGCGTCGCCCAGGGACTGCATGGCGCCGATGTCGAAATCGCGCAGGCCGTGTCCGGCATCGTTCTCGAAGGCGGAGAGCGCGGCGTGCTCGCGGAAGATGGCCGCGGCACTGGCAAAGTCGAACCCCTGGCCGAAGCCCATGCGCCGCGCCATCTCGCAGACGATCCACCAGTCCGCGCGCGCCTCGCCGGGGGCCGGCAGGAAGGCGCGCTGGCGCGAGATGCGGCGCTCGGAGTTGGTGACGGTGCCGTCCTTTTCCCCCCAGGCCAGCGCCGGCAGCTTCACGTGCGCCAGGCGCGTGGTGTCGGTGTCGGCGATGCAGTCGGAGACCACCACCAGCTCGCAGCGGGCCAGGGCCTCGCGCACACGGTCGGCGTCGGGCAGGGACACCACCGGATTGGTGGCCATGATCCAGATGGCCTTGATGCGGCCCGCATGCACGGCCTCGAACATGTCCACGGCCTTGAGGCCGGCCTCGGCGGCGATCACCGGCGCGTCCCAGAAGCGCTGCACGCGCTCGCGGTGCGCCGCATTCTCGATGTCCATGTGCGCCGCCAGCATGTTGGCCAGGCCGCCGACCTCGCGGCCGCCCATGGCATTGGGCTGGCCGGTGAGGGAGAAGGGGCCGCTGCCCGGCTTGCCGATGCGGCCCGTGGCCAGGTGGCAATTGAGGATCGCGTTGACCTTGTCGGCGCCGGCGGAGGACTGGTTCACCCCCTGCGAATACAGCGTCAGCGTGCGCGGCGTGGTGGCGAACCAGCTGAGGAAGCGCTCCAGGTCCAGGGCATCCACGCCCAGGTCGCGCGCCAGGTGGGCGGCCTGGTTGTCCTGCGCCCGGGCCTCGGCCAGCGCCGCGTCGAAGCCGCTGGTGTGGGCCGCGATATAGCCCTCGTCCAGGGCGCCATGCGAGTCCAGGTAGTCCAGCAGCGCATTGAACAGGCGCACGTCCTCGCCCGCCTTCACCGGCAGGTGCAGGTCGGCGATGTCGCAGGTCGCGGTACGGCGCGGGTCGATGACCACGATGCGCATGCCCGGGCGCCGCTCCTTCTCCGCCTTCAGGCGCTGGAACAGGATGGGATGGCACCAGGCGGCGTTGGAGCCCACCAGCACCACCAGGTCGGCCAGCTCGAAGTCCGCGTAGCTGTTGGGCACGGTGTCGCTGCCGAAGGCGCGCTTGTGGCCCGCCACCGACGACGACATGCACAGGCGCGAGTTGGTGTCGATGTTGGCCGCGCCGATGAAGCCCTTCATCAGCTTGTTCGCGACGTAGTAGTCCTCGGTCAGCAGCTGGCCGGACACGTAGAATGCCACCGCGCCGGGGCCGTGCTCGCGCATCACGCGGGCAAAGCCCGCGGCGGCAAAGCCCAGCGCCTCGTCCCAGGAACGGCGCTCGCCGTTGACCTCGGGATGCAGCAGGCGCCCTTCCATGTGCAGGGTTTCGCCCAGCGAGGAGCCCTTGACGCAGAGCCGGCCGCGGTTGGCCGGATGCGCCTCGTCGCCCGCGACGGCGACCGCGCGCGCGGCCGCGTCGGTGACCGTGGCGCTGACGCCGCAGCCGACGCCGCAGTAGGGGCAGGTGGTCCTGACGGAGCTGGAATGGGTGGCGGAAACGTCAGCCAAATGCAGCTTGTTCATGCTCTGATCTCCCGAACAGCAGGGATTCGCGCATGGACGCCACGTTGCGTTGCTCACGAATCAGGTCGAAGTACCAGACACCGTCATTGGTGTCCCCGTACAGGACTGAACCGATCACGCGATCGTTCTTGATCAGCAGGCGCTTGTACACGCCGCCGGCCGGATCGCGCAGGATGAGGGATTCCGCCTCGGCGTCGGTGAAGTCGCCGGCGGAGTAGAGGTTGACGCCGCTGACCTTCAGCGAGGTCGCGGTGGCCTTCTGCACGTAGCGCGAGATGCCCATCTCGGCCAGGTGGTTGGCACAGACCCGGGCCTGCTCGAAGAGCGGGGCCACCAGGCCGAACAGCGCGCCGCGGTGCTGCACGCACTCGCCCACGGCATAGATGCAGGGATCGAAGGTCTGCATGGTGTCGTTGACCAGGATGGCCTTGTCCACCTGCAGCCCCACCTTCTTCGCCAGCCCCACGTTGGGGCGGATGCCGACCGCCATCACCACGAGGTCGGTGGGCAGCTCGCTGCCGTCCTTGAACGCCAGCTTCACGAGCCGCCCGCTGGCCTCGTCGGCCACGATCTGCGCGGTCAGCGTGCCCAGGCGGAACTTCATGCCGCGCGCCTCCAGCTCGGCCTTCAGGCATTCCGAGGCCTCGGCGTCGAGCTGGCGGTTCATCAGGTGCGGCATGTCGTGGATGACGGTGACCTCCACGCCCTGCTTGAGCAGGCCGTTGGCGGCCTCCAGGCCCAGCAGGCCGCCGCCGATCACGGCCACGCGCCGCTTCACGGCGGTGGCATCGAGCATCAGGTTGACGTCGCGAATGTCGCGGAAGCTCACCACGTCCGGGTGCTGGTGCCCCGGCACCGGGACGATGAAGGGGTTGGAGCCGGTGGCCAGCACGAGGCGGTCGTAGGGCAGCACGGCGCCGTCCTCCAGCACCACCTCGCGGCGGGCACGATGGATGTCGGCGACGGTGCGGCCGGCCAGCAGCGTGACGCCGCGCTCGACATACCAGCCCTCGTGGTGGGTGACGATGTCCTCGAACGTCTTCTCGCCGGCCAGCACCGGCGACAGCATGATGCGGTTGTAGGCGCCCACCGGCTCGCTGGACACCACCGTGATCTCGTACAGGTCCGGGGCCAGGGCCAGCAGCTCCTCCACGGTGCGGATGCCGGCCATGCCGTTGCCGATCACGATCAGTCTGCGTTTCATGGGCGCTGCCACCTGGAATACGGGTTTCCCCGCCTGTTTTGCAACGCCTGTGCCAGCTTGCCCCCACAGCGGACAAGCCAGGCCATATAAGGATGCAGGCCGTTTCACCCCGCCCGCCGCCTCCGCGCTCCGCACCGGAATGCAGCACGGAGCGCCCGATTCAGGTGCGGCGCCCCCGGAACGGGCAGCCGGGCGCCGCCAGATGCGCGCCCGCGCCGCCCGCCCCGTCGTATGCCCGTGGCTGGCACATCGCTTGCAAAGGTCCGTGAACACATCGCCGGGAGCAACGAGGCAACTGGCGAAGGCAAGGCTTGCCACCCATTGCTTTCGTCCGGAGTTCGTCATGTCTGCATCCCGCAAACCCTTTCCGCTGTTCAACGTCGCCGAGCCGCGCATCCGCGTGCTGCACTTCACCTGGCTGGCGTTCTTTATCACCTTCCTGATCTGGTTCGCCCACGTCTCCCTGATGCCCTTCATCAAGGCCGAGCTCTCGCTCACGGATGCCCAGGTCAAGGCCTTCCTGATCCTGAACGTGGCGCTGACCATCCCGGCCCGCATCCTGATCGGCATCCTGGTCGACCGCTACGGTCCCCGCCTCGCCTACAGCGTGCTGCTGGCCGTGTGCGGCGCCCTCTGCATCGGCTTCGCCCTGGCGCAGACTTTCGAGCAGCTGGCCGTCATGCGCTTCCTGCTCGGCCTGACCGGCGCCGGCTTCGTCATCGGCATCCGCCTGGTGAGCGAATGGTTCCCGGCGCGCGAGGTCGGCATCGCCGAGGGCATCTATGGCGGCTGGGGCAACTTCGGCGCCGCCATCGCCAAGATCGGCATGCCGGTGCTGGCCGTCAGCGTCTTCGGCGGCCAGTTCGGCTGGCGCTACGCGGTGGCCCTCATGGGCGTGATCGCGCTGGTCTACTCCGTGATCTTCTACCGCAACGTCAGCGACACCCCCAAGGGCGCCACCTACTTCAAGCCCAAGAAGGCCGGCGGCCTGGAAGTGACGAGCAAGGGCGACCTCGCCTTCTACCTGCTGGTCAACCTGCCCATCTACCTCATCCTCTACGTGCTGGCCTGGCGCCTGTCGCCGGCCGGCCTCAAGATCATCTCGCAGGAATTCGCGCTGGCGTGCTACGCCGTCGTCACCGGCCTGCTGGTATGGCAGTCGTGGAAGATCTGGCAGGTGAACCGCCACCTCATGACCCAGGAGGTGCCGCTGCAGCAGCGCTACAAGTTCAAGCAGGTGGCCATCCTGAACCTGGCCTACCTGGCCTGCTTCGGCTCCGAGATCGCGGTGGTGTCCATGCTGCCCATGTTCTTCGGCGACACTTTCCACCTGTCCGCCACCGCCATGGGCCTGATGGCCGGCTCCTTCACCATCATGAACATCGTGGCGCGCCCCCTGGGCGGCTACATCTCCGACCGCATCGGCCGCCGCGTGGTGCTGGTGACCTGCCTGGCCGCCCAGACCCTGGGCTATGCGCTGCTGTCCAACGTCAGCGAGGGCTGGGGCATCGTGCTGGCCATCGCCGTCACCCTGTGCACCTCGGTGTTCGTGCAGGCCGCCTGTGGCGCCGTCTACTCCATCGTGCCCCTGATCCAGCGCCGCATGACGGGCCAGATCGCCGGCATGGCGGGCGCCTACGGCAATGTCGGCGGCGTGCTGTTCCTGACGGTGCTGTCCTTCGTCAGCCCGCACGTGTTCTTCTACGTGATCGCCGGCATGTCGGCGCTCGCCTTCCTGGCCGCCAACTTCATCGACGAGCCGCGCGGCCACATGGTGGAAGTGGACGAGCACGGCAATGTGCAGATGATCGCGGTGGAGTGAGGGCGCCATGACCCAGGCCCTGCCACACCACGCCGTCTATGCCCCCGCCGGCCTCTGCGTGCGCGCGGGCCAGGCCAGCCGCGCCGGCCGCAAGGGCGAGAACGAGGATGCCCTCGGCATCCGCGTGCCGGAACCGTCGCTGCTGGCGCGCAAGGGCGTGGCGCTGGCGCTGGCCGACGGGGTCAGCGGCGCCGGCGAGGGCCGGCATGCGGCGGAAGCCTGCGTGCAGGGCTTCCTCAGCGACTACTACTCCACGCCCGACACCTGGAGCGTGCGTACCGCCGGCGAGCGCGTGCTGTCGGCGCTGAACCGCTGGCTGCACGGCCAGGGCCAGCAGTACACGCAGGTGCACCAGGGCTTCCTCACGACGTTCTCGGCCGTCGTGCTGCGCGCGCAGTCGGCGCACCTGTTCCATGTCGGCGACAGCCGCGTCTGGCGCTGGCGCCAGGGCACGCTGGAACCGCTGACGCTGGACCACGCCACGCGCCTCGGCGCCGGCAAGACCTATCTCACGCGCGCGCTCGGCATGGCCCACCAGGTCGAGATCGACTACCGCGTCTGCGACGTCGCCGCCGGCGACGTGTTCCTGCTCACCAGCGACGGCGTGCACGAGTTCCTGTCGCCGCCGCGCCTGAGGCGCCTGCTGGACGACGCGGCCGCCGACCCCCAGGGCGGCTGCGAGCGCCTGCTCGACGCGGCGCTGGAGGCCGGCAGCGACGACAACCTGTCCTGCCAGCTGCTGGTGGTGGACGCGCTGGCCCCGCCCGAGGCGGGCGACAGCCGTCGCCTCGCCGCCAGCCTGCCCCTGCTGCCGGACCTGGCGCCCGGCCAGCGCCTGGACGGCCTCGTGGTGGAGGCCGAACTGCATGCCAATGCGCGCAGCCAGGTCTACCGCGTGCGCGACGAGGCCACCGGTCGCGCGCTGGTGCTGAAGACACCCTCCCGCCTCTGCGAGGGCGACGAGGGGGCCCTCGCGCGCTTCGCCGTGGAGGACTGGCTGGGACAGCGCTTCGACCACCGCCACCTGATCCGCGGCGTGGCGCCCGCGCGCGAGCGCAGCGGCCTCTACCTGCTGCAGGAAGCGCTGGAGGGCGAGACGCTGTCCGCCTGGCGCCGGCGCCACCCGCATCCGGCCGTGCCCGAGGTCGTGGCGCTGGCGGCGCAGGCGGTGAAGGGCCTGCAGGCGCTGCACCGGCGCGAGGTGCTGCACCAGGACCTCAAGCCCGACAATCTCTTCCTGTGCAGCGACGGCACGCTCAAGCTCATCGACCTGGGCGCCGCGCGCGTGGCCGGCCTCGAGGACGCCGGGACCGCCGACTACCCCGGCGCCGCCGAATACGCCGCGCCCGAATGCCTGCTGCACCTGCCGCGCGACGAGCGCGCCGACCAGTTCGCGCTGGCGGTCACCGTGTACGAGCTGCTCACCGGCGCGCATCCCTTCGGCGAGGAGTGGACGCGCGCGCGCACCGTCTACGACTTCCGCCGCCTGCGCTACCAGAGCGCCTGCCGCCATCATCCCCACGTTCCGCTCTGGCTGGACGCCGCGCTGTGCAAGGCGCTCGCGCTGGACCCGGAACAGCGCTACGAGTCCCTGAGCGAATTCCTTGCCGACCTGCAGCGGCCCAATCCGGCGCTGGCGCCGGTGGGCGCGCGCCCCTGGCTGGAGCGCGATCCCGCGGGCTTCTGGCGGGCGCTGGCGCTGGCCCTGGCGGCCGTCGCACTGGCCGAGTTCCTGCTCCTGGTCGCCCCGATCCGGCACTGACCCCGTCCCTGTCGCGCCCACCCGTGGCCGATGCCCCTGCCCCCTCTTCAGGCGGAGGACCGGTTTTTGCGGTTTTCCCGCAATGACAATCCAGTTACAGACTGATACGTTCGGCGGGCCGCACAGGCATCACCACTTCGTACTAGACAAGAACAAGGAGTTCCCATGAAGCTGCACCAGATCGCCGCCGTGACCCTCGCCGCCTCCCTGCTGGGTGGCTGCGCCTACGTGGCGTCCCCGACCACTGGCTTTATCTACACCAAGGTCCAGGGCCCCATCACCACTGGCACCGCCACCGCTACCGCCAAGTCCGGCCAGTCCTGCGCCACCAACATCCTCGGCCTGATCTCCACCGGCGATGCCTCCATCGACGCGGCCAAGAAGGCCGGCGGCATCACCAATGTCTCCAGCGTGGACCACGACAGCACCAGCGTCCTGGGCCTGTACGGCACCTTCTGCACCGTCGTGAAGGGCAACTGAGCCGCGAGGACGCCGTCATGAAGATCCTGTCCCTGGCCGCGCGCGCGGCCGTGGCGCTGGGCCTGGCCCTCGCGGTGACCGGCTGCGCCAACGTGCGCGGTCCCGCGCCGGCGGCCCTGTCGTTCTACGCGGGCCCGCTGGACGCCGGTACGTCCACCAAGGCCAGCAAGCGCGGGGAAGCCTGCGCGCAGAACATCCTGGGCGCCGTCGCCTGGGGTGACGCCTCCATCGACGCCGCCAAGAAGGCCGGCGGCATCACCCAGGTGGCGAGCGTGGAACAGGTCCCGACCCGGGTCCTGGGCTACTACGCCCGCTTCTGCACCGTGGTCCGCGGCGAGTAAGCGCCGCCGCCGCGGCCGGCCCGCCCGGGCCGGCCGCTCTCCCGGGCCCCTCCCCGCCCGCCCCGCCCGCCCCGCCCCGCAACAATCGCCTGACAAAGCCACGGTTTCTCCGGAAATGGCCGGTGCTACAATCCGCGCCTTCTTACCCCCTTGACTCCCTGACTTTTGAAACAGGACCCGCTAATGCGTCGCTCTCTTCTTGCCGGGATCGCCCCGCTCCTCTTCCTGGCCGCCTCCGCGCACGCCGCGCCCCCCGCCCCGCCCGAGCTCGATAACAAGGCCTACCTGCTGGTCGACTTCGACTCCGGCCGCGTGCTGGCGGAAAAGAACGCCCACGAGCGCCTGGCCCCGGCCTCGCTCACCAAGATGATGACCAGCTACATCGTCGAGCAGTCGCTGCTCACCGGCCGCCTCAAGGAAACCGACCCCGTGTTCGTGTCCGAGCACGCCTGGTGCCGCGGCACCAACGCCGAGTCCTGCATGTACCTGCCGCTCAACGGCCAGGCGTCCGTCATCGACATGCTGCGCGGCATCATCATCCAGTCCGGCAACGACGCCTCCAAGGCGCTGGCCGAGCACATCGGCGGCAACGAGCCGGCCTTCGCCGAGCTCATGAACCGCGAGGCCGCGCGCCTCGGCATGAAGGACACCCACTTCATGAACGCCACCGGCCTGCCCGACCCGCAGCACAAGACGTCCGCCTACGACATGGCCATCCTGGCCCGCGCCATCGTCCGCGACAGCGCGCACTACTACCCGATCTACGCCGAGAAGGAATTCACCTACAACAACATCCGCCAGGGCAACCGCAATGCCCTGCTCTACACCGATCCGACCGTGGACGGCCTCAAGACCGGCCACACCGAGGAAGCCGGCTACTGCCTGGTGGCCTCCAGCAAGCGCGGCGCCATGCGCCTGATCTCGGTGGTCATGGGATCGAACTCCATGCAGGCCCGCGCCGACCAGACGCGCGCCCTCTTCGCCTGGGGATACGCCAACTTCGAGAACGTGAAGCCCTACGCCGCCGGCACCGTGCTCGGCACCCCGAAGGTGTGGTTCGGCAAGGCCGAGGCGGTGAAGGTGGGCCTGGCCCAGGACATGACGCTGACGCTGGCCCGCGGCGACGCCGCCCGCCTCAAGGCCGCCATGCAGATGCAGCCGGCCGTGAAGGCCCCGCTGGCCAAGGGCCAGTCCGTGGGCACCCTGACCCTGTCCCTGGACGGCCAGGTGGTGGGCACCCAGGCCATCGTGGCGCTGGAGCCGGTGGAGGAAGCCGGCTTCTTCGTGCGCCTCTGGCACCACATCAAGCTGTTCTTCAGCTCGCTGATCTGAGGCGGGCCCCGGGGGCGGCGTCGCGGCGAAGGCCGGGACGCCGCCCCTTTTTCTTTCCGGGCCCGGCCGCCGCCCGCCGGAGGCCGCGCCGCCGCCCCTTGCAAGCGGGGCCCGTCGCCACCATGTATAGTGACTTGCAACCCCGACGCCAGGTCCTGCCGCCATGAGCTTCCGCCCCACCGACATCCAGAACGAAGCGCTGTGGGAATTCCCCATGCACTACCCGCTCAAGATCATGGGCGAGGCGCAACACCCCATGCGCGAGATCGTGGCGAACATCCTGCTGCGCCACTGCCCGGACTTCGATCCGGCCACCATCAGCGAGCGCGCCTCCAGCGCCGGCAAGTACGTGTCGCTGACCGCTACCGTGTACGTGGAGCGCAAGGAGCAGATCAACGGCCTCTACGCCGACTTCGCCGCCTGCACGCAGATCCGCATGGTGCTCTGAGCCGCAGGGTGCCCGGGTCCGGCCGCCCGCCCCCGGCGTGCCCCGCCAGGGGAGCGTCCTGCCGCGCCCTGCGGCATAATGGTCCCATGTCCGAGCCGCTCGCCCCGCCCCTGCTGGTCCGCCACCTTGGCCGCGCCGACTACGCCGCCACCTGGGAAGCCATGCGCGCCTTCACCGACGCGCGCGGCCCCGACGCGCCCGACGAGCTCTGGCTGCTCGAGCACCCGCCGGTCTTCACCCTGGGGCAGGCCGGCAAGCGCGAGCATGTGCTGGCGCCCGGCGACATCCCGCTGGTGCAGACCGATCGCGGCGGCCAGGTCACCTACCACGGCCCCGGCCAGCTCACCGGCTACTGCCTGATCGACATCCGGCGCCTCGACCTCGGCCCGCGCGCCTTCGTCGAGGCCATCGAGGACGCGCTGGTCGACGTGCTGCTCGACCTCGACATCCCGGCCGAGGCCAACCGTGACGCCCACGGCGTCTACGTGGGCGGCCGCAAGATCGCCTCGCTGGGCCTGCGCATCCGCCGCGGCTGCGCCTACCACGGCTTCTCGCTCAACGTCGCCATGGACCTGGAGCCCTTCACCCGCATCAATCCCTGCGGCTACGCCGGGCTCGCCATGACGCAGGTGCGGGACTTCCGCGGTGCTGCCACCCCGGACCCGGACTCGCTCGGCGACGCTGTCGCCTCCGCGCTGCGCCGCCGCCTCTACCCCTGAGGACCGCCATGGCCTTCCTGCTCGCCGCCAATCTCGTGATGCTGCTGCACTACGCCTTCCTCGCCTTCGCCACCTTCGGTGGCTTCCTGCTGCGCTGGTGGCCGGGCGTGCTGTGGTGGCACCTGCCGGTGGTGGCCTGGGGCGTGCTCATCGCCGCCATCGGCTGGACCTGCCCGCTCACCCCGCTGGAGAACCGCCTGCGCGTGGCCGGCGGCGCCGCGCCCTACCAGGGCGGCTTCATCGAGCATTACGTCACCGCCCGCCTCTATCCGGACGGCCTCCCCCCCAGCGTCATGGCCGGCCTGGGCGTCGCCCTGCTGGTGGTGAACCTCGTCGCCTACGCGCTGTGGTGGCACGGCCGCCACTGAGCCTCGCGTAACGCCAGGGTTACAAACGCGCACCGGCAGCGCCGGCGCCTGCCCGGTAGGCTTGGGGCGCTCCCCGCCGTACGGACAAGCCCATGCCCCATGACATCCGCCTGATCACCACCCTGGCTGCCGGCTTCGGCCTCGCCCTCGTGCTGGGCCTGCTGGTGGCGCGCCTGCGCCTGCCGCCGTTGGTGGGCTACCTGCTCGCCGGCATCGCCCTCAGCCCGGCCACGCCCGGCCTCACCGCCGACCTGACGCTGGCGCAGCAGCTGGCGGAAATCGGGGTCATGCTGATGATGTTCGGCGTCGGCCTGCATTTTTCCCTGCAGGACCTGTGGAGCGTGCGTCACATCGCCGTGCCGGGCGCAATCGCGCAGATCGCCGTCGCCACCCTGCTGGGCGCCGGCCTCACCACGCTCTGGGGCTGGTCGCCGGGCGCCGGCCTCGTCTTCGGCCTCGCCCTGTCGGTGGCCAGCACGGTGGTCCTGCTCAAGGCCCTGGAGCAGCAGGGCATCCTGCAGTCGGTCAACGGCCGCATCGCCGTGGGCTGGCTGGTGGTGGAAGACCTGGTCACGGTGCTGGCGCTGGTGCTGTTGCCGGCGCTGGCCGGCCCCCTGGGGGGCAAGGCGGCCGCGGGGAGCACCTCGCTGCCCGTGGCGCTCGCGCTCACCGTGGGCAAGGTCGCGGCCTTCGTCGCCCTCATGCTGCTGCTCGGGCGGCGCCTCTTTCCCTGGCTGCTCTGGCAGGTGGCCCGCGCCGGGTCGCGCGAGCTCTTCACCCTGGCGATCATCGCCGCCGCGCTGGGCGTCGCCTACGGCGCCACCGCGCTGTTCGGCGTCTCCTTCGCCCTCGGCGCCTTCTTCGCCGGCATGGTCATGCGCGAATCGCCGCTCAGCCATCGCGCCGCGGAGGATTCGCTGCCGCTCAAGGATGCCTTCGCCGTACTGTTCTTCGTGTCCGTGGGCATGCTCTTCGATCCCGCCATCCTGGTGGAGCAACCCCTGCGCGTGCTGGCCGTCACGCTGGTCATCATGATCGGCAAGTCGCTGGCGGCCTTCGTCATCGTGCTGCTGTTCCGCTACCCGGTGGGCACCGCCCTCACCGTCTCCGCCAGCCTGGCGCAGATCGGCGAGTTCTCCTTCATCCTGGCCGGCCTCGGCCTCGCGCTCGGCCTGCTGCCGCGCGAGGGCCAGAACCTGCTGCTGGCCGGCGCCATCCTCTCGATTTCGCTCAATCCGCTGCTGTTCCGCCTGCTGGAGCCGGCACAGGCGTGGTTGCGCCGCCACAGCGAGCTCCTGCGCCGCCTCGAGCGCAGCAACGACCCGCTGGCCACCCTGCCCATCGATGTCGACGCGGAGCTGCTCACCGGCCACGTGACGCTGGTGGGCTACGGCCGCGTCGGCCGGCGCATCGGCGAGGCCCTGCGCCGGCACGGCATCAACTTCGTGGTGGCGGAGCAGAACCGCGAGGTGGTGGAGGAGCTGCGCCGCGAGGGCGTGCACGCGGTGGCGGGCGAAGGCGCCGACCCGGCGGTGCTGATCCAGGCGCACATCGCCCGCGCCGCCATCTTCGTCATCGCCACCCCCGACGCCTTCAAGGCGCGGCAGATGATCGAGATCGCGCGCATGCTGAACCCGGGCGTGCGCATCCTGGTGCGCACGCATTCCGAGGCCGAGGCGGAGCTGCTGGAAAAAGAGGCGGTGGCGGGCGTCTTCCTCGGCGAGCACGAGCTGGCGCACACCATGACGCGACGGGTGCTGGCCACCCTGCGCAAGGATGCCGAGGAGGAGGAGGCCGCCTCGCCCTGAGCGGCGGCCACGGCCCTCGAGGCGTGGCGCCCCGGCGGCAGCCGCCTCCTCCCGCGGTTCAGAACAGGCGGTTGAGCCCGTTCAGCGCGGCCACGCGGTAGGCCTCGGCCATGGTGGGGTAATTGAAGGTGGTGTTGACGAAGTAGCGCAGCGTGTTGGCGCCGTTCTTCTGCTGCATGATGGCCTGGCCGATGTGCACGATCTCGGCGGCGTTGTCGCCGAAGCAGTGGATGCCCAGGATCTCCAGCGTCTCCCGGTGGAAGAGGATCTTGAGCATGCCCACCGTCTCGCCGGTGATCTGCGCGCGCGCCAGGTGGCGGAAGAAGGCCTGGCCCACTTCGTAGGGCACCTTCGCCTCGGTGAGCTGGTGCTCGGTCTTGCCGATGGAGGAGATCTCCGGGATGGTGTAGATGCCGGTGGGCACCTCCTCCACCCGCGGCACGTCGCTGGAGCCCACGATATGGGCGGCGGCGCAGCGGCCCTGGTCATAGGCGGCGGAGGCCAGCGCCGGCGGGCCGATCACGTCGCCCACGGCGAACACATGCGGCACCTCGGTGCGGTACTGCTCGTCCACGGGCACCTGCCCGCGGCGGTTGGGCGTCAGGCCCACGCGCTCCAGCGCCAGGGTCTCGGTGTTGCCGCTGCGGCCGTTGCACCAGAGGATGGCGTCGGCCTTGATCTTCTTGCCGGACTTCAGGTGCAGGATCACGCAGTCGTCGCAGGTTTCCAGGCGCTCGTACTCCTCCTGGTTGCGCACCAGCACCCCCAGCTCGCGCAGGTAGTAGCTCAGCGCGTCGGCGATCTCGTCGTCCAGGTAGGACAACAGCTGCGCCTGCGTATTGACCAGGTCGACCTTGTAGCCCAGGCCCACGAAGATGGATGCATACTCGCAGCCGATCACGCCGGCGCCGTAGATGATGAGCTTCTGCACCGGGTAGTCCAGGGACAGGATCTTGTCCGAATCGAACACGCGCGGGTGGCTGAAGTCGATGTCCGCCGGCCGGTAGGGACGGCTCCCGGTGGCGATGACGGCATGCTCGAACTCCAGCGTCTCCTGCACCCCGCCCTCGCGCGGCGTCACCGTCAACCGGTGCAGCCCCTCGAAGCGGGCGCTGCCGTAGAAGATGCTGACGGCATTGCGATCATAAAAATGGGTATGCACGGCGACCTGGCTATCGATGACCTTGCGCGCCCGCGCCAGGACCCGCGACAGCGGCACGTTGCGCAGCTCGCCCACGCGCTGGAACAGCGGGTCGCGCTGGTAGCGCATCAGGTTCCACACGGTCTGGCGCAGGGCCTTGGAGGGAATCGTGCCCACGTGCACGCAATTGCCACCCAGGCGGCCGCGCTCGTCGATCATGGCCACGCGCCGGCCTTCCTTGACCAGCTTCATCGCCGCGCCCTCGCCGGCCGGACCGGCCCCGATCACCACCACATCGTATCGCCCCTGCATCGCGCTCCCCTGGACGGCTGAAGTCAGGCCCGCAAGGATACCCCTCCGCGCAGCGGCCGGGACGCCTCTACGACTAATTGGTCATAGGCAGCGGAACAGGCCTGCACGCCGACGGGACAAACCGCCCTTGCCAGCGCCCGAAAGGCTGGCCCGTGCCCCGGCACGCCCCTGCCTTTGGGGTATACTCCGGGGCCTCAGCAGTCGGAGCCCGTCCATGAGCCAGCCCCCCGAAACGACCCGTCCCGCCCGCGTGGAGCAGGGCGTCAAGCTGCGTGGTGCCGAGAAGGTCGCGCGCATCCCGGTCAAGGTCGTGCCCACCGAGGAGCTGCCGCGCAAGCCGGACTGGATCCGCGTGCGCGTGACCAACCCGGGCGAGGTGCAGCGCATCAAGGGCCTGCTGCGCGCCCAGAAGCTGCACACCGTCTGCGAAGAGGCGGCATGCCCCAACCTGCCGGAATGCTTCGGCGGCGGCACCGCCACCTTCATGATCATGGGTGACATCTGCACGCGCCGCTGCCCCTTCTGCGACGTCGCCCACGGCCGCCCCAACGCGCTGGACCCGGACGAACCCCGGCACCTGGCGGAAAGCGTCAGCAACCTCAAGCTCAAGTACGTGGTGGTGACCTCGGTCGACCGCGACGACCTCAAGGACGGGGGTGCCCAGCACTTCGTGGACTGCATCACCGCCATCCGCGCCGACAACCCGGACACGAAGATCGAGATCCTGGTGCCCGATTTCCGCGGCCGCCTGGATATCGCCCTGCGCCTGCTCGGCGAGTGCCCGCCGGATGTGTTCAACCACAACATCGAGAGCGTGCCGCGCCTGTACAAGGCCATCCGCCCGGGCTCGGACTACCAGCACTCGCTGGACCTTCTCCGGCGCTTCAAGGCCGACCGTCCCGACATCACCACCAAGTGCGGCCTCATGGTCGGCCTCGGCGAGACGAAGGAGGAGGTGCTGGCCGTGCTCGACGACCTGCGCGCCCATGACGTCGACCTCGTCACCATCGGCCAGTACCTGCAGCCCTCGAAGAGCCATGCCCCGGTCGACCGCTTCGTGACACCCGAGGAATTCGCCGAGTACGCCGCCCATGGCGAGCGCCTGGGCTTCCGCAGCATCTGGAGCGGTCCCATGGTGCGGTCCTCCTACCATGCCGACCTGCAGTTCGCCGGCGTCGCCGTCGACGCCGTGAAGAAGGCCCGCGCCTCCGGGGCCTGAGCCCCGGCGTCCCCGCGCATGGATATCGGAGCCAGCTACCTCGAGCTGCGCAGCTGGCTCATCCACCATCCGGACGCCATCCTGGCCGGCGTCTTCCTGGTGGCGCTGGTGGAGGCGGTGGCCGTGGTCGGGGTCATCGTCCCCGCCGTGCCGCTGCTCTTCGTGCTGTGCGTGCTCGCGGCGCATGCCGAGGTGTCGCTGCTCTCGCTGTTCCTCGCCGGCATCGCCGGCGCCATGCTGGGCGACGGCATCAGCTATGCGCTCGGCAAGGGCTTCAAGCACCGCGTCCACCGCATCTGGCCCTTCAGCCGCTACCCGGACTGGCTGCAGCGCTCCGAGGACTTCGTCGAGCGCCATGGCGGCAAGGGCATCATCTTCGGCCGCTTCATCGGCCCGCTGCGCGCCTTCGTGCCCATGGCGGCCGGCATTTTCCGCATGAAGCCGCTCTACTTCCTGTGGATGAACTTCCTGTCGGCCCTGGTCTGGGCCCCCTTCCACCTGCTGCCGGGCTACAGCCTGGGCGCCGCCGCGGCGCACTCCTGGCTGCCGGGCCGCCCGCAGCTGATCTTCGTGGCCGTGGTGCTGATCGCGGTGGCCGTGCTGACCTGGCTGCTGCCCTGGCTGGCCCTACGGCGCCAGCAGGCCGCCACGCGCAGGCCCCTGCCCAACAGCGGCCTCTACCACACGCGCGCCGGCCTGCCCGAGGACCAGCGCGCCGCCCTGCGCACGGCGCTGGTGGCGGCACTGGGCTTCGCGCTGATCGCCGCGGCCCATCCCTGGCTGCACGACACCGACGTGCGCCTGACGGCAGCCCTGTATTCCCTGCGCCAGCCCAGCCTGGACTGGCTGTTCGTCCCCCTGTCCCTGCTGGGCGAACGCCGCGGACTGCTGGCCTTCGCCGCCGTGCTGGCGGGCTGGCTGGCGCTGCGCAAGGACTGGCCCCTGGTGGCCCTCGTCGGCGTGGCGTCCGTGGTGGGCCTGCTGCTGCCGGAGGCCGGCAAGGCCTTTTTCGGCCACCCGCGGCCACAGTGGGTGGCGGCGCCCCCCGCCTCCCACGCCTTTCCCAGCGGCCACGCCTTCAACGCCGTGCTGGTCTGGGGACTGGTACTGGTACTGCTGGCCCGCTACGGCGTGGAGACGGTGACGGGAGTGGCGCGCCCCTTCCTGCTCAGCCTTATGCTGCTGACCATGGCCGGGCGGCCCTACCTGGGCGTGCACTGGCTCGCGGACGTGGCCGGCGGCGGCCTGCTCGGCCTCGCCTGCCTGTGCCTGCTGCGCTGCGCCTGGCACCGGCTGCCGCCGCCCCGGGCGGGCCTCGTGGAGATGGCCACCCTGCTGGTGGCGGCGCTGGCGGTGGCCATCGTGGTCGCAGTGCTGCCCTACGCGGAGGGCGCCCTGCTCGACTACCAGCCGATGACGCATCTCCCCGTCACGCTCGACATCGCTCCCTAGGGCGTCGACGAGGTGGCCGGCACCGGGGCCTTCGCGCGCTTGCGCGCCCTGGCCGGCTTGCGCGTCGACTTGGCTGGCGCCGCCTTGGCGGCCTCGGCGCGCACCACGGCCGGATCCAGGTCCCCGGGCTGTGCCGGCAGGGCCTCCGCCTGCAACGGCTGCAGCGCCGCCTGGGCGGCCGCCAGCGTGCCACGGGTGGCCGGGATATCGAGCACCGCGACGGCGCGCTCGGCCAGGGGCAGGGCCTCCAGCGGCCGGCCGGTCTTCAGCAGCAGGTCCGCCAGGTTGTTCAGCCCGGCGCCGTACTGCGGCGCGCGCCGAACCAATTCGCGCAGCACGGTTTCCGCCCGCTCCATTTCCCCCAGCCGCTGCGAGGTGTTGGCCAGGCCCAGCCAGGCCGTCTTCTGCTCCGGCCAGTTCAGCAGGGCGCGATTGAAACCGGCCTGGGCCTCCGCCACGGCCCCCGAGCGCTCCATCAGCGACAGCTCGCGGATCACGGTGCGCGGGTCCAGGCTGTCCGGGAGCCGCGCCGGATCCAGCACCAGCACGCCCCAGTAGCCCGCCCGCGCCCAGGTGCGCTCGAAGGTGGCGAAGGGCAGCTCCAGCCGCCGCTCGCGTCCGGAGCGCAGCCAGAACACCTCGCGGTCGCGGTCGGCGCCCACCACCACGGCGTAGTGCCAGACGGGCAGGAAGGACAGGCCGTTGTTCTGCAGCACGAGTACCGGGTAGCCCTGGTGCAGGGCCGCCAGCACCGCCGTCAGCTCGCCCGCCAGGGGATAGACGAGGCGGCCGTGGCGGCGCGCCGAGGCCGCCATCTCCACCGGGATGCTGCCCTGGCGCGCGGGGATGAAGACCTCGGCGGCGATCTCCGCCGGGGTGGTGCGCAGGCCAGTGTGGTTGAGCAGGGTGGCGAGCGCGGCGGGACCGCACTGGTGGTCTTGCTGGGCAAAGAACGGCACGTCGGCCAGATCCACCCGGCCGGCCTCGGCCGCGGCCGGGGATTGGCGCAGTGCCAGGGTTTTCGGGGCGGAACAGCCCGCGAGCAGGACCATCAGCAGGATGACGGGAAACAACAGGACTCTGTGCATGGCAAGGCCCGCCTGTCAGTCAGGGAAGGAGGAAGGATGCCGAGGGGGCGACGGCCCCCGCCGGTTCAGCGGATGGAACGGGTGAACGGAAACACCTTGGTGAGGCCGAGGATGTCGGTGACCAGCAGCACCAGGAAGACGAAGACCACGGCCCCGAGCACGCTGCCGCCGGCCGGCGCCGAGTCCACCCGTCCCGCCAGCGCCAGGGCCTCCTCGTCCGAGAGCGCAGCCACGCGCTGCGCGGCCAGCGCCGGGGCGACGCCATGGCGCTCCAGCGCGGCCTGCACGTCGGCGCGCGCCAGCCAGTCGCGAAGTCGGTCGCGGGCCTGGCCCGGGGCCTCGGCGGCGATGGCCGCCTCGGTGGAGAGGGCTTCGGCGTGGACAGGGGCGGCCGGCAGGACGAGGCTGGCGGCCAGGGTGAGCACGAGGGCGCGGGCGGCGGTACGCATGATGGACTCCTTGCCGGCGGCGCCGGCGGGCGGGGGGCACCGGCCGTACGGGCGCCCCGAGTGGTACTCCCCTGATTGTGCCCGGCTTTGCGGAAGTCGCCAGCGCGGGCCTGTAAAAAAATGGCGGCGCCACGGCGCCCTCCGTGGCCGGCCCGGCCGCCCTTCATCGCCATGGGCTGCCGTTCGGCGCCCCCCGTGTGACGGCAGCCACATCCCGGTTCGCCGGCGCTGGCGCCCCATCCCCCGCCGCATATCCTGAGCCGGAAAGACCCGGAGGCTGCTATGGCTCGCGTACTCATCGTGG
>DASUDN010000045.1:0-8304 GCA_036275595.1 Moraxellaceae bacterium
GTTCTGGATCCTGTTCTTCACCGGCGCCACCTACATGAACGCCGGCTGGATGCGAGAGCAGGTCTGCATGTACATGTGCCCCTACGGCCGCTTCCAGTCGGTGATGTTCGACCGCGATACCCTGATCATTTCCTACGACGCCGCCCGTGGCGACCCGCGCGGCAGCCGCAAGCGCACGGCCGACTACCATGCCCAGGGACTCGGTGACTGCATCGACTGCGAGCTCTGCGTGCAGGTCTGCCCCACCGGCATCGACATCCGCAACGGCCTGCAGTTCGAGTGCATCCAGTGCGCCGCCTGCGTCGACGCCTGCGACTCGGTGATGGACCAGATGGGCTATGCCCGCGGCCTCGTGCGCTACACCACCGAGAACATGCTGGAGAAGGGCGGCAAGTACCACTTCCTGCGCCCGCGCCTGATCGGCTACGCCACCATGATCGGGGTGATGGCCGCCATCTTCGTGGTCACCCTGGGCCTGCGCGTGCCGCTGCAGGTCGAGACAATCCGCGACCGCAACCAGCTCTTCCGCGAGAACAGCGACGGCATGATCGAGAACGTCTACCTGCTCAAGGTGCTGAACAAGTCCCAGGACGCCGACCGCTACACTGTGGCGGTGGAGGGCGACAAGAGCATCCGCATGAGCCGGGAGATCACCCTGGATGCCGCTCCCGGCGAGCTGGTGTCGGTGCCGGTGACCCTGGTGGCCGATCCGGAGCAGCTCCACCACCGCAAGAACGACATTGTCTTCCACGTGCGCTCCGTGAACAGCGCCCGCGTGGCCGACGAGAGCAAGAGCCGCTTCCTGGCGCCGGCCGATGTCGAGGAGAACCGCGATGAACATGCCGCCGAGTGATGCCGTGAAGACGCCCTGGTACCGCCAGTTCTGGCCCTGGTTCATCATGGCCCTGCCCGCCTCCGCCGTGGTGGCCGGCCTGACCACCGTGGCCATCGCCGTCCGCAACCAGGACAGCGTGGTGCGGGACGACTGGTACAAGGAAGGCAAGGCCATCAACCAGGACTTCGCGCGCGACGATCGCGCGAAGGCGCTGGGGGTGGCGGCCGACGTGCGCATCGACGACCTCACCGGCGAGCTCCATGTGCGCCTGCGCCAGGCCGCCGCCGGCGCCGCTCCGGAGCGGCTGGTGCTGTACTTCCAGCACCCCACCCAGGCCAGCGGCGACCAGAACCTGGTGCTGGCGCGGCGCGGGGAGGAGTTCGTGGGACAGCTCCCGCGCGCCCTCAATGGCCGCTACCATGTGGAACTGGGCACGCCGGAGTGGCGCCTGCTCGGTACGCGCGAATTCCCGCGCGCGGAGTTTTCCCTGACGCATGAGTGATTCCCCCCGGGAGAGCTGCTTCCACTGCGGCCTGCCCGTCCCCGACCGCCTCGAGCTGCGCGCCCCCGTGCTGGGCGCGCCGCGGGCCTTCTGCTGCGAGGGCTGCCGCGCGGTGGCCGAGACCATCGTCGCCAGCGGCCTCGAGGACTATTACCGCGACCGCGACCGTCGCGCGGAGGGGCCTGCCCCCCTGCCCGGGGCCCTGACGCAGCTGCAGGTCTGGGACCATCCCGCCGCCCAGAAGGACGTGGTCGCGCGCGAGGGCGACAAGGCCGCGGCCGAGCTCACCCTGGAAAACCTCAACTGCGCCGCCTGCGCCTGGCTGATCGAGAAGAAGCTGCACCAGGAAGGCGGGGTGCTGCAGGCCAGCGTGAACCTGAGCACTCATCGCCTGCACCTGGAGTGGGACAGCACCCGCACCAGCCTGGGCTCGCTGCTGGGCACGCTGGCCGGCGTCGGTTATCGCGCCCACCCCTACCGCAGCGACGCCCACGCCGGGCAACTGCGCAAGGAAAGCCGCGACCTGCTCAAGCGCCTGGCCCTGGCCGGCTTCGGCATGATGCAGGTGATGATGTATGCCGGCGCCCTCTACGTGGGGCACTGGTCCGGCATCGAGGACGAATACCGCCATTACCTGAACTGGATCAACCTGTTGATCAGCACGCCCATCTTCCTGTACTCGGGCCTGCCCTTCTACCGCTCGGCGCTGGTGGCGCTGCGCAACCGCCACCTCAACATGGACGTGCCGGTGTCGCTGGCCATCGTGGTGGCCTTCCTGGCCAGCGTGTGGGCCACGGTGAGCGGCCGCGGCGACACCTATTACGACTCCATCACGATGTTCATCTTCTTCCTGCTCACCAGCCATTTCCTGGAGATGCGGGCCCGGCAGCGCGCCGGCGACGTGGCGGCGACGCTGATGGCGCTGGCGCCGCAGCTGGCGACGCGGGTGGAGGCGGACGGGACCCTGGCGGTGGTCGGCGCCGCCGAGCTGGCGCCGGGCGACCGCGTGGTGGTCAAGCCCGGCGAGACCATTCCCGCCGACGCCGAGGTGGTCGAGGGCCGCAGCGCGGTGAGCGAGGCACTGCTGACGGGCGAGCCGTTGCCGGTGGCCAAGGACGTGGGCGACAGCGTCATCGGCGGCAGCTTGAACAGCGACGGCTCCCTGCTGCTGCGCGTGACACGCGCCGCCGGCGAGGGCACGCTGGGCGCACTGAACCGCCTGCTCAACCGCGCGCTGGCGGAAAAGCCCCTGCTGGCGAAGCGCGCCGACGCCATCGCCCAGGTCTTCGTGGCGCTGGTGCTCGTGTTCGCGGTGCTGGTGTTCGCCGTGTGGCTGCGCCTGGACGACTTCCACCACGCCTTCTGGATCACGCTGGCGGTGCTGGTGGCCACCTGTCCCTGCGCCCTGTCGCTGGCGACGCCGGTGGCCCTCACCAGCGCCACCAGCACTCTGGCCGAGCGCGGCTTCCTGATCAGCCGTGGCCACGTGCTGGAAACCCTGGCGCAGGCCACGCACATCGTCTTCGACAAGACCGGCACGCTGACCACCGGCACGCTCCGGATCGCGGGGACGGAGGCGCGGCGCGGCTCGATCGAGGAAGCGACGCGCATCGTCTGCGCCCTGGAGCAGCGCTCCGAGCATCCGGTGGCCCGCGCCTTCCAGGCGCTTCCCGCCCCGTCGCTGCCGGCGGTCGCCGACCTGGAGCACGTGGCGGGCGCGGGCGTGGCCGGCACCGTCGATGGCAGGCGCTACCGCTTCGGCCACGCCGCCTTCGCGCTGGGCCGCGACAGCGGCGCGGACCGCGACCAGTTGTGGCTGGCGGATGAAGACGGCGCCCTCGCCGCCTTCCGTCTCACCGATACCCTGCGTCCCGAAGCTGCCGGCGTGGTGCAGGCATTGCAGCAACGCGGCCTGGCCACCTGCCTGCTGTCGGGCGATCCGTCCGCCTCGCCGCTGGCCATGGCCCGCGAGCTCGGCATGGACGAGGCCCGGGGCGGACTCTCCCCCGAGCAGAAGCGGGACCGGGTACGCGCGCTGCAGGAGTCCGGCGCCATCGTGGTGATGGTGGGCGACGGCGTGAACGACGCGCCGGTGCTGGCGCAGGCCCACCTGTCGGTGGCCATGGCCTCGGGCACGGACCTGGCCCAGCTCACCGCCGACAGCCTGCTGCTGCGCGACGACCTGCGTACCCTGGTGGTCGCCCGCGACACCGCGCGCCGCACCGGCCGCATCATCCGCCAGAACCTGGGCTGGGCGCTGGCATACAATCTGTCTGCGCTGCCGCTGGCGGCCGTGGGCTGGCTCCCGCCCTGGGCGGCCGCCCTCGGCATGTCGGCCAGCTCGCTCGTGGTGGTGGGCAACGCGCTGCGACTGCGCCTGTCCTCGCGCACGACCTGACTCTCTTCCGGAAGGCCCGCATGGAAATCATCTACTTCCTCATTCCCGTCAGCCTGCTCTTCCTGGCCGCCGGCATCTGGGTGTTCTTCTGGGCCGTGAAGCACGAACAGTTCGACGACCTGGAAGGTCCCGCCCACCGCATCCTCATGGACGACCGCGAGGAACGGAGGAAGCTCGATGATGACCGGCACTGACGGCGCCCTGCTGCTGACGGCCTGGGCCACCGGCCTGCTCGGCAGCACCCACTGCGTGGGCATGTGCGGCGGCATCTCCGCCGCGCTCTCGTTCGCGCTGCCCGAAGACGCCCGCCGCGGCGGCCGCCTGTTCGCCTTCCAGCTCGCCTACAACAGCGGCCGCATCCTGACCTATACCCTGCTGGGCCTGCTCGCCGGCGCGCTGGCGCAGGGCGTGCTCGGCGCCTGGGCGCAGAGTCCGTGGCCGCGCGCCGTCGCGGGAGGCTTCATGGTCGCGCTCGGCCTCTACCTGGCCGGCTGGTGGCTGGGCCTGCAGCGCCTGGAGCGCATGGGCGGCTCGCTCTGGCGCCATCTGGAGCCGCTGCGCAAGGTGGTATTCCCGGTGAACCGGCTGTGGAAGGCCCTGCTGGCGGGCGGCCTCTGGGGCTTCCTGCCCTGCGGCCTCGTGTACAGCGCACTGGCCCTGTCACTGGCGCGCGCCGACACGCTGGTGTCGGGTGGCGTGATGCTGGCCTTCGGCCTCGGCACGCTGCCGGCCCTGCTGCTCACGGGAACCTTCGCCGGCCGCGTGCGTGCCCTGCTGCAGCAGGCGGGCGCGCGGCGCCTGGCGGGCGCGCTGGTCATCGGCTTTGGCCTGTGGACGGCGGTACAGCCCTTCGTGATGAAGCATGCGCATGCCGGCCACGAAGGCGCGGCGGCGCCGGCACTGCCGATGGACCACGGCGACATGCCCATGGATCACGACATGCCCCTGAACCATGGTGACATGCCGATGGCCCCTGCCGTGCCGCCGGCAGCACCCGCGCCCGACCCTGCCCCCGACATCGCTCCGACCGGCCACCACCACCACGAGGGCTAGACCGCCCTCACGCCGACTTGCGGAAGCCTCCGGCGATGGCATCGCCTTCCGGCCGCGGGTGCAGCACCGCGCCGGACGTGAACGCAGAGGGCGCCGCCTTGCGGAACTGCAGGCGGTGCGTCTCCAGGCCGAACAGCGTTTCCACCGCCTTCGGCGCCAGCGCATGCGCGAGGTTGGCAATGCGCCCCGCATACCCCACGATGACCTCGTCGCGCGGCTCCACCGCGACTCGCAGCAGCGTCGCCACCACCTTCTTCGCGTCATGCATTGGATGCGGCAGGCCGATCTCGCGACCGGTGTAGTTGCCGGCATGGGTGAAGAAGGGCGTGTCCGTGGTCATGGGCATCACCGAGCAGACATGCACGCCGCCCAGGCCAGTGCGGCGCAACTCCTGGCGCAAGGCGTCGGCGAGGCCGTTAATCGCGAACTTGGACGCCACGTACGAGGACCAGTACGGCCCCGGCAGCTTGCCGAACATGGACGACACGTTGATCAGCGTGCCCTGACGGCGCTGCCGGAAATGGCGCATGGCCACGTAGCAGCCATGCAGGGTGCCGAGCAGGTTGGTGCGGATCACCTGCTCGTGCTCGACCAGCGGCACCTCGTCGAACGGCCCGACCACGCCCACGCCCGCGTTGTTGATCCAGACATCGACGTGCCCGAATGCCTCGATGGCCGACTGCGCCAGCGCCTCCACCTGCGCCGCGTCGCCGACATTGCAGGGCACCGCCAGCGCGCGCCCGCCTTCGGCGCGGATGTCCGCGGCCAGGGCCTGCAGCAGGCCCTCGCGCCGGGCCGCCACCACCACCGCGGCTCCCGCCCTGGCGAACGCCAGCGCGGCGCCACGACCGATACCGCTGGACGCGCCGGTGATAACCACGACGCGATTCCTCAATGCCTCGTCTTGCACGACTCGACCCTCCCCGTGGATGAAGTGGTCCCGCCCAGCCCCGGGGACGGTAACCAGCATGGAGGGTAGACAGGCATCGGCGGCCGGCTGTTGGCTTCTCGTGACCGGTGCGGGAAATGCGGGAAGGATCAGGGCGCGGCGGCCTGCAACGTCGCCAGCCCCTTGTTGAACCGGTCGCGCGCGGCCAGGCCCTTGTCCGTGCGCGGAAAGCAGGCATAGAGCTTGTGCACGACCACGAGGCGCGGATCCAGGCGCAGCTGGGACGCCTCCTCGCGCAGGGGAGACCGCGCCAGGAGATAGGCCAGCACATTGCGGTCAATCAGCGCCGCGTCCACCTTGCCCGCCACCAGGTTGCGCAGGTTGTCGAGATCGGTGGCCGCGCGTACCGGACGGATGCGCCCCGACGCCACCAGGCGGTCGAACTCCAGCGTATTGGAGTAGGTGTTGACGGTGCCGATGCGATAGCGACCAAGGTCGGCCAGGCGCGTCCACTTCAGCGTGGTGCCCGGCCGCAATGCCAGCCCGAGCGGGCTGCTGCCGATGGGATCGGAGAAATGGCAGCGCGCGGCGCGCTCCTCCGAATAGTAATGCGGGAAGCTGCCGGTCACGTCGCTGTTGTCCTGCGGCAGGCGGCGGATGCGCGACCAGGCGAAGTAGCCGATCCGCACCTCTTCCCCCAGCGCTGAATAGGCGGCGCGCACGATGGCGGTCATGGTGCCGCCCTCAGGCTCCTCGACCCCTGTATAGGGGGGCCACTCGCCCGTGACCATCACGCGCGGCTCCGCCCCCGCTGGCGTGGCCAGCAGGCAGGCAAGCAGCAGGGCGGCGCGGCGCGCGATCATGGCTTTCCCAGGCTCAGGCATTCCTGCGCCGAATCTAGCGCCTCGGCCCGCCCCTGCCTACTCCCGCCGCCCTGGCGCGGGCACCGGACGGGCCGCTCCGCCGGACCACCGGTCCGGCTCCCGGAAAAAGAAAGGCCCGCATGCGCGGGCCCTTCCGGAGTGGCGGGGGATCAGGACTCGACCGGGATCTTGCCGATCCTGGCCTGCCAGATCTTCGGTGCCGTGTTGTGCACCGAGGAGCCGTGGACGTCCACCGCCACCGACACCGGCATGTCTTCCACCACGAACTCGTAGATCGCCTCCATGCCCAGGTCCTCGAAGGCCACGACGCGGGCCTTGCGGATGGCCTTGGACACCAGGTAGGCGGCGCCGCCCACGGCCATGAGGTAGACGGCCTGGTGCTTCCTGATCGCCTCGATGGCGACGGGACCGCGCTCGGACTTGCCGATCATGCCGATGAGGCCGGTCTTCTCCAGCACCACGTCGGTGAACTTGTCCATGCGCGTGGCGGTGGTGGGGCCGGCGGGGCCGACCACCTCGTCGCGCACCGGGTCGACCGGGCCGACGTAGTAGATGAACTTGCCCTTGAGGTCCACCGGCAGCGACTCGCCGCGCGCGAACATCTCGGTCATGCGCTTGTGGGCGGCGTCGCGGCCCGTGTACATGGTGCCCGACAGCAGGAGGGTCTCGCCCGGCTGCCAGGACTTGATGTCCTCGGCGGTGACGGTGTCGAGGTTGACGCGGCGCGACTTGCTGGCGTCGAAGGTGATCTTCGGCCAGTCCTCGAGCTTCGGCACTTCCAGCTCCGCGGGGCCCGAGCCGTCGAGCTCGAAGTGCACGTGGCGGGTGGCGGCGCAGTTGGGGATCATGGCCACCGGCAGCGAGGCGGCGTGCGTGGGGTAGTCGCGGATCTTGATGTCGACCACGGTGGTGAGGCCGCCCAGGCCCTGGGCGCCGATGCCGAGCGCGTTGACCTTCTCGTACAGCTCGACGCGCAGCTCCTCGATGCGGTTTTGCGGTCCGCGCGCCAGCAGCTCGTGCATGTCGACCGGGTCCATCAGCGATTCCTTGGCCAGCAGCGCGGCCTTCTCGGCGGTGCCGCCGATGCCGATGCCCAGCATGCCGGGCGGGCACCAGCCGGCGCCCATGGTCGGCACGGTCTTCAGCACCCAGTCCACGATGGAGTCGGACGGGTTGAGCATGACCATCTTGGACTTGTTCTCGGAGCCACCGCCCTTGGCGGCGACGGTGATGTCGACCTTGTCGCCCGGCACGATGCCGTAGTGGATCACGGCCGGGGTATTGTCCTTTGTGTTCGTACGCTTGCCGGCCGGGTCGCGCAGGATGGAGGCGCGCAGCACGTTGTCCGGGTGCAGGTAGGCGCGGCGCACGCCCTCGTTGATGGCGTCGTCCAGACTCATGCCGCCCAGGTCCCAGCGCACATCCATGCCCACCTTCACGAACACGGTGACGATGCCGGTGTCCTGGCAAATGGGGCGGTGGCCTTCCGCGCACATGCGCGAATTGATCAGGATCTGCGCCATCGCATCCTTGGCGGCCTGGTTTTCCTCGCGCTGGTAGGCGGCATGGATGGCCTGGATGAAGTCCACGGGGTGGTAATAGGAAATGTACTGCAGGGCATCGGCGACGCTCTGGATGAGGTCGTCCTTCTTGATGACGGTCATGGGGCGGTGGACTCCAGGGGCTGGACTGCGAGGGGTGGCCTTGTGGGCCGGCTCAGGGCGGGCGGCATTATACCCCCTC
>DASUDN010000046.1:0-31707 GCA_036275595.1 Moraxellaceae bacterium
AGGCCGGCCAGCAGCAGGATGAGCGGGCGTTCGCGGTCGGGGGGGAGGGGCAGGGAGGTCATGGGCGTCCGGGGCAGCGGCTACAAAATAGATCCAGGGTTTGGCACAGGGCTTGCTCTATTTTGAGTCACACGGGCTCGAGATAGTTGTCATGTTGAAGATTCTGCTGGTGAACGACACCCGCAAGCAGGTAGGTCGCCTCCGCGAGTCCCTGGTCGAGGCCGGCTTCGAGGTGGTCGACGAAGTGTCCTCCGCCCTGATGATCCCGCGCAAGGTGGCCGGCCTGCAGCCGGACCTGGTGATGATAGATACCGAGTCCCCCAGCCGCGACGTGCTGGAGCAGATCGTGATCGTCAGCCAGAACGAGCCGCGGCCCATCGTCATGGTCAGCGACGACGGCCAGCCCAGTGCCATCCGGGCGGCCATCAAGGCCGGCGTGTCGGCCTATGTGGTGGAAGGCATCGATACGGCCCGCCTGGAGGCGGTGCTGGCGGTCGCCCAGGCCCGCTTCGAGGCGGACCAGGCCCTGAAGGAGCAGGTGAAGGTGGCGGAATCCAGGCTCAACGAACGCAAGACGGTGGAACGGGCCAAGGGCATGCTGATGCAGTTGCGCGGCATGAGCGAGGCCGACGCCTACAATGCCATGCGCAAGATGGCCATGGACCGCAACATCCGTATCGTGGACGTGGCCGAGAAGCTGCTCGCGATGAACGACCTGCTCGCCTGAGCGGTCGACGGTTTCAGGCGCGGCGCCTTCGGGCGCCGTTTTTTTTGCCCGGCGCAGGGGCATGCCACCGTGCGAGACGGCTTCGGCAACGCCTGTCCAGGGCTTGTTCTGGTGCGAGGCGGACCCACGCTGGGGCGGAGCGGAGCGCCGCCACCGGGCGCGACACCGGCGCCGCGCCACCCGGAACAGGAGGGTGCCTGAGCGCAACTGTCGAAAAAATCAGAAGAAATTCTTGCGCCCAAAAAATTTTTGAAAAGCTGGCATGGCCGTTGCAATTCTCCTGGCATGGCTCAACGAGCTCCACTGGCGGGGCGAGCCTGTTGTCTCCTGTGTCGTGCGTGGACATCAGCGGACCGCGAGGTCCATTTCGATGTCGAGCCGGTCGCAAGGCCGGCAAGGACAATGGCGTCCTGCGGAGTTCTCCGCGGACGCCATTTTTTTTTGAGGGTCGGCCGGGCCGTGCGCGGTGCATTGCGATGCGGAAGGGCTGCAACAATTTTTCGAGAGATCGAGGTCAGTGATGGCGGAGCGCGAAAACATGAACGATGACAAGCTGCCGGCGTCTTCCTGTCCGGCGGAGACCGAAACGGTGGATGCCGGCCGGCGCCAGTTCCTGAAGCATTCCGTGCTGGCCGCGGGGGCGGCCGGCCTCATGGGGGGATTGTCCATGCACATGCCTGCGACCGCCTGGGCGGCCGGTTCCGATGCGCCGGAAAAGCCGGAGATCAACGTCGGCTTCATCCCGCTCACCGACTGCGCGCCGGTGGTGATCGCCTCCGTGCTCGGCTTCGACCGCAAGTACGGCATCAAGATCAACGTCAGCAAGGAAGCGTCCTGGGCCGGCGTGCGCGACAAGCTCATCAACGGCGAACTCGATGCCGCGCACGTGCTCTACGGCCTGGTCTACGGCGTGCACCTGGGCATCGGCGGCCCCAAGAAGGACATGGCCGTCCTGATGACGCTGAACCAGAACGGGCAGGCGATCACGCTCTCCAGCCAGCTCAAGGACAAGGGCGTCACCGACGGCAAGTCGCTGAAAAAGCTGATCGACACCGACAAACGCGACTACACCTTCGCGCAGACCTTCCCCACCGGCACCCATGCCATGTGGCTGTACTACTGGCTGGCGGCCAACGGCATCGATCCCATGAAGGACGTCAAGACCATCGTGGTGCCGCCGCCGCAGATGGTGGCCAACATGCGCGTCGGCAACATGGACGGCTATTGCGTGGGCGAGCCCTGGGGCGCACGCGCCATCAGCGATGGCATCGGCTTCACCGTCACCACCACGCAGGCGATCTGGCCCGACCATCCCGAGAAGGTGCTGGGCTGCACCGCCGACTTCGTGAAGAAGTATCCCAATACCGCGCGCGCGCTGCTGATGGCCGTGCTGGATGCCTCGCGCTACATCGAGCAGGTCAAGAATCGCCCGCAGGTGGCCAAGCTGATCTCCGGCAAGTCCTATGTGAACGCGCCGGAAGAGGTCATCCTCGGCCGCTTCCTCGGTCACTACGACAATGGCATCGGCAAGAAGTGGCAGGACGCGCACTCCATGCGCTTCCTGCAGGACGGCGCCAGCTTCCCCTATTACTCGGACGGCATGTGGTTCCTGACCCAGCACAAGCGCTGGGGCATCCTCAAGGCCGATGTCGACTACCTGGCGGTGGCGAAGCAGATCAACCAGGTGGACCTGTACAAGCAGGCGGCCGGCCAGCTGAAGGTGGCGCTGCCCGCCTCGCCGATGCGCGCCAGCACCCTGATCGACGGCAAGGTGTGGGACGGCAGCAATCCTGCCGCCTACGCCGCGAGCTTCGCCATCAAGGCCTGACCCCGTGCCGCGGCGGCCGGCCCGCGCCGCCGCGGCCTCCCTGTAGCGGGCCCCAGCCAAGAAATCCGGTGTCCCGTCGCCTCGCCCGAGGCGGCGCGGCCCCCTGCTGCCCGAAAGTGGCGGCAAAAACCTGACGGGAGGATGTGATGACTGCACTGACGACAGAGGTGGAAAAGATGGCGGCGGAGGCGGTGGCCTCACCGCGGGAGCGGTTGGCCGCGCGCTTGCGCAACGTCGCCTGGGGCACGGTGATCGCGCGCACGCTGGCGCCACTGCTGGGCCTGGCGTTGTTCGTGCTGTTCTGGGCCGCGCTCAGCCATTTCCGCAAGGAGCTGCCGGGACCGGTGGCGACCTGGGAGGCGGCGAAGCTGCTGTTCGCGCATCCCTTCTACGTGAACGGGCCCAATGACCAGGGCATCGGCTGGAACATCCTGAACTCGCTGGGCCGCGTCGGCACCGGCTTCGGCCTGGCGGCGCTGATCGGCATTCCGCTCGGCTTCATGCTCGGACGCTTCCGCTTCCTGAATGACATGTTCGCGCCGGTGATCTCGCTGCTGCGCCCGGTGTCGCCCCTGGCCTGGCTGCCCATTGGCCTGCTGGTGTTCAAGGCGGCGGAGCCGGCGTCGATCTGGGTGATCTTCATCTCCAGCATCTGGCCCATCATCATCAATACCGCGGTGGGCGTGTCGCAGGTGCCTCAGGATTACCTGAACGTGGCGCGCGTGCTCAACCTGTCCGAGTGGAAGGTGTTCACCCGCATCCTCTTTCCCTCCGTGCTGCCCTACCTGCTGACCGGCATCCGCCTTTCCATCGGCGTGGCCTGGCTGGTGATCGTGGCCGCCGAGATGCTCACCGGCGGCGTCGGCCTGGGCTTCTGGGTCTGGGACGAGTGGAACAACCTCAACGTCGCGCACATCATCATCGCCATCTTCGTGGTGGGCCTGGTCGGCCTGTTGCTGGAGCAGGCGCTGATCCAGCTCGCGCGCCGCTTCACCTACGAGCAGAACTGAGGAGACCGCCATGAAGAAGATCGTGTCCATCGAGAACGCAGGCATGTCATTCCGCACCAAGAAGGGCGTCTTCACCGCGCTGCGCGATATCGACCTGGCCATCGGCGAGGGTGAGTTCGTGTCGCTGATCGGCCACTCCGGCTGCGGCAAGTCCACCCTGCTCAACCTGATCGCCGGCCTCACGCTGCCCACCAGCGGCGGCCTGATCTGCAACGGGCGCGAGATCGCCGGGCCCGGCCCCGAGCGCGCCGTGGTGTTCCAGCACCATTCGCTGCTGCCCTGGCTGTCCTGCTTCGACAATGTCTACCTGGCCGTGGAGCGGGTGTTCGGCGCCCGGGAAGGCAAGGCGCAACTGCGCGAGCGCACGGAGGCGGCCCTGCGCCTGGTGGGGCTGGCGCACGCCGTGAAGAAGATGCCGCACGAGATTTCCGGCGGCATGAAGCAGCGCGTCGGCATCGCGCGCGCGCTCGCCATGGAGCCGCGCATCCTGCTCATGGACGAACCCTTCGGCGCGCTGGACGCGCTGACCCGCGCCCACCTGCAGGACGAGCTCATGAAGATCGTCGCCGCCACCGGTTCCACCGTGGTCATGGTGACCCACGACGTCGACGAGGCCGTGCTGCTGTCCGACCGCATCGTGATGATGACCAACGGCCCCGCCGCCACCATCGGTGAAATTCTGGCGGTGGATCTGCCACGGCCCCGCGACCGCATGGCGCTCGCGGCCGATGGCGCCTACCACCACTGCCGCACCGAGGTGCTGCGCTTCCTCTACCAGGGGCAGAAGCGGCCCGAGGCGGCCTGATTCCGCGAGGATGACGGCGATGGACCGTCCGTTTCACTCACGCCGCGACAGCGGCTGAGGGCGGCGCGCGGGCACCGGGAGGGACGCCCGCGCACCTGCCGACTTCCCCGGGCTCGGGGAAGCGCTGCACGCCGGATCGAGGACTGCGGACATGCGCGAGCATGCCCCCGGGCGGAGCCTTGCCCGTGATCCGGTGCGGGTACTCATTGCCGGCACTGCCGGCCTTTCACACAGGTCATTTGGGGGATGTTGTCATGAAGAAGTGGATTGTTGTGTCCGCGGCCCTGGCCGCCCAGTCGTTCGTCGTGGCGCCGGCGCAGGCCGAGTCCATGGAGGTCGCGCTCCTGCAGGAGGCCATCTTCAGCGGCAAGACCTCGCTGGACCTGCGCCTGCGCACCGAGTACGTGGACTACGAAACGACGCCGGAAACCGACGCCACCACGCTGCGTACCGTGCTGGGCTACAAGACGGGCGACTACCACGGGCTCAAGGCCTTCGTGGAGTTCGAGAACGTCAGCACCCTGGGCAATGGCGACTACAACAGCGGCACCACCGGCTACGGCAACAAGAAGACCCAGTACGGTCTCATCGCCGATCCCGCGCTTACCCAGGTCAACCAGTCCTACCTCGAGGGGTACGGGTTCAAGGCGGGCCGCCAGAAGATCATCTATGACAACGCGCGCTTCGTGGGCGACGTGGGCTGGCGCCAGAACGACCAGACCTTCGACGCAGTGAGCTTCAGCAACGGCAGCTGGGTCAAGGACCTGACGCTGAGCGCCGCCTACGTGTCCCGCGTCAACAACATCTACGGCGTGACGCGCGCCGTGGAGGCGCCCTTCGCCAACATCCGCTACGCCGCCTTCCCGCAGGCGAAGGTGTCCGCCTTCTACTACGGCGTCGAGGAGAAGACCGCGCCCACCTCGTCCTGGCAGCACGCCGGCCTGCGCGTGGATGGCGCCATTTCCGCCTTCCTGTACGAGCTGTCCTGGGCGCAGCAGTCCGACTACGCGGACGCCACCTCGGCCACCGTGCCGGAAGCCGATTACACCGACATCCAGCTCGGCTACAAGATCGGGCCGGTGACCGTGAAGGTCGAACAGGAAGTGCTGGAGAAGGGTTTCAAGACGCCGCTGGCCACGCTGCACGCCTTCAACGGCTGGGCCGACCGCTTCCTCACCACGCCCGGCAACGGCCTCGAGGACACCAATCTCAAGCTGTTCGCCACGCTGGCCGGCTACAACTTCGTGCTCGCGGGCCACGACTTCCAGGCCGAGGCCAGCAACGAGAAGTTCGGGCAGGAGGTGGATTTCTCGGTGAGCAAGGCCGTGACGTCCAAGGTCACCGCCATGCTCAAGTACTCGGAGTTCAACGCCGACGGCACGGTGGCGGGCTTTACCAACGACACGCGCAAGGCGTGGCTGCAGTTCGCCTACAAGATGTAATTCGTACCCTGTGGTCCTTGCCGAGTGGTGATGGCAACCGGCGCCCTGGTGGCGCCGGTTTTTTTATGGGCGCGCAGGCCGGTGAGCGCGTGCACGGATGAGGGGTGGCAAATGCCGCGCAACCGGATCAGGGGGCTGGCGTCGCCGTTGGGGCGGAGACCGGCGCGGCAGGCACCGCCGCAGGAGCGGAGGGCGGCGCCTGCGGGGCGGCCTCTGCTTCCGGCCCGGGCGACGATCCCGGAGGTGCCTTCGAGGGCCTGGGCCAGGGGGCGCGCGGCAGCAGCCGCGTCAACCGCACCGCATCGTCCGCGAGCGGGGCGGCGTGCAGCGGTCCGGCGGCCGGCAGGTCGCGGGTGCGACAGCCCTGCCAGGCCACGCGGCCGGTGGCGGCGTCGGTGACCGTGAGACGCAGGATCGCCTGGCGGTAGTGCGGGTCGGGGGCGGTGCGCAGGGGCGGGCCCAGGTAGGTCCAGTCCTGGCGGATCTGGCAGCCTTCCGGCCCGCACACCATGCGCGGCAGCAGCGCACGATCGCGGCGCACGTCGTCCTCGCGCTCGGCCACCTCGAGTTCATAGCGGACCCGCCATTGCGCCACGCCGTCGGGACGCATGCGCCAGCCGCGGCCGGCGAGTCCGCGGGCTATGCTGTCGGCAAGGGGGCGTTGTAGGCGCGCGTCCACCGCGTCGGGCGGAGCGTCCAGCACGAAGCTGGCGTTGCCCGGCAGGACGTGAGTGTCCTGCGCAATGGCTTCCCGTGAAATGTTGCCCGGCGCGATGCCCTGCGATGCCGGAACACCGGCGCATGAGGCGAGCAGCAGGGCCGGGAGCAGGACCAGGGATCGGGCGCGTTGCATGGTCACTCCTTGCCGGGCGTGAGCCCGGGCGAACGCCGGGACGATGTCGTCCTGGCGAGGGCGCGTGGACAGGCCCGCTCCGCGCAGCCTCTTGTGAATGGCATAGCAGGGGAGGCGGTTTCCCGCCACTCGATTTACGATGGCAATCATGAGTGTCCTGTTAATTCGCGCCTGGCCGCGCCTGTCCCTCGTCCTCCTCCCGCTGCTGCTGGCAGGCTGCCAGAGTGCGGCCTACTACGCCCAGGCCGCGCAGGGACAGGCGGCGCTGCTGCTCCGGCGCGAGCCCATCGCGCGGGTGCTGGCGCGCCCGGACACCCCGGCCGACCTGCGCCAGCACCTGGAGGCGGTGCAGCGCATCCGCGCGTTCGCGGCGGACCGGCTGGGCCTGCCCGCGCAGCGCCAGTACGACAGCTATGTGGAGCTCGGCCGCCCCTATCCGGTGTGGGCGTTGACCGCCACGCCCGAACTTTCGCTGGAGCTGCGCACCTGGTGCTACTGGTTCGTGGGCTGCCTGAGCTACCGCGGCTACTTCCGGGAGGCCGCGGCCAGGCGCGAGGCGGACACGCTGCGTGCCCGCGGCGAGGAAGTCGACGTCAGCGGGGTCAGCGCCTATTCCACGCTGGGCTGGTTTCGCGATCCCGTGCTGTCCAGCTTCGTCGCTCTGCCCGAGGCGGACCTCGCGGAGCTGATCTTCCATGAGCTCGTCCACCAGGTGCTCTATGTGCCGGGCGACACCGTGTTCAACGAAAGCCTGGCGGTGGCGGTGGCGGAGGAGGGCGTGCGTCGCTATGGCCGGCGCCAGGGCCTCGACCTTGCCGCATTCGAGCAGGCGCGTACGCGGCAACGCGAGTTCATTGCGTTGCTGCTGGAGTACCGGCGCCGGCTCGAGGCGGCGCTGGCGGCCGCGCCGACCCCCGCCGCCAAGCGCGCGGCCAAGACGGCCGTCTACGCCGCGCTGCGGGGCGCCTATGGCGAACTGCGACGCGAATGGGGCGGCTATGCGGGCTACGACGAGTGGATGGCGGGCCTCAACAACGCCCGCCTCAATACCGTGGCCACCTATTACGACCTGGTGCCCGCCTTCCGTGCCCTGCTGCGGGCTGCGGGCGGGGATGTGCCCGCCTTCCTCGCCCATTGCCGCAGCCTGGCGCGGCTGGACGTGGCGGAGCGCCGTCGCCGCCTCGCGGTCGTGCTGGCGCAGGCGGAAGCGGGGCCGCCCCGGTCATGACGCCCGCGTCGCCGCCGCCGGTGCCGGATGAGCCGGCGCCTCCGGTCGCCGGGGAGGATCCGGGCGCCTGGTGGCGCCGCGCCGGTCCGGTTACGCGCGCGGTGACGCTCGCCTGTGCGCTGGTGTTCGCCGCGGAGCTGGCGGCCTTTCCCCTCGTCCTGCGGTGGCTGGCATTCCCCGAGGTTGTCGACGCGGCAGCGCTGCAGGGTGGCTGGTGGCGGCTGCTCACGCCCGCGCTGCTGCATTTCGGCTGGCTGCACCTCGTCTTCAACCTGCTGTGGTGGTGGGAGTTCGGCAGCCAGGTCGAGCAGGCCCAGGGCGGCGCCCGCCTGCTGGTCCTGGCCCTGGTCGTCGCCCTGGCCAGCAACGCGGTGCAGTCGCTGACGTATGGCGCGCATTTCGGCGGGCTGTCCGCCGTGGTGTACGGCGTGTTTGGCTACCTGTGGCTGTATCCGCTGGCCAATCCCCGCGCGCCCTGGCGGCTCGCGCGCGGCGTGGTGGTCCTGCTGCTGGGCTGGCTGGCGGTGGGCTACAGCGGGCTGCCGGACTGGCTGTTCGGCATCAACGTCTCCAACCACGGGCACCTGGCGGGGCTGGCGGCAGGAGGACTGATGGGGCTCGCGTGGGGCGGGGCGGAGCGGCGGTCGCGGCGGCGGCCGGCTTCCGGATAAGGGAGGGGAAGTGGTGCGCCAGGAGGGACTCGAACCCACACCCTTGCGGACTGGAACCTAAATCCAGCGCGTCTACCAGTTTCGCCACTGGCGCACGGGGAGGCGACTATAGCAAAGCCGCTGCCGGACGGCACCGGACGGCTCAGGACGTCTCGGGCAAGACGGGCGGGATGCCGGCGGCGCGCAGGAAGTCCTTCTCGTAGTAGGCGCAGGCCAGGGCGTGCATGTCGCCGTTCAGCTTCTCGCGCAGCTGCACCAGCGTGAGCTCGCTGCGGTCCAGCCGCGTCACCCCGCACTCGGCCAGGTCCGGCAGCTGGCGGGCGCCGGCGCGGAGCAGGGCGGCAAGGTGGCTCCAGGGGCTGGCGCCCTCGCGGTGGGGGATGGCGTGCTCCGCCAGCAGGGCGCGCAGGCGGGCGGGGTCGTCGATGCGGAAGCTGCCCGAGAGCACCTGCTCCATCACGGCGTCGAGGCGCTGCCAGATCAGCCGCTTCTCGGCGTCGGAGTAGCGGTTCCAGTCGATGACCTCGTGGAGGTAGCGGCGACAGCCACGGCACACCACGTCACCGAAGGTGGTGGAGCAGACACCGACACAGGGAGTGGGGACCTTTTCGAACAACATCGCAGACCTGCCAGCTGAGGCGGGATATCTTAGCGCAGGCGCGCGGCGCCGGCAGTGTTTGACCGTGACCGGCGATTCTGCGAAAAAGCGCGCCGACCCTTCCTTGTCCTCTTGCGGAATGCCCCCATGCAGAGCCTCTACCCCCTGATCAAGCAGATCCACGTCGGCGCCGTCCTGGCGAGCGGCGGCTTCCTCCTCCTGCGCGGCCTCTGGATGATGCAGGAATCCAGCCTGCTCAACAGCAAGTTCGCCCGGGTGGTGCCCCACGTCATCGACACCGTCCTGCTGCTCGCCGCCATTGCCCTGGTGGTGCACCTGGGCGCGCTCCCCGTCTGGGTGCAGGTCAAGATCGCGGCCCTCTTCCTCTATATCTTTCTGGGTATGCTGGCCTTCCGCCTGGCCAAGGGCTATGGCGCGCGGGTGACGGCCTTCTTCCTGGCCCTGGGGGTGTTCGCCTTCATCATGAGCGTGGCCATCACCAAGAGCCCCTGGGGTTTCCTGGGAAGGATTTTCTGAGGCTGTCAACCGTCATCAGGCTGAACCGTTAATTTTGTTGCGGACTGGTAATCCGGCGCTTCACGCCTACCATGTCCTTTGTTACAAATCGCCACCGGGCAGAAATGTCCACCTTTTCGGGTGCCGGCCGTCCTCAGGAGTGGCCGCCCCTTTTGTCTGATCAGGAGATTCACCATGCGTAGCTTGATTATCCCGGCCCTGGCTGGCGCCGTTGCCCTGGCTGGTTGCACCACCAACCCCTACACGGGCGAACGCCAGATCAGCAAGGCCGCCATCGGCGCCGGTATCGGCGCGGCGGCCGGCGCCGCGATCGGCTATTCCACCGGCGACAACAGCAAGGAACGCCGCGAGGCGGCCCTCAAGGGCGCCGCCATCGGTGGTGTCACCGGCGGTGGCGTGGGCGCCTACATGGACTACCAGGAAAAGAAGCTGCGTGACCGCCTGGCGGGCGTGGGCGTGGGCATCCAGAAGGACAAGCAGACCGGCGCCATCACCCTGATCATGCCGGGCAACATCACCTTCCCGACCGCCCAGAGCAGCGTGCGCGCCGACTTCTACCCGGTGCTGGATGCCGTGGCCGACGTGCTGAAGGAATACAACAAGACCTCCATCTCGGTCTCCGGCCACACCGACAACGTGGGTCGCGACGACTACAACATGCAGCTGTCCCAGGACCGCGCCAGCTCGGTGGCCCAGTACCTGGTGAGCCGCGGCGTGGCCAGCGGCCGCATCTCCGCCATCGGCTACGGCAAGTCGCAGCCCATCGCCGACAACTCCACCGAAGCCGGTCGCTCGCAGAACCGCCGCGTGGAAATCCGCATCAACCCGCCCGCCTCGGTCTGATCCGGGCAGGCATGAAAAAAGCGGACTCCGGTCCGCTTTTTTCATGGGGTGATGCCGCGGGCGCCCGCGGGTCCGCGGCCGCTTCAGCGCCGCATCAGCAGGGCGGTCATCAGGGTGGGCAGCAGGCGCAGCGTCTGGCCCTGCGGATCCCGCCGCGGATTCAGCTCCACGATCTCCAGGCCGCGCAGGCGCTCCTTGTGCGGCTGCCGCGACAGCAGGGCGGCCAGCTTGAGCGGGTGCAGGCCGCCGTGCTCGGGCACGCTCACCCCCGGCGCCAGCATGGGGTCCAGCACGTCCAGGTCCAGCGTGACGCCGAAGCCGCCGGGGGCGGCCGATACCTGCCGCCAGGCCTCCGAGACCACGGCCGGCAGTCCGCGCAGGGCAATCTCCTCGCGGGTATAGAAGCGCACCCCCAGGCGGGCCATGCGCATCGGTTCCTCTTCCTCGAAGCTGCGCACGCCGATGACGGCGCAATAGCGCGGGTCCAGCACCGGTGTCATGCCGCCCATGCGCGCCAGCGGCGCGTCCCCCTCGCCCAGCAGCACCGCCAGCGGCATGCCGTGCAGGCGCTTGGACTCGGAGGTTTCCGGGGTATGGGCATCGAGATGGGCGTCGATCCACAGCAGGCCCATGGGGCGGCGCTGGGCGGTGGCGATGCCGGTCCAGGTACCGATGGCGCAGGAGTGGTCGCCGCCGATGACCACCGGCAGCATGCCGCCCCGGCGCAGGCGCAGGGTGTGGCGCATCAGGCGCTGGCTGTTGCGCAGCAGCTCGCGCCGTGCCCGGGCGCTGTACATGGGCAGGGGAAAGGGGGACTCCTCGCGGACGATGCCGGCCCAGAACACGGACAGGGTGAGCTGCTGCCGCGCGAGGCGGCGGCGCCAGGCACCGAACTCGCGCTCACGGAACACTTCGGGGGCATGGCGGCAGCCGGGATGGGCCCCCCCGGCCGAAAAGGCCGCCCCCAGCAGGGCGATGCGCATACAGGGACCTCCTCTCATGAGCCTAGCTCACGCGGCCGGAGGCGGGGGCAGGGAGGGGCAGGGCGCCACCCTCAGGGGGTCCGCTTCAGGTGTTCGGACTTGCGCAGCACCCGGTAGATGGGGGCGAGCTCCTCCAGGCTGGAGATGTTGACGCCGAGGTCGCGCAGGATGCCGTCCGAGAGACTGTAGATGAAGCCGTGGACGGACAGCGGCTGGCCCCGCTTCCAGGCATTCTGGACAATGGTGGTATGGCAGACGTTGGCAACTTGTTCGGCGACGTTCAGCTCACAAAGCAGGTTGATTCGCTGCTCTTCGGCCAGCCCCTCGAAGGCGTCCTCGTGCACCCGGTAGACGTCCTTGATGTGGCGCAGCCAATTGTCGATGAGCCCGAACTCGCGGTCCTGCAGGGCGGCGATCACCCCGCCGCAGCCATAATGGCCGGTGACCAGAATGTGCTTCACCTTGAGCACCTCGACGGCGTACTGCAGCACCGACAGGCAGTTCATGTCGGTATGGACCACCAGGTTGGCCACGTTGCGATGCACGAAGACCTCGCCCGGGAGCAGGCCCATGATCTCGTTGGCCGGCACCCGGGAGTCGGCGCAGCCTATCCACAGGAACTGGGGGGTCTGCTGTTCGGCGAGCTTGCGGAAAAAGTCGGGGTCCTGTGCCTTGATGCGCTCGGCCCAGGCCCGGTTGTTACGAAACAGGTCTTCCAGCATGACGGCATCCTTGGAGAATACGGGACGGAGTATATGCAGTTCCGGCCAGTGCGCGGCACCCCTGCCCGAGCCGGCCCATTCAGGGTATTCTTCGCCACCAGACCCGGGGCCCGCCAGGGAGGGTCCATGAAAACAACAAAATCGGAGTAAGTGCGCATGCGCCAGCTCAAGGCCCTGTTCGGGGCGGCTCTGGCACTGGCCGTGTCGGCCTGTTCCAACCCGCAGTTCCTGATCAACCCGTTCAGCAACCCGGCCACTACCCAGATCCGCCAGGACATCAAGTCCACGGCCGACACCACGCTGCTGCAGCCCATCGTGTTCGGCAGCTTCCTGTTCCCGGTCAAGGGCGAGTTCTTCAAGCCGGTGCTGCCCACCGACTCGCGCAACGCGCTGGTCTACGTGTATCGCCCGCAGACCGACTGGAACGACCAGGAAGTGCAGTCGCCCGGCTTCTTCCTGAACGGCCAGTTCCTCTCCGGCCTCAAGAGCGGCAGCTACTTCTGGTTCGAGATCCCGGCCAGCTCCTACTACTTCGCGGCCAAGCGCCCGCTGTCGTTCTTCTACCTGACGACCATCTTCGAGACCGACGTCAACTTCGAGGGCGGCAAGAGCTACTACTTCCGCTACGACGAGGAGCGCCCGGGCCCGAAGAAGCCCGCAAAGGGTGCCGCCCTGCTGGTGGTGGGGCCGCTGCAGCAGATGCCGTCCAGCCAGGGCCTGCTGGAGATCGCGCAGACCCGCTCAATGGGCGCCGGCAAGGTCATGCTCTCGGATCCGCAGCCGCAGTGGGCGCCGTTCGACTTCTACAAGGAAGCGCGACCGGTGCCGGCCACCAGCCTCGACCGCGGCACCGGCCTGCCCACCATCATCCAGACCGACGACCAGCTGCGCGGCCGCGCGGACGAATAAGGCGCCGGGGCGAAGCAAGCCGCGCGTCGCGCGTCACGCGGGGAGCCTTCGGGCTCCCCGGTCGTTTCCGGTGCCGGCTTGTCCGGCGCGGGACCATCCGCTACTGTCCCGCCACGTCCCCTCCGCGGAGCCGCCATGACTTCCTCGCGCATGCAGTGGCAGCAGCTGCTGTCCACCCGCCGTTTCAAGCTCAAGGACGGGCAGATCGTCCCCGGCAAGGCCACCGGCAGCGGCGACCTCGAAAGCGGGTTGCGCACCGACTTCCACATCGACCACGACCGCGTGGTGTTTTCCTCCGCGTTCCGCCGCCTCGGCCGCAAGACGCAGGTGCATCCGCTCGCGGTGAACGACCACACGCACAACCGCCTCACGCATTCCGTGGAGGTCGCCAGTGTCGGCCGCAGCCTCGGCAACCGCGTCGGCGTCATGCTCAAGGAGGGCGGCTTCCTGCCCGAGGGCTTCACGCCCTTCGACATCGGCAGCGTGGTGCAGGTGGCCTGCCTGGCGCACGACATCGGCAATCCGCCCTTCGGCCACACCGGCGAGGACGCGCTGCGCGACTGGTTCCGCGACCCCGCGCACGCCGCCTACCTGGATGGCCTGTCCGAGGCCGAGCGCCTGGACGTGCAGACCTACGAGGGCAACGCCCACGGCCTGCGCATGGTGGCCAGCCTCGAGATGTACCACGCCGAAGGCGGCATGCGCCTGACCGCCGCCAGCATCGGCTCGCTCATCAAGTACCCCTGGACCGCCGTCGCCGAACCGGTGGCCGAGGGCCGCCCGCGCCGCGGCAAGTTCAACATCTACCAGGCCGAGCTGTCCTACTTCGAGGCGGTGGCGCGCGAGCTCGGGCTCATCGAGAAGGGGCCGCACCACTGGGCGCGGCACCCGCTGTCCTATCTCATGGAGGCGGCCGACGACATCTGCTATGCCATCCTCGACCTCGAGGACGCGGTGGAGATGGGCATCATCGACGTGCGCGACTTCGAGGCCCTGCTCGGTCCCTTCGTCGAGCTCGAGAAGATGATGGCCATCCGCGACGACCGCCAGCGCTGCGCCGCCCTGCGCGGCCGCGTCATCGGGCTGTGCGTGGGCGCGGTGGCCAACACCTTCATGCTGCACCACGACGCGCTGCTGGCCGGCGAGTTCCCGGCCAAGGACCTGGTGTCGCTGGTGGATCCCGCCATCAGCAAGCTGCTGGGCGACGCCAAGGAGCTGGCCTCGCAACGCGTCTACCGCCACCGCAGCAAGGTGGTGAAGGAGGTCGCGGCCTATCCCTGCCTGCGCCTGCTGCTGGACGCGCTCATTCCCGACGCTCACGCCTTCGTGGCGCACGGCGCGCGCAACCTCACCACGCGCCAGAAGACCCAGCTCGCGCTGCTGGAGCGGCCGCTGGAAGAGGGCGAGAGCCTCTACTGCGCCTACCTCAAGGTGCTGGACTACATCGGCGGCATGACCGACAACTACGCCGCCGACCTGGCGCGCGAGATCTCCGGCGTCGGCATCCTGTAGCACGGGGCGACGCTGGCCCGGGCGGCCAAGCGCCTGGCCTGACAAGCATTTTCGCCCTTTGCTATCCTGCGCCCCGATCCGATCCGCCACTTACCAGAAGGACTCTCCCATGGAGCTTTCCCGCAAGGTCGCCATCGTCACCGGCGGCGCCTCCGGCCTCGGCCTCGCCACCGTCGAGGCCTTCCTCGCGAAGGGTGCCCGCGTCGCCATCCTCGACCTCAACGCGGAGCAGGGCCAGGCCACCGCCGCCCGCCTCGGCGCCGATGCCCTGTTCGTGCAGGCCAATGTCGCCGACGAGGCTTCGGTGCAGGCCGCCATCGCGGCCGTGATGCAGGCGTTCGGCGCCATCCACGTCGCCGTGAACTGCGCCGGCATCGGTTCCGCCATGCGCACCGTGGGCAAGAACGGTCCGCATTCGCTGGAGATCTTCAACAAGGTCATCGGCGTCAACCTGGTCGGCACCTTCAACGTGTGCCGCCTGGCCGCCGAGCAGATGCAGAAGAACGAGGGCAATGGCGACGGCGAGCGCGGCGTGATCATCAACACCGCCTCGGTCGCGGCCTTCGACGGCCAGATCGGCCAGGTTGCCTATTCGGCCTCCAAGGGTGGCGTGGTCGGCATGACCCTGCCCATGGCGCGCGACCTCGCCGCCATCGGCGTGCGCGTCAACACCATCGCCCCCGGCATCTTCAACACGCCGCTGATGAATGCGTCGCCCGACAGCGTGAAGCTGCCGCTGATCGAGATGACGCAGTTCCCCAAGCGCCTCGGCCACCCGCCGGAGTACGCGAAGCTGTGCGTGCAGATCGTGGAGAATGCCTTCCTGAACGGCGAGACCATCCGCATCGACGGCGCCATCCGCATGCAGCCGCGGTGATGTCCCGCGGTGTCCCCGCGGCATGAAAAAGCCCGGCCATGGCCGGGCTTTTTCATGCGCCTTGCGGCGCCCGCCGCGGCGGGAGGCTCAGGTCCTGAGGGCCCCGGCACGGCGGAAGTCGAGCTCGATGTCGCGCATGCGGAAGGGGAAGTGGCCGCTCTTGCGGTCCTCGAAGTAGTAGCGCAGCGTGCGCGCGATGGTGGGGAAGGCCAGCTCCTCCCAGGGAATGTCGGCCTCGGTGAACAGGCGGCACTCCAGGCTTTCCTCGCCCACGCCGAAGACGCCGTCCACCAGCTCCGCGCGGAACATCAGGTAGACCTGGTTGATGTGGCGGATGTTGAAGAGGGCGTAGAGCTCGCCGATGGCCACCGGCGCGGCGGCTTCCTCGCGGGTTTCGCGGGCGGCCGCCTCCGGCGTGGTCTCGCCGTTCTCCATGAAGCCGGCCGGCAGGGTCCAGAAGCCGCGACGCGGCTCGATGGCGCGCCGGCACAGCAGGACCTTGTCCTCCCATACCGGCAGGCAGCCACACACGACCTTGGGGTTTTCGTAATGCACGGTATTGCAGCTGTCGCAAACGTAGCGGAGACGCGAGTCCCCCTCCGGAATCCGGTGGACGACGGGCTGGCCGCACTGGCTGCAGAAATTCATGCGCTTATCCCAGGGAGTGGTGAGCCGGGAGTATATGCCGCGCCCCCGCCGGGCGACAGACGGCGCGGTCGCCGCTTACACGGGTGACCATCCGGCAGCGCTTTGCCGCAGGCCGGTGATGGATGGGCGGCCCGAATTGCGGTGCACTCGGCTTTGGCCGTCCCCCGGGAGCCGGTACACTCCCCGACAGGCCACCGAGAGCGTCCATGCCCAGCACCCCCGACCACCTGCTCCTGCCCCGCCTGCGCGACCGGTTGCGCGACTACCGGCCGGCGCCCGGGCGGGTGGATGCCGCCGTCCTCGTCCCGGTGACGGCCGGTCCCGTGCCCGAGCTCATCCTGACGCGGCGCGCCAGCCACATGACGTCCCATGCCGGCGAAGTCGCCTTCCCCGGCGGCAAGCGCGACCCGGGCGATCCCTCGGTCATCGCCACCGCCCTGCGCGAGAGCCGCGAGGAGATCGGCCTGGAGGAGTCCCTGGTCGAGGTGGTGGGCAGCCTGGACGTCTTCACCTCGCGCGTGGGCCTGCGCGTACAGCCCATCATCGGCATGGTGCCCCCGGAGCTCGCCCTGGTGCCCAATCCCGACGAGATCGAGAGCATCTTCCGGGTGCCGCTGTCCTTCTTCCTCACCGAACAGCCGTCCTATACCCACCGTTTCCGCTTCATGGGCCAGGACGTGACCGTCCCCAGCTTCAACTACCAGGACTATGTCATCTGGGGGCTGACCGCCTTCATGATCGTGGATCTCATGCAGCGGGTGTACGATCACGCCATCGAGTTCCGCTGGCCGGCGCCGGTGACGGCCCACCTCGCCAGCCAGGACGCCTGACCGTACATCCCCACGAGGCTCCCATGCGCTATTCCCTGGGCGACCGCCGCATCGAGACCCGCGGCGACTTCTGGATTGCCGACAGCGCCAGCGTCATCGGCTCCGTCATCCTCGAAAACAACGCCAGCATCTGGTTCAACGCCGTCGTGCGCGGCGACTGCGACGTCATCCACATCGGCGAGAACACCAACATCCAGGACGGCAGCGTGCTGCATGCCGATGTCGGCGTACCGCTCACCATCGGCCGCAACGTCACGGTGGGCCACAAGGTCATGCTGCATGGCTGCAGCATCGGCGACAACTCGCTGATCGGCATCAACGCCGTCATCCTCAACGGCGCGCGCATCGGACGCTACTGCATCATCGGCGCCAATACCCTGATTCCCGAGGGCAAGGAGATCCCGGACTATTCCCTGGTGATGGGCAGCCCCGGCAAGGTCGTGCGCGAGGTCAGCGAGGCGCAGCGCGCCCTGCTGGAGCACAGCGCACTGCATTATGTCGAGAACTTCCGCCGTTTCCGGCGCGACCTGCGGCGCGAGGACTGAGGGCCGTGGCGGCAGGGGCGGGCCGGCGCGTGGCGACGGGAGCGGGGAGGGCGCTGGCGCTGCTCGGCCTGCTCGTCGCCTGCCTGCTGCCCATGGTCGCCACCGCCGCCGACGCGCCACTGGCGCCCTGGATGCTGGCGCCCTGGCGCAATCCGGCGCCGCACCTGGCCGACGCCGGCCTCAAGGCCGGCCCGCTGGCCCAGGCCGTCGGCCGCCGCCTCGTCATCCTGCCCCATGCCCCGCGTGACATCGTCATCCCCGGCGCCGGCGGGCCGCGCCACTTCCGCCAGGCCCGCTTCGTGTCCGCGGTGGCGGTGGTGGACCTGCCGGCCGACACGGTGCGCCGCCGCCTCGGCGACTTCGGTGGCTACCGCAACCTGTTCCCGCTGCTGCCCGAGTCCGAGATCGCCGCCATGGACGGCGCCAACCTGGTGGCACGCTACCGCCTGGAAATCCCGCTGCCCGCCACCGCGACCTTCACCGTCGACTTCCGCGTCAAGCACACCCTGGAGGACGACGGCAGCATCTCGGCGCTGCTGATCGACGGCACCGCCGAGTCCCTGGTGGCCATGCTGGGCGGCATGACCGACAACCTCGCCGACCAGCCGGTGGTGGCGCGCTGGGAGTTCCTGCCGCTGAACCCGAGCCAGAGCCTGGTGGCCTTCACCTACTGGGACCGCCTGGAGCTCAAGAGTTTCTTCGCGCGCAAGTTCATGGAGGCCTATCCCGAGTTGCGCGTGGCCGGGCCCTACCTGGCCGCACTCATGGCAACCGAGGCCATCCACCGCAATTTCACCCGTACGGTGCCGCGCACGGCCGCGCGCGAGCCGCAGGGGCGCGCGTCCCTGGGCGCCCTGCAGGGCGTGCTCGAGCGCTTCAGCCGCAACGGCCACGTCGCGGTCCTGGAGCCCGACCTGGTGCCGGAGCCGGCCGCCACGCCGCCACCGCTGCGCTACGTGACCCTGGCGACGCGGGTGGCGGCGCCCCCGGCCGCGGCGCAGGCCTGGGCGACGCGGTATCATCGGCTGCCCGAGGCCATCAAGGAGCTGCGCGGCATCGACGTGCAGGACCGCGGCCGCGAGGTCGACCTTGACCTGGACATCCACTTCGCGGTGCTGCTCATCCGCTTTTCCATGGACCTGCAGGTGCGCAACACCTGGGTGGCGCCCAACCGCCTGGTGTTCGCGCGCACGGCGGGCGACCTCGCGCAGCTGCGCGGCGCCAGCGAGTGGCATCCCCTCGGCGACGAGCCCGGCACGCTGATGCTGGTGTCGGCCGCGCATGAGGTGGGGGACGAGGCGCCCCTGCTGCTGCGCATGGCGCACAAGCTGTCCGACCGCGTGCCCTGGATCGACCAGATGGGCTCGCTGGTTACGCAGCTCGTGGTGATGGAACGCCTCAAGCCCTGGATCGAGAAAAACGCGGCCGCGCCCCGGCGCCAGGCCGCCAACGAATGACCCCGTCCCCGCCCGCCGCCCCCGCGGCGCGGGACCCGCACAGGAATCCCCCCGCATGAACGACGCCTCCCTCACCCTCGGCACCCCCTTCGCCCCCGGCGCCACCCGCGTCCTCTTCTGCGGCGCCGGCGAACTCGGCCGCGAGGTCGTCATCGAGCTCAAGCGCCTGGGCTGCGAGGTCATCGCGGTGGATCGCTACGCGCACGCGCCGGGCATGCAGGTCGCCGACCGCAGCCATGTCATCGACATGCTGGATCCGGTGGCGCTGCGCGCGGTGATCCTGGCGGAAAAGCCCCACCTGGTGGTGCCCGAGATCGAGGCCATCGCCACCGACGCCCTGGTGCAGCTGGAGGCCGAGGGCGTGCGCGTGGTGCCCACCGCCCGCGCCGCGCGCCTCACCATGCACCGCGAGGGCATCCGCCGCCTGGCGGCGGAGGAGCTGGGCCTGGCCACCTCGCCCTACCGCTTCGCCGACGACTTCGCCGCGTTCGCCGCCGCCGCCCGCGAGGTGGGCTTCCCCTGCGTCGCCAAGCCCGTGATGTCCTCGTCGGGCAAGGGCCAGAGCGTGCTGCGCTCGGAGGCCGACCTGCAGGCGTCCTGGGACTACGCGCAGGCGGGCGGGCGCGCCGGCAAGGGCCGCGTCATCGTCGAGGGCTTCATCGATTTCGACTACGAGATCACGCTGCTGACCGTGCGCCACGCCGGCGGCACCAGCTTTTGCGATCCCATCGGCCACCTGCAGATCGACGGCGACTACCGCGAGTCCTGGCAGCCGCAGCCCATGTCGCCCCAGGCGTTGCAGGAAGCAAGGCATATCGCCGGGAAGATCACAACGGCCCTGGGCGGCTGGGGCCTCTTCGGCGTCGAGCTCTTCGTGAAAGGCGACCAGGTGTGGTTCAGCGAAGTGTCGCCGCGGCCGCACGACACCGGCCTCGTCACCCTCATCTCGCAGCAGCTGTCCGAATTCGCCCTGCATGCCCGCGCCATCCTGGGCCTGCCCGTGCCCGCCATCCGCCAGCACGGTCCGGCGGCCTCCTGCGCCCTGCTGGTGGAGGGGGATTCGAGGGACATGCGCTTCGGCAACCTGGGGGCGGCGCTGGCGCAGCCCGACACCGACCTCAAGCTCTTCGGAAAGCCCGAGGTGCGCGGCGCGCGCCGGCTGGGGGTCGGCCTGGCGCTGGGGACCAGCATCGAGGAGGCGCGGGAGAAGGCCCGCCAGGTCGTGGCGGCGGTGCGCGTCGAGCTCTGAGGGGGCGCCCGCTCAGGCGTCGGCGGCGGGGAATGACTGCGGCGGGTGCACGCGCGCCGATTTCACGGCGTTGTCGCGGATCTGCAGGACTTCCACGCGGTAGTCGCCGATGCGCAACGACAGCGCCGACTCCGGGATCGTCTCCAGCGTTTCCAGGATCAGGCCGTTGAGGGTGCGGGGCCCCTGTACCGGCAGGTGCCACTGCAGCAGGCGGTTGATGTCGCGCACGGTGGCGCCGCCATCGATCAGCCAGGAGCCGTCCTCCTGGCGCACCATGTCCTTGTGGCTGTCGCCGATGCGCGTGGTGAACTCCCCGACGATCTCTTCCAGGATGGCCTCCAGGGTCACGATGCCCTGCACGTCCCCGTATTCATCGACCACCAGCCCGAAGCGCCGCTTGAGCTTCTGGAACTGCACGAGCTGCGTGGGCAGGGTGGTGCCCTCGGGCACGAAGTAGGGCTCGCGCACGTACTGCAGGATCTCGGCCTTGGTCAGGCCGGGCTTGCCCAGGAAGCGCGTGCTGTTGCGCACGTGCAGGATGCCCACGCAGTTGTTGAGCTCGCCGCGGAACACCGGCAACCGGGTGTGCTGGGTGCGGCGCAGCTGCTTCACGATGACCTCGATGTCTTCCTCGATGTCGATGCCCTGCACCTCGCCGCGCGGCACCATGATGTCGTTCACCGTGATGTTGTCCAGCTCCAGGACACCCAGCAGCATGCTGCGGTGCTGGCGGGGGATGAACACGTCCTGCACGAGCGCGCGCAGCTCGTCGCTGTTGAGACGCTGCTCGCCGCGGGCGATGGAGTCCAGGCGGAACAGGGTGTTGGCGGTGATGTTGACCAGCCAGACCAGGGGCCTCATCAGCGGCATGAGCACGGTGAGCAGCAGGGCCGCGACGTGGGCGATGCGCTCGGGGTGGCGCGAGGCCAGGGTCTTGGGGCCCACCTCGCCCAGGATCAGGATGGCGAAGGTCACGAGCGCGACGCCGGCGACCAGGCCGCTGTTGCCGCCCGCCTGCAGGCCGATGACCGCGGCGAGCGCGGCGGCGGTGATGTTGGCGAGGGTGTTGCCGATCAGGATCACGCCGATCAGGCGGTCGGGCGCGGCGAGCAGCCGCAGGACGCGCTGCGCGCTGCGCTGGCCGCTGCGCGCCTGGTGGCGCAGGCGATAGCGGTTGGCCGTCATCATCCCGGTCTCGGCCGCGGAGAAGAAGGCGGAGAGCAGGAGGGCGGCGACCAGCAGGCCGCAGAGCAGGCCCGGGGCTACGGTGTCCATGGCGAGGTGGGCATGGTCGGGGCGCCGGTCAGGCCGTGCGGTGCAGGATCAGTTCCAGCACCGCTTTGCTGCCGTAGAAGCCGAGGAGCAGCAGCGCGAAGCCCCACAGCGTGAAGCGGATGGCGGTGGCGCCGCGCCAGCCCAGCCAGTGGCGGCCGGCGAGCAGCACCGCGAACACGGCCCAGGCGGCCAGCGTGAACACCGTCTTGTGCACCAGGTGCTGGGCAAAGAGGTTGTCCAGGGTCATGAAGCCGGTGCCGATGGCCACGGTGAGCAGCACGAAGCCGATCGCGATCAGGTCGAAGAGCAGCCGCTCCATGGTCACCAGCGGCGGCAGCGTCTTCAGGAAGCCGCGCTTGTGCAGGCGCAGGTGGCGGTCCTGGATGGCCAGCAGCACCGCGTGCGCGGCGGCGATGGTGAGCACGCTGTAGGCGAGGATGGACAGCAGGATATGGCTCTGCAGGCCGGGCGAGAGGCCGTGCAGGGGCGGATAGGGATCGCGCAGGAACAGCGAGAGCAGGATGCCGAGGGCGGCCAGCGGGAAGGCCCCGATGGTGAGCGTGACCACCGGCTGGTACAGGCTCATGACGATGGAAAGCGTGGCGATCAGCCAGCCCACCAGCGACACCACGTTGAACAGGCCGAGATCCAGGCCGCCGCCCTGGTAGATGGCGGCATTCAGGCTGACCAGGTGCAGGGGCAGGGCGAGGGCGCCGAGGCCCAGGATGCGGGCGGTATGGGGCGGCTCGTGGCGGGCGAGCTGCCGACCGAGCAGGAGGCTGGCAAGGACATACAGCAAGGCGGCGCTGAGGCCGGCCAGGGTAGGCATGATCCAGGGCTTCCGGAAAAGGGCTGGGAACGGGCCCCGCGCGGGACGGAGCGGGTCGAGCGAGGGCGCAGTGTCGCACAAGGCCCCCGGGTTTTGAAGCAAGCCCGGGGTTACCAGCGGCTGGTCAGCTCCAGCACCACGTTGCGCCCCGCCTGCGGCAGGTCGTTGCGCGTCGCGGCCAAGGTCTGGCCCGGGCCCGGGCCGCGGCTGGCCTCGCGCACGTCGGCGTCGGCGAGGTTGCGCACGCTGAGGGCCACGTCCAGGCGGCGCGTGACACCGAGCCGCACCGCGACATCGGCGGTGAGGTAGCCGGCGAGTGCCGCGCGGCCGTCGCCGGCCTGGCGCTCGCGCTCGCCGACCCAGTTCAGCTGATGGCTGAGCTGCCAGCGCGGCGCCACGCGCCAGGTGGCGCGGACATGGCCCTCCTCGCAGGGGGCCAGGCCCAGCGGCGCGCCCGTCTCGTCACGGGTGTGCTGGGTGCTGAGGTTGGCGAGCAGGTCCAGCGCGGGGCCGGCCTGGTAGCGCAGCTCGGTCTCGACACCGTAGCCGCGGACCTTGGAGTTGTTGCGCGCGGTGAAGGTAGGCTGCCCCGGGTCGTTCTCGAAATCGATGAAGTCGTGGATGTGCAGGCGGTACACGCTGGCATCCCAGCTCAGGGTGGGTCGCGGCTTCCAGTTCAGGGCGATCTCCCCGCTGCGCAGCTTTTCCGGCTTCAGGTCCGGATTGCCCAGGGCCACGGGGTTGCTGGTCCCGTAGAGCTCGAAGAAGGCGGGCGGGCGGAAGGCCTCGCCGTAGATCAGTTTGGTGGTCAGCGCGGGCGTGGCGCGCCACACCAGCGACAGGCGCGGGTTGGTGGTGCCGCCGACGTCGGAGTAGTGGTCATAGCGCACGCCGCCGGTGATTTCCCAGCCGTCCGCCAACGTCCACTCGTCCTGTGCGAAGAAGTAGTGGCTGGTACGCTGGTTTTCCGGCTGGAACACCGCGGGCGTGTCGCTCACGTCGACCGGCGCTGGTCGCGGGGCGCTGTTCAGGTAATTGTTCACGTCGGTGGTGCGGAACAGGTCGCCCCAGTAGAAGCCCGAGCCCAGGCGCAGGCGATGGCCGTCCAGGCCGGTGAACAGGCCGTCCAGGTCGGCGCGGGCGTTTTCCTCGAAGAGGTTGGGCTTGCCGACGAGGCCGTTGGGGAAGGTGCCGTAGAACGAGCCCGGCGGGTAGAGGTAGATCCCGTTGTTGCGAAAGTCGCCGTAGAGGTAGCTGACGCGGGCCCCGACTTCCCAGTCCGGGACAAGGTCGGCACGCCGCCAGCCCAGGTCGAAGTGGCCGCGGTGGTGCTCGAAGCGGCTGCCCGGGTCCAGCGCATCGTTGATGCCCTGGCCGGTGCCCGTGTCCCAGGCGTGCATCCAGCCCATGCGCAGCTCGACGCTCCCGAGCACGATGTCGGTGCGCAGGTCGTAGCCGCGTGCGCTGGCGGGCACGCTGCCGGGCGCGCGCGAGGCGGGCGGGCTCAGTCCGGCCTCGTCGTAGTTGGTTTGCGCGTCGCTGGTGATGACGGCGTCGCGGTCGCCATCCGTCTTCAGCCAGGCCGCCGAGAACAGCGCCTGCGCGCCGCCGCCACGGGCGGATTGCAGCACATGGGCACGGCCGGTCTCGAAGCTGCCGGCGCTGGCGCTGGCCTGGCCCCCCTTGACGTCCGCCGGCGCGCGCGTGATCAGGTTGATGACACCGGCGAAGGCGTCGGCGCCGTAGAGCGCCGAGCCGGGCCCGCGGATGACCTCGATGCGGTCCAGCAGCTTGACCGGCAGGCTGTAGAGGTTGGGGAGGCGCTCGCCGCGGTCGCCGAGGAAGAGGCTGGTCTGGGGGATGCCGTTCACCAGCACCAGCGTGTGCGGGTTGTAGGTCGAGGTGATGCCGCGGATGAAATAGCGCGGCGCGTACTGGAAGCTGCCGTTGGACACGTGCAGCCCCGGCACCGCCTCCAGCGCTTCGCCGATGTCCTGCACGCCCATTGCCTCGAGCTCGCGCGCGGTGATGACGCTGGTGGTGGCGGGCGATTCCGCCAGGCGCTTGGGCGTGCCGGTGGCGATGCTGACCTGCATGCGCGCGAGGTCCTCGAACGGCAGGGCGAGCAGGTCCTCCTCCGCCGCCACCAGGGCCGGCAGGCAGAGCGCGAGGGCGAGTCCCCAGGCGAAGGGGGTGGGGGTTCGGATCGTCATGACAAGGTCCTTTTGCCGATGGGCGCCGGCGACCGGGGTCGCCAGCGCAGCAATACCTCGATGAGATTGGCGCGCCGGAAGGGCTTGGGCAGGAAGTCGTTCATGCCGCAGGCCAGGCAGGCGGCGCGCTCGTCACGCAGGATGCCCGCCGTCACCGCCACGATGGGCGTGGGCGGGCGACCGAGCTCGCGCTCTATCCCGCGGATCTGGCGGGTGGCCTCGAAGCCGTCCATTTCCGGCATCTGGCAGTCCATCAGCACGATGTCCGGCGGCTGGCGGCGGAAAGCCTCCACCGCGGCGCGGCCGTCGCTGACCACCGACACCATGCAGCCCAGCTGGCGCAGCATGGCGCGCGCCACTTCCTGGTTGGTGGGCGTGTCCTCGGCGAGCAGCACGTGCAGGCCGTCCAGGCGGTGGCTGCGCGGCGCCTCGGGGGCGGCCAGGGCGGCCGGGGCGGCGGCCACCGGCGCCAGCGACAGCGAGAAACGGAAGCAGCTGCCGCGGCCCGGCGTGGAGTCCACCTCGATGCGGCCGCCCATCATCTCCACGAGCTGGCGCACGATGGCGAGGCCGAGGCCGGTGCCGCCGAAACGCCGCGCATGCGAGCTGTCCACCTGCACGAAGGGCTGGAAGAGCTGCGCCAGCGCGTCCGCTCCCATGCCGATGCCGGTGTCGTCCACGGTGAAGGCCAGGCGCACGCGGCCGTCCTCCAGGCCGGCGTTGCGCAGGCTGACGCTGACGCGTCCCTGCTCGGTGAACTTGATGGCGTTGCCCATCAGGTTGACCAGGATCTGGCGCAGCCGGTTGGGATCGCCGCGCACCACGGCGGGCACGTCGGGCGCGATGTGGCAGGCCAGCTCCAGGCCCTTGTTGCGGGCGCGCTCCGACAGCAGCTCCACGACGTCCAGAGTGACGCGCGCCGGTTCGAAGTCGATCGCCTCCAGCTCCAGCTTGCCGGCCTCGATCTTCGAGAAGTCGAGGATGTCGTTGATGATGGACAGCAGCGACTCGCCGGACGAATGCACGGCCTCGGCCCAGTGGCGCTGGTCCGCGTTGAGCGGACTGTCCAGCAGCAGCTCGGCCATGCCCAGCACGCCGTTCATGGGCGTGCGGATCTCGTGGCTCATCATGGCCAGGAACAGCGACTTGGCCTGGTTGGCGGCCTCGGCGGCGTCCTTGGCCTCGCGCAGCTGGCGGGTGCGCTCGGCGACGAGCTGCTCCAGCCCCTCGCGATGCTGCTTGAGCTCGGCGTCGCGCGCCTCGATCTGCGCCAGCATCTCGTTGAAGCGGCGGATGAGCAGCCCGATCTCGTCATTGCCGCCGCCCTCGGCGCGCAAATCGTATTCGCGCGTGGAGGACACGCTCTCGGCGGTGGCGGCCAGCTTGAGGATGGGCGTGGTGACCTGGCGGATGAGGCGCACGCCGAGCAGCGATCCCAGCAGCAGGGCGGCGAGCGCCAGGCCGCCCATGAGCAGCAGGTAGGCGACCAGGCTTTGCCACAGCGAGGTGGTGTCGGCGTCGATGTGCAGGATGCCGAGCCGCTCGCCCTGCAGCTCCACCGGCGTGTCCAGGTGCACCAGCGGCGAGAGCAGGTCGCGCGGCTCGCCGGGCATGCATACCTGGTCGCCGCGGCGCAGCGCCACGCTGGCGAACACGCGGCCGCGCGCGTCGACGAGGCAGGCGTAGGCGACGGTGCTGTCGGCGCGCAGCGACTGCAGGATCTGCCGCGCCTCGCGGTCGTCGCCGAAGGCCATGGCGGCCTGGCTGTTGAGGGCGGTGGCGCGGGCGAGGGTGGCGAGGCGGGTACCCACGTCCTGCTCCATGCGCAGCACCGCGACGGTGGCGAAGGCCAGCCAGGACAGGAAGAGGGCGAGGCCGGCGCTCAGCAGCACGATGCCGAGGACGCGGCGCTGCAGCAGGCGCTTGCGGGGCTTCATGGCTGGCCTCCCTGCACCGAGTGCGCCAGCTGCAGCATGCGCGCGGAGAGCTTGAGGCCGGCGCCCTGGGCCGCCGCCAGGTTGACCGAGAACTGGACGCGGTTGGCGGCGACGAACAGGCCGATCATCCCGCCGTCGCGGGGGAAGGTGGCGCTGTCGCCGATGGTGAGGATGGCGCCGCGACTGCTGGCCTGGAGGAGGGCGCCGCGTTCGCCCGGGCTCAGGTCGCCCAGGACGAGGATGTGGCAGCCGGGCACGGCGTCGGTGGTGGCCACGGCGCGGACTCGGATGGGGTGGCCCTGGGCCTCGCGCCCCTCGAGCTGTTGCAGGCGCCCGTCCAGGGCCGGCCCCGCGACGCAGAGCTCCAGCGGGCTGCGCGGGTCCCCGAAGGCGCCGGCGGGCCATTCCACGAACTTGGCGAAGTTGTAGACGAAGGCGGCCTTGATGGCGGCGGCCGTGGAATCGGCAAAAGCGGGGGCTGACGCCAGCGCAGCCGCGAGGCCAAGCGTTCCTATCGCCTTCCTGATGCCTGTCCTCATGGAAATCCCTAGCCGCCCCGGTGGCCGGTTCTGCCTGCCAGCCTAGTCTCATTATTAATGATGAGGCTGGCCTACTGCCAATCCGGCTGCCCGACAATCCCCTGCCGCCCATCCGCTGCTCCCGCCGGGTCGGGGCCGGAACCGGAAAGCATGGACAGGGGGGGCGGGGCTCCTATAATCGGCCGCCTGTCATTTGTTTCCGGCGGATATGCCATGTTCGACAACCTTACCGATCGCCTCAGCCACAGCCTGCGCAACATCACCGGCACGGGCCGCCTGACCGAGGACAACATCAAGGACACCCTGCGCGAGGTGCGCATGGCCCTGCTGGAGGCCGACGTCGCCCTGCCCGTGGTCAAGGACTTCGTCGAGCGCATCCGCGAGCAGGCCCTGGGCCAGGAGGTCATGAAGGCCCTGTCGCCCGGCCAGGCCTTCGTCAAGATCGTGCACGACGAACTCGTGCGCACCATGGGAGAGGCCAACGAGTCCCTCAACCTGCACGCCGCGCCGCCGGCCGTCATCCTCATGGCCGGCCTGCAGGGCGCCGGCAAGACCACCACCGTCGGCAAGCTGGCCCGCTACCTGAAGGAGCGCGAGAAGAAGAAAGTGCTGGTGGCCTCCGCCGACGTCTATCGTCCCGCCGCCATCCGCCAGCTCGAGACCGTCGCCGGCGACGTGGGCGCGCTCTTCTTCCCCTCCACCCCGGACCAGAACCCGGTGGACATCGCGAAGGGCGCCATCGCCGACGGCAAGCTCAAGTTCGCGGACGTCGTCATCATCGACACCGCCGGCCGCCTCGCCATCGATGAAGAGATGATGGCCGAGATCAAGCGCCTGCACGCGGCCATCAATCCGGTCGAGACGCTGTTCGTGGTGGACGCCATGACCGGCCAGGACGCGGCGAATACCGCGAAGGCCTTCAACGAGGCGCTGCCGCTGACCGGCGTCATCCTCACCAAGGCCGACGGCGACTCCCGCGGTGGCGCCGCGCTGTCGGTGCGCACCATCACCGGCAAGCCCATCAAGTTCCTCGGCATCGGCGAGAAGTCCGAGGCCCTCGAGCCCTTCCACCCCGAGCGCGTGGCCTCGCGCATCCTCGGCATGGGCGACGTGCTGTCGCTGGTCGAGGAGGTCGAGCGCAAGCTGGACAAGGAGAAGGCCGAGAAGCTCGCCAAGAAGCTCAAGAAGGGCAAGGGCTTCGACCTGCAGGACATGCTCGACCAGTTCCAGCAGATGCGTAACCTCGGCGGCATGGGCGGTTTGCTCGACAAGCTGCCGGGCATGAACTCGCAGGCGGTGCAGCAGGCCATGGCCGGCGGCGCCCCCGAGAAGATGGTCAAGCAGATGGAAGCCATCATCCTTTCCATGACCATGGCCGAGCGGCGCAAGCCCGACCTCATCAACGGCTCGCGCAAGCGCCGCATCGCCGCCGGCTCCGGCACCCAGATCCAGGATGTGAACCGCGTGCTCAAGCAGCATGCGCAGATGGAAAAGATGATGAAGAAGCTGGCCTCCCCGGGCGGCATGCTGAAGATGATGCGCGGCATGTCCGGCCTGATGGGCAAGGGCGGCATGCCCCCCGGCGGCCTGGGGGGCGGGGGCGGCCTGCCGCCCGGCATGGGGCCGGGTGGGCTGCCCCCCGGACTCGGCGGTCCCGGCGGCCTGCCGGGACCGGGCGGCCTCAAGCTGCCCGATGGCTTCAACAAGAAGAAGTAAGGCCCCCGGCCGGAAAAGCCCGCAAGCGCGGGCTTTTTTCATGGGCCCGCGGGCGCAGCCGGGGCGCTGCGCTCAGCCCCGGCGCAGGCCGAGCAGGGAGGCCGCGACGATGAGTCCGGTGCCGGCGACGGCGAAGGCGTCCGGGCGCTCGCCCCAGAGCATCCAGGCGTAGACCCCGGCCACCACGATGGCCAGGTAGGTGATGGGGCCGATGCGGTTGGCCGGGGCCAGCGCATAGGCGCGGGTCAGGCAGAGCTGGCTCAAGGTGGCCAGCACGCCCACCGCTGCCAGCAGGCCGGCCTCGTGCCCGGTGACCGGTCGCCCCGCCCAGGCCAGCGGCACCGTGGAGACCAGGGTGGAGAGGAGGGCAAAGTAGAAGACGACGCGGGTGGCCGGCTCCGTCGCCCCCAGCGCGCGCACGGTCACGAAGGCCGTGGCCGCCAGGACGCTGGAGGCGATGCCGATGAGGGCGAAGTGGTTGAACAGACCGCCGGCCGGCTTGCACACCAGCAGCACCCCGGCAAAGCCCACCAACGCCGCCGCCCAGGCGCGGCCGGTCATGGGCTCCTTCAGGAAGACCCGGGCCACCAGCGGGATGAACACCGGCGAGGAGTAGGTGAAGACCATGGCGCTGGACAGCGGCAGGTGGGCGATGGCGTAGAAGAAGCCATACATCGCCGTCAGTCCGGTCAGCGCCCGCCACAGGTGGCGGGGGAAGACGGCGGTCCGGAAGCCGGTGTCCCGCCGCAGCAGCATGACCGGCAGCAGCAGTGCCAGGCCGGCCAGGTTGCGGGCGAAGACCACGATTTCGTTGCCCACGGTATGGGACGCCAGGCGGATGAACACCCCCATGGTGGCGAACAGGACGGCGGACAGCGCCAGCAGGGCGGCGCCGCGCAGGAGGGCCCGGTCGGGCCGGGTTGGCGGGGGTGGGGTCATGGGGGCTCCCGGAAGGCGGCGAAGCATAGCGGAAACCCCGTTTCATTACCGGGGGATTTCGCGTAGACTACGCGGCCTTTCGGGGCGGCCTCGGGTATCGGGCTGTCCGCCAAGCCGGTTTCTACAAGGCATCACGCCTTAAATACTGCAGGTAAAACAAACATGGTGACCATTCGTCTCGCCCGTGGCGGCGCCAAGAAGCGTCCTTTCTACCAGGTCGTGGTGACCGACAGCCGCAACGCCCGTGGCGGTCGCTTCATCGAGCGCGTGGGTTTCTTCAACCCCATCGCGACCGGCAAGGAAGAGCGCCTGCGCGTCAACGCCGAGCGCTACCAGTACTGGGTTTCCCAGGGCGCCCAGCCTTCCGAGCGCGTCGCCGCGCTGGTGAAGGAAGCCGGCAAGGCCTGACATGGGCCCCGGCAGGGCGGCGTCCGCCGCCGCCCCCGCGCCCGCTGCGGGGGACATGATCGCCGTGGGGCACGTGTCCGCGCCGCACGGCATCAAGGGCTGGGTCTGGGTGCATTCCCTGACCGACCCCGCCAGCAACATCTTCGGCTACCGCCCCTGGTACCTCAAGGCCCGCGACGGCTGGAAGAAGGTCAAGGTGGTGGACTGGCGCGAACAGGGCAAGGGCGTCGTCGCCCAGCTCGACCTCTCGACCGACCGCAACGTCGCCGAGACGCTCCGCAACCAGGAAATCTGGGTGCCCAAGAGCGCGCTGCCCGAGCTGGAGGAAGGCGACTACTACTGGTCCGACCTGGTCGACCTCGAGGTCCGCACCGAGTCCGGCCAGCTGCTGGGCACCGTGCACAGCCTCATGGAGACCGGCTCCAACGACGTGCTGGTCGTCCAGGGCAGCGAGCACAGCCTCGACCGCAACGAGCGCCTGATTCCCTGGCTGCCCGGGCAGGTCGTGAAGAACGTGGATCTCGAAGGCCGGGTCATCACGGTCGACTGGGATCCCGGGTTCTGAGCATGTGGATAGGGGTCGTCAGCCTCTTTCCCGAGATGTTCCGGGCCCTCACCGACAGCGGCATCACCAGCCGCGCGGTGAAGAACGGTTTGCTGCAGGTGGCGTTCTGGAATCCCCGGGACTTCACCGAGGACGCCTACCGCCGCGTCGATGACCGTCCCTACGGGGGCGGGCCCGGCATGGTGATGCTGGTCGAGCCGCTGCGCCGCGCCATCTCGGCGGCAAAGGCCGCGGCGCGGGAGCAGGGCCTCGAGCCCGAAGTGATCTACCTGTCGCCGCAGGGGCGGGTCCTGGACCAGCCCGGCGTGCGCGAGCTGGCCGGCAGGCAGGCGATCATCCTGCTCTGCGGCCGTTACGAGGGTATCGACGAGCGCCTGATCCGGCGCGAGGTCGATGCCGAATGGTCCATCGGCGACTATGTGCTGTCGGGCGGCGAGCTGCCCGCCATGGTGCTGGTGGATGCGGTGACGCGGTTGCTGCCGGGCGCGCTCGGCAGCGAGGCGTCGGCGGAGGAGGATTCCTTCACCGACGGCCTGCTGGACTGCCCGCACTACACCCGCCCCGAGGTCTACGAGGGCGAGGAAGTCCCGGCGGTCCTGCTCTCCGGCGACCACGCGGCCATCCGCCGCTGGCGGCGCCGGCAGAGCCTGGAGAGGACATTGAAGCGTCGGCCCGAGCTGCTAGCCAAGGCCACGCTGGACAAAGAGCAGCAGAAGCTGCTCGACGAGATCCGCCGCGCGAGCGGCGAGGACGGCGCGGGCAAGTAGTCCGCGGCGTCTCCATGGGTCCGGCAACGGGCCTTTGTGTAACGGTTGGCATGCGCCGGGCATTCCCGCAAGGGGGTGGACCCACAGCCTCTGCAGCCATAATTGAGGAAATGCCATGAGCGGCAAGCATCCCCTGGTCCAAGCTGTTGAACAGTCCCAACTGAAGCAGAACCTTCCGTCGTTCGCCCCCGGTGACACCGTCATCGTGCAGGTGAAGGTGAAGGAAGGCGACCGCGAGCGTCTGC
>DASUDN010000047.1:0-31841 GCA_036275595.1 Moraxellaceae bacterium
ATCGCCATGGGCCTGGTCAAGGAAGGCGAGCGCTTCGCCGTCCTCACCGACATCCTGGGCGACGAGGACCACCTCGGCGACATGGACTTCAAGGTGGCCGGCACCGCCCATGGCGTGACCGCCCTGCAGATGGACATCAAGATCGAGGGCATCAACGAGGAGATCATGGAAACCGCGCTGGCCCAGGCCCGCGACGGCCGCCTGCACATCCTGCAGGCCATGAACCAGGTGCTGCCGGCCTCCCGTCCGGAGGTGAACGCCAATGCCCCGACCTACGCCATGATCAACATCAACCCGGAGAAGATCCGCGACGTGATCGGCAAGGGCGGCGCCACCATCCGCGCCATCTGCGAGGAAACCAAGGCCACCATCGACATCGAGGACTCCGGCGTCGTCCGTATCTACGGCGAGACCAAGGGGGCCACCCAGGCCGCCCTGGCCAAGGTCCAGGCTATTACCGCCGAGGTAGAGGTGGGCACGGTCTACGAGGGCACGGTGGCCCGCATCGTGGACTTCGGCGCCTTCGTGACCATCCTGCCGGGCACCGATGGCCTGGTGCACATCTCCCAGATCGCCAACGAGCGCGTGGAGAAGGTCACCGACTACCTCAAGGAAGGCCAGCAGGTGAAGGTCAAGGTCCTGGACGTCGACCAGCGCGGCCGCATCAAGCTCTCCATGAAGGAGCTGGCGACCGAGGACGATACCCAGGCCTGAGGTGCCCCAAACTCGGTTACAGGGCCCTTACAAAAGCCCCGTAATTAGTGACAGCACCCTCGGAAAAGCCGCCAGTTGGCGGCTTTTCTGTTAAGGGGGGTAGTGTTATCTTTGCCGGGCTTTGCCATTGGACGGCGCCTTGGGACGCAAATATAAAAATCCCGCGTCAACGCTCGATAAGAACAACCGTTAGGAGATCACCATGAAGGTGAATAATCTGCTCCGTTGGGGCTTCCTCAGCCTCTTCCTGGCCACCAGCCTCGTGATGTCCGGCTGTTCCCAGATCAAGAAGAACGGTGCCAACATGGCCCTGCGCTTCACCGAGAACAACCTCATCCTGCCGCTCTTCCGCATCGACGACACGGCCATGGCCTGCGTCTCCGGCGAAGCCCTGACGCCCCTGATCGTCGCCACCCAGGGCATGAAGGCGGACCCCAATGAAATCGCCGTGCTCCTGTACGCCTCCGCCGGCCTCTGCGCCGAGCAGCGCGCGCTGGAGTACGAGCTGCGCTACATGCGCTCCTCCAAGGCCAACCTGATCGATGACGCCCAGGACGCCCGCATCATGCAGAAGCGTGAGGCGGAACTGGCGGCGCGTCGCCAGTACGAAGCCTACAAGCGCCTGGAGGCCTACTTCGAGGTCAAGAAGAAGGCCGCGATCGGCACCAAGTGCCCCAAGTTCAAGCGTGACTTCGACCAGATGGTGTACCTGCTGGGCATGCTCTCCGGCGTGCAGGCCATGGTGAACGACATCGCCGCGCAGCAGGTCGTGGGCGTGCCCAAGGACATCGCCGCCAAGGTCGAGCGCGCCATGCAGTGCCTGGACAACAACAAGTGGTGGGGCGCCCCGATGGCCACCCGCGCCACCATCTGGACCCTGCTCCCCGGTGCCGGCGAAGGCAAGGGCGACCCGTGGGAAACCCTGAAGCAGAACATGCGTCTTGGCGAGCGCCAGGGCGTGCGCATCGCCCACGCGATGTATGCGATGGCGGCCCAGGCCAAGGGCGATGAAGCCCTGATGCGCGACGCCATCAAGCAGTTTGCCGCGACCCAGGAAGCGGCCTCCAACCCGAGCTATCGCCTGTTCGACCGGATGGCCTTCCAGATCGTGCAAAACGTTTCCGACCGTTACTGGACGGAAAAGACCGGTAGCAGGACGCCGCCGGGCAGCTTGGGCAAGTTCTGGGACGACCAGCCTGCGCAGCAGGAAGAAGGCGTCCAGATCGATGACCTGCTCTAAGCCAATCACCCTGAAGTAGTTCTAGGAGCAACTCATGCAACTGAAGAAAGTATTCACCCGTGCCGCTGGTGTGCTGCTGGCCACCGCCGGCCTCACCGTGGCCGCCTCCGCTTCCGCCGCGGGCAAGCAGACCCTCTGCGTGTGGGACGTGACCGGCACCCAGGGCGATGTGTTCAACCTGATGAAGGACTACAAGCTCGCCGCCACCCGCTGGGGCGCCGACCTCGAGCTGCGCCCCTACACGGACGAGAAGATCGCCTCCGAGGACTTCAAGGCCGGCCAGTGCGACGCCGTCATGATGACCGGCCTGCGCGGCCGTCAGTTCAACGCCTTCACCGGCAGCCTGGACTCGCTGGGCTCCATGCCGTCGTATGAGCACGTGCGCAAGGTGCTCGCGACCCTGGCCAAGCCCAATGCCGCCTCCCTGATGGTCAGCGGCAACTATGAAGTGGGCGGCATCGCTCCCATGGGTGCTGCCTACCTGTTCGTGAACGACCGCAGCATCAACAATGTCGGCAAGCTCTCCGGCAAGAAGGTGGCGGTGCTGGACTACGACAAGGCCCAGGCCAAGATGGCGCAGAAGGTCGGCATGCAGCCGGTCGCCTCCGACATCACCAACTTCGCTGGCAAGTTCAATAACGGCTCCGTGGACATCGTGGGTGCCCCGGCCGCCGCGTTCAAGCCGCTGGAACTGTTCAAGGGCCTCGGCACCAAGGGCGCCATCGTGCAGTTCCCGCTGGTGCAGGTGTCCCTGCAGCTCTACCTGCGCAAGGACCGCTTCCCCGAGGGCTTCGGCCAGAAGTCGCGCGAGTACATGTTCTCCCAGTACGAGCGCGCCCAGAAGCTGGTCGTGACCGCCGAGAAGGAAATCGACAAGAAGTACTGGATGCAGATCCCGACCGCTGACCAGGAAAAGTACAACCAGATGATCCGCGAGTCGCGCATTGCCCTCACCAACGAAGGTATCTACGACAAGCGCACGATGAAGATGCTGAAGCAGGTCCGCTGCTCCATCACCCCGTCCGAAGCCGAGTGTTCCCAGAACCTCGAATAAGGTCGGCGTCGTGAAAGAGGCCCCTGCTGAGCAGGGGCTTTTTTTTGCCGTCCGGGCCGTCGGGCAGGCGGCAGAATGGCCGGATAAGTGGCGGGTCGCGTGGCGTTTGCGGCAGGACAAGCCCCGCCCACTTGGGTAATGATGGGCTCCCGCGATCCGGGAGGGGCGTGGCCCCTGCCGCCACCGCGTGAAGCCGATGAGTTTGAGATGCTGAAACGAATTTTGCTGTTTGTGTTCGCGCTGGCGCTGCCGGCGATGGTCTTCGCCGAAGCCGGCGTATGGGAAGGGGGCAAGGAAAGCGGCGGTATCCGGGTCTGGACCCGCGAGGTGCCCGGCTCGCCGGTGCGGGCCTTCAAGGCCTCCATGGTGGTGAAGACCACCCTGTCCGGACTGGTGAACCTGATCCAGGACACCGAGAACGCGAAGCGCTGGGTCTACAGCACCGAGCGTATCCAGATGGTGAAGCAGGACGTGGACAAGGGGTCTTTCGTCGTGCGCGCGCAGATGAATTTCCCCTGGCCGCTGACCGACCGCGACGTGTATGTGGCGGGGCAGGTCGTGCAGGACGAGCGCTCGCTGGTGGTGACCATCAACAGCCGCGGCGTTTACGGTCCGGACTATCCGGAGGACCCGGAGTATGTGCGCATGCCGTCCATGGACGGTACCTGGCTTTTCCGCCCGCTCGGCAACGGCATGGTGGAAGTCACCATGATCGGCCACGCCGATCCCGGGGGTCACATTCCTCCTGGCATCGTGAACATGCTGCTCGACATGACGCCGCGCAAGACGCTGGAAGGCATGCGCCGCCTGCTGCCGGAGGCGCGTTACCAGAAAGTGCCGGTGCCGCAGATCCGCGAGCCGGCCCGGGCTGCTCCCTGAGGCACCGAACGCGCAAAAAAAACGCCGGCTATTGCCGGCGTTTTCATTGGCGCGGGTCTCAGGCGACCTGCACCGGAATCGCGTTGGCGCTGTGGCTGACCGTATTGTCGGCGTTGCAGTACACCAGGCGCGGCTTGAAGTTGATGAGTTCGTTGGCGTTGTAGGCGGCGTAGGTGCAGATGATCAGGATGTCACCCACGCCGGCCTTGTGGGCCGCGGCGCCGTTGACGGAGATCATGCGCGAGCCTTCCTCGGCGCGGATGGCGTAGGTGGTGAAGCGTTCGCCATTGGTCACGTTGTAGATCTGGATCTGCTCGTATTCCAGAATGCCGGCGAGGTCCAGGAGTTCGCCGTCAATGGCGCAGGAGCCTTCATAGTCCAGTTCGGCGTGCGTAACACGGGCACGATGCAGCTTGGCTTTCAGCATGGTGCATTGCATGAGGGCTTTACCTCCGCTCGTGGCTCTCGGCACGGCCTTGCAGCAGGCGCGTAACAGTTTCGTCCCGCAATCGGGCGGGCCATTTTGCATTAATCATACGGTCCGTTCAATCACGGTGGACCGGCATTGTCGGACAATATGTCCGCGATTATCAGGATAGCTCAAAGGCGAGGTTATCAATGAGCCGCGTGGTGCCCAGGCGGGCGGCGACCAGGATGACCAGGCGCCGGTCGTCCGGCCCCGCCGGGGCCAGGTCCTGGCGGCGCACCTCCAGGTAGTCCGGCACGAAGCCGCACTTGGCCAGGTGCGCGTTGGCGGCGTCGGCCAGCATGGCGTAGTCGCGCTGGCCGCCCTCGATGGCCTGGCGCAGGTTGCAGAGGGTCTGGTACAGCTGGGGCGCCGTCCGGCGCTCCTCGGCGCCCAGGTAGCCATTGCGCGAGCTCAGCGCCAGTCCGTCCTCGGCGCGCACCGTCGGCACGCCGATCACCTCCACCGGGAAGCAGAGGTCCTGCGTCATCTGCCGGATGACGGCGAGCTGCTGGTAGTCCTTTTCGCCGAAGAAGGCCATGTCCGGCTGCACGATGTTGAAGAGCTTGCTGACCACCGTGGCCACCCCGGTGAAATGCCCCGGGCGCGACGCCCCGCACAGGAAGTCGGTGATGCCGGCCACGCTCACGGAAGTGGGCTGGCTGCGCCCCTCAGGGTACATCTCGCGGGTCTCGGGGGCGAACAGCAGGTCGCAGTGGGCCTCGGCCAGCAGGGCACTGTCGGCGGCCAGGGTGCGCGGGTACTTGTCGAAGTCCTCGTTGGCGCCGAACTGCGTCGGGTTCACGAAAATGCTGGCGATGACCACGTCGGCGCGGCGGCGGGCGTGGGTGACCAGGGTGATGTGGCCCTGGTGCAGGTTGCCCATGGTGGGCACGAAGGCAATGGACTTGCCGGCCTTGCGGGCGGCACGGACGGCGGCACGCAGGCCGGCGATGGTGGTTTCGGTTTTCATCGGGGAACTCGGGATGGTCGGGGGCATGGCCCCCGGACGGTTCTTACTCGAAGCAGTGCTCGGGGGCGGGATAGCTCCCGTCCTTCACGGCCTTGAGATAGGCGCGGAAGGCGCCGGCGACGCTGCCGTCGTCGCTGGCGGCCAGGAAATTCCGGACGAAGCGGGCGGGCTTGCCCGGGTGCAGGCCCAGCATGTCGTGCAGCACCAGCACCTGGCCGTCGCAGTGGGGACCGGCGCCGATGCCGATCACGGGCGCGGACACGGCTTCGCTGATGCGGCGGCCAAGCTCGGTGGGCACGCACTCCAGCAGCAGCATGGCCACGCCGGCGCGGTCCAGCTCGACGGCCTCGGCCAGCAGGCGTTCGGCGGCCTCGCCGCGCCCCTGCACCTTGTAGCCGCCGAAGACGTTGACCGATTGCGGCGTCAGGCCCATGTGCACGCAGCTCGGGATGCCGCCCCGGGCCAGTTGCAGGATGGCGTCCTTGAGCCAGAGGCCGCCTTCCAGCTTGACCATGTGGGCACCGGCAGCCATCAGCGCGTGGGCGCCGGCGAGGGCGTCCTCGATGCGCACGCAGGACATGAAGGGCATGTCGCCGATGATCAGGGCGCGGCCCTGGTTGCCGCGGGCCACGGCGGCCGTGTGGTAGGCCATGTCGGCGATGGTGACCGGAAGGGTGGAGTCGTGGCCCTGGATCACCATGCCGAGGGAGTCGCCCACCAGGATGGTCTCGATGCCGGCTTCGCCCATGAGGTGGGTAAAGGTGGCGTCGTAGCTGGTAAGGCAGGTGAACTTCTCGCCGCGGGCCTTGAGGTCGCGCAGGGTGGAAAGGGTGACTGACTTCATGGGAGGCCTCCTTCCGGGAGGGCTATGGTGGGTGCGGCACCGTCCGCCGTCAACCGCCCCATGCGGGGCCGGGGCGCAGCACGGCCAGGCCGGCCGGGTCGCGGGCGACGGGCAGCGACGCCAGCGGGGTGCCTTCCGGGAGCGTAGCGCCGGGGGCTATCTCGAGCAGGGGCACGACCACGAAATTGCGGTTGCCGAGCTCGGGGTGGGGCACGACCAGGTCGGCAGTGGCGATGCGGTCACGGCCGAGCAGGAGCAGGTCCAGGTCCAGGGTGCGCGGGCCCCAGCGCAGCTGGCGCTCGCGGCCGTGGGCCCGCTCGATCGCCTGCAGGGCCGCCAGCAGGTCGTGCGGGGCCAGTTCGGTCTCAATTAGCGCCACGGCGTTGAGGTAGTCCGGCTGGCCGGCGGGGCCCACCGGGGCGCTGCGGTAGAGGCTGGAGAGGGCGGTGAGGCGGGTACCGGGCAGGGCGCGCAGCGCGGTCACGGCGCTCTGCAGCGTGGCCTCGGCAGCGCCGAGGTTGCCGCCGAGGCCGATGAAGGCCGCGGTCATGCCTGGGGGCTGCCGGCCGGGCGGCGCTTGCGCGGGCTGCGGCGACGCGGACGGCGACCGTCGCCCCCCGTACCACCACCCCCGCCGCCACCGCCTTCGCGGTTCTTCTCCAGCGCGCGCAGCATTTCGGCGCGCAGGCCGGGGTCGGCGTCCTGGTAGCGGGTCCACCAGTCACCCCAGCCATGTGTGTCCTCGCCCGCCTCCTCGCGCAGCACGAGGAAGTCATAGGCGGCACGGAAGCGCTGCTGCAGCAGCAGGGCCTCGACCTGGCGCGGCCGCGGGAACTCCAGGCGCGGCTGCATCTCCCAGATGTCGCGGATGGTCTGGGCATTGAAGCGGGGAATGGCCGTGCGCTCGGTCTGGCGGCTGATGACGCGCTGGCCCGCCTGCTGCAGCGCCGGCATGGGAGGCATGCCCTCGGCGAGCAGGTCCTCGTACTCCTCCTGCATGCGCTCCCAGAGCAGGGCCGCGAAGAAGAAGGCCGGATTGACGCTCTTACCCTCGGCAATGCGGCGGTCGGTGCTTTGCGCAGTGGCAGAAAGTAGGCGCTTACTAGTTTCTCGCTCCCCGCCTTGTATGAACAGGTGGCGGAAGAGGTCGTAGTCGTGCAGCAGGTTGAGGACGCGCTCGGCATGGCCGGAGGCCAGCAGCTTCTGCGACTCGTCAAAGAGGCGGTGCGAGGAGATGTGGTCCAGCAGGTCGCCCAGGCGGCGGATGGGGGCGGCGGTGGCAGCCTCCAGGCCGAACTCGAGCTTGGCCGCGAAGCGGATGGCGCGCAGCATGCGCACCGGATCCTCGCGGTAGCGCGTCTCGGGGTCGCCGATCAGGCGGAGCTGGCGCTTCTGGATGTCGGCCATGCCGCCGGCCATGTCCCAGACGCTGAAGTCGTCGATGTTGTAATAGAGGGCGTTGACGGTGAAGTCGCGCCGTTCCGCGTCCTCCTCGATGCTGCCCCAGACATTGTCGCGCAGGATCACGCCGGCGTGCGACGTGTGGGCGTGCTGGGCCGACTCCGCCTGGGTGTGATGGGCGCGGAAGGTCGCCACCTCGATGATTTCGCGGCCGTAGCGCACGTGCGCCAGGCGGAAGCGGCGGCCGATCAGCTGGCACTGTCCGCCGAAGGCCTGCTTGACCTGCTCGGGCGTGGCGCTGGTGGCCACGTCGAAGTCCTTGGGGTGCATGCCCAGCATCAGGTCGCGCACGCAGCCGCCGACCAGGAAGGCGTCGTGGCCGTGCTCGCGCAGGCGGTAGAGCGTCTTCAGCGCGGCGCTGCTGATGTCCTTGCGCGAGATGGGGTGGCGGTCCCGGGGGATCACGACCTTCCTCGCAACGGCGGGGGCGGGCTTGCCGCGGAGGCGATCGATCAGCTTCTTGATCATGGAGTGGAGCATGGCTCGTCTGGAAAGGCGTGGATAATAGCAATTTCCCTGTGGGCGCACAGGTTTGGCGGCGGCTGTCGGGCGGAATCAGGCGGGCGGGGGGAGAAAGAAGAACGGGAGGCCAAGGCCTCCCGTTGCGCTTAACATTCTTATTCTTTGTTGAGCTTTGTTCTTCTTTTCTGGTGGCCTTGTTTTTGTTGTTGGCCGTGACCCTGGACCCTGTCTTCTGTTCTTCTTGGCGGGTCGCCAGGTCTGGTGGTCGGGTTCAGCTATGAAGCCTCCTGGTCATAGCTGAACCTTTCCTGTCCGCGGTTCTTGTTGTTCTTTTCGTTTTTCTTGTTTTTGGTGGTGCGGACACCAGTTTGCGCACTTGTTTTTGTTGTTTGCGCCCTTTGCATATTGCAGGGGGCGTGCCAACTTTTTGAGAAAAGCTAAAATACTTATAAAACAATTACTTAGGGGTGTCGCAAGGGTCCGGTAACAGGGGGCGTTACCGTGCCAGGTAACAGATGCGAGTAGACATGTAACGTTCTGTGTATGTGGGTAACACACTTAAGTGTTACTCGTCAGCCCTCGCTGCCGTCCGTCTCCTGGGGCGGGTCGGCCTCGTGCGGCTTGCGGCGGGGAATGCCCAGGCGCTGGCGGCGCTCCCATAGCGACTTGCGGCTGATTCCCAGCTTCTGCGCCAGCTCGGTCTCGGACATGTGGTCCTGGTGCTCCAGGACGAAATGCTGGAAGTAGTCCTCCAGGGACAGGCCGGTCGGGGGCTCGGAGGCGGAGACGGTACGCCCCCCGGTCTGGGTGACGGGGGGCTGGCGGGCATAGTCGATGGCCAGGTGTTCCGGCATTATTTCGTCGGATTCGCAGAGGATGGCTGCGCGTTCAATGGCATTTTCCAGCTCGCGCACATTGCCGGGCCAGTTGTAGGCCAGCATGGCGGCGCGCGCCTCCGGGCCGAAGTGCAGCTTGCCCACGCCCAGGCGGGCCGCGGTGCGCTCGAGCAGGGTGTCCGCCAGCTCGAGTATGTCCTCGCCGCGGTCGCGCAGGGGCGGCAGCAGCAGCTCCACCACGTGCAGGCGGTAGTACAGGTCCTCACGGAAGCGGCCCTCGCTGGCCAGCTTCTTGAGGTCGCGGTGGGTGGCGGCCACCAGGCGCACGTCCACGCGCTTGGCCTGGGTGGAGCCGATGCGCCGCACCTCCTTTTCCTGCAACAGGCGCAGCAGGCGCGCCTGCGCTTCCAGTGGCAGCTCGCCGATCTCGTCCAGGAACAGGGTGCCCCCGTCGGCGGCCTCGACCAGGCCCTTGCGATTGGCCTGTGCGCCGGTGAAGGAGCCCTTTTCCGCGCCGAAGAGCTCGGACTCGATCAGGGTCTCGGGGATGGCCGCGCAGTTCACCGAGATCAGGGGGCCGTGGGCGCGCAGGCTTTGCTCGTGCAGGGCGCGGGCGACCAGCTCCTTGCCGGTGCCGGACTCGCCCCGGATCAGCACCGTGGTGGCCAGCGGGGCCACCTTGCGGATGCGGTTGAAGACGTCGAGCATGGCGCTGCACTTGCCGATCATGCCGGTGGTGGGGTACTCGCGCTCCACCGCCTGCTTCAGCGCCTCGTTCTGCGCCTTCAGCGCCTTCTCGCGCAGGATGCGCTCGATGGCCATGAGCATCTCGTCATGGTCGAAGGGCTTGGAGATATAGTCCACGGCGCCCATCTTCATGGCCTCCACGGCCGACTTCAGGTTGCCGAAGCTGGTCATGATGAGTACCGGCGTGGGCTTGGCGCGGGCGATGAGCTCGGTGCCCGGCTCGTCGCCCGCCAGGCGCACGTCGGAGATGACGAGATCGTAGTCCAGGAAGCTGTAGCGCTCGCAGGCCTCGGCCACCGAGGACGCCTCACTCACGCTGTAGTGGTTGCGCTCCAGCAGGCGCTTCAGGCTGGAGCGGATCAGGGCTTCGTCTTCGACTAGCAGTATGTTGCTCATGGATGGAAATGCTCCGGGGGCGCTAGCGGGCGCCGTGGTCCTGCCAGGCCGGCAGCATGATCTGCACGATCACGCCATGGCCCTGATCGTAATCGGCTTTGTCGATCAGTTGAATGCGTCCCTCGTGCTCCGTGACGATGCCGTGCACGAGGGCGAGGCCGAGGCCGGTGCCCTTGCCGGTCTGCTTGGTGGTCACGAAGGGCTCGAACAGGGCGCTGCGGATCTCGCCGGCGGGCAGGCCGGCGCCAAAGTCCTCGATCTCCAGGCGCACCTGGGGGCCGTGCGCGCTGGCGCGCGCGATGATGCGGCCGCCACGGGCGCTGGCGTCGCGGGCATTGCTCAGCAGGTTGATCAGCGCCTGGGTCAGGCGCTGGTAGTCGCCGGCCACCAGCACGCCCTCCTGGCACTCGTTCTCGAACACGTAGTCGCGGCCTTCGGGCGCCAGGCGGAGCAGCTGGATGGCCTCCTCGACGATGCCTCGGATGTCCACCGCCTCCCGCGTCTGGCTGGGACTGTCGGCGCGGGCGAAGCCCACCAGCGACTGCACGATGCGCGAGATGCGCTGGGTCTGCTCCAGGATCTGCTGGCTGGCGTCGCGCAGTTCGGGATCCGTGCTCTCCGCCTTGAGGTTCTGGGCCAGGCAGGCGATGCCGGTCACCGGGTTGCCGATCTCGTGCGCGACGCCGGCGGCCAGGCGGCCGATGGAGGCCAGGCGCTCGTTGTGCGACAGGCGCTGCTCCAGCTTGTGCAGCTCGGTGATGTCCTCCACCACGATCACCTGCGAGTCCGGATGCCCGAGGCTGTCGCCCTCGCTGATGGAGGCGCGGTTGAGGCTGACCCAGCGGGCAATGCCCCGGCTCTGTACCGGCTTGCGGTAGAGCTGGGAGGCGGGGCCGTGCAGGAAGTCCAGGAAGAGCTGGCGCCAGGGCGCGGGCAGGTCGCTGATGCGGGAGCCGATCACCTCGTCGTCGCTGATGCCGGTGAGCTGCATCATGGCGTTGTTCCAGGACAGGATCTCGAGGTCGCGGCCCAGCGAGCACACGCCGATGGGCAGGTCGAAGAGGGTCTGGCGGTGGAAGCGGCGCAGCGAGTCCAGTTCGGCCGCCAGGCCCGAGAGCCGGTCGCGGTACTCCTCCAGGCGGGACTCGATGTAGTGGATGTCCTCCGAGCCCGACACCTCGCTGCGCACCTTGTAGGGCAGGTGCTGGTCCAGGATGTCCTGCGCCACGGACGGTCCGAGCAGGCCCGAGAGGTTGGACTCGATGCGGTCGCGCAGGCGGCGCAGTGCATAGGGGCGGACCTCCGCGGGATCCATGCCGAGGTCGGCCAGCGCCACCTGCACCTCGCGCTCGGCGGTGATGCGGCCGAGCGGCTCCGAGAGTCCGCGCACGAAATCGCTGGTGGTGGAGGCCGACAGCTCCCAACGGTAGGGGCGGCGCAGGTTGTCCACCGAGCAGGTGTGGGCGGCGATCTGCTCGCTGGGACTCTGCTTGCCGAGCCAGGAGAACAGCACGCCGAGCAGCGCGTTCACCAGCGTGAGGCCGGTGCCCATCGTCTGCCAGTAGTCGGTGTTGTTGGCGAAGGAGACGTTGAACCAGGCCGGCATCGGCAGGTAGCGCAGCTCCATCAGGTAGGGGATGACGAGGGTGATGAACCACAGGGCCATGCCGGCGCAGAGGCCGATGATGAAGCCGCTGCGGTTGGCGCGCGGCCAGAACAGCACGCCGATGAGGCCGGGCGCGAACTGCAGCGTGGCCACGAACGTGAGCATCGCCATCTCGGTCATGCTGTGGTGCTCGTCCAGCAGCAGGTAGACCAGGAAGGAAGTGGTGATGATGCCGGCGATCAGCAGGCGCCGCACGCCCAGGATCCAGCGGTAGATGTTCTGGTCCGGGCCTGGCTGGCGCAGCGGCAGCACCAGGTGGTTGAGCGCCATGGAGGCGAGCGCCAGCGTGCTCACGATGATGACGCCCGAGGCCGCGGCGAGGCCGCCCACGAACACCAGCAGCGGCAGCCACGACGATTGCGCCGCCAGCGCGACGCCCAGGGTGAAATACTCCGGATGCACGTTGAGGCCGAGGCGGATGCCGGCCCACAGCAGCAGCGGCACCGCCAGGGCCATGCCGAACAGGTAGAGCGGCATGCCCCAGCTCGCGGAGAGCAGCGCGCGCGGATCGAAGTTCTCGGTGAAGGTCATCTGGTACATGTAGGGCAGTACCACCGCCGAGAACAGGAAGGACAGGATCAGGATGTGCCAGAAGCCGCCGCGCAGCGGCTGGTAGAGCATCTGCAGCGCGGCGGGGTTGGCGGCCAGCCAGGGCTTGAGGCCGGCGCTGCCGCCGAACACGTGCTGCCAGGCGAACCATGCCACCGCCAGCATGGTGGCGAGCTTGATCACGGACTCCAGGGCGATGGCCACCACCAGGCCCTCGTGCTTCTCGCGCGGGGAGAGGTGGCGCGCGCCGAAGAGCACCGTGAAGGCCATGATCACCAGGCAGAACACCAGCGCCATGAGGCGGTGCTGCGGCCCCGGCGCGAGCAATTGCGCCGAGTCCGCCACGGCGCGGATCTGCAGCGCCAGCATGGGCAGCATGCCGATGATCATGGCGAGGGTGGTCAGCGAGCCCACCACCTGGCTGCGGTAGCGGTAGGCGAAGAGGTCGGCCAGCGAGCCCAGCTGGTAGCTCTTGGCCAGGCGCAGCACCGGCGCCAGCAGCACCGGGGCCAGCAGGAAGGCGCCGGAGATGCCGAGGTAGAACGCGAGGAAGTTGTAACCGCTCTGGTGGGCGAAGCCGACCACGCCGTAAATGCCCCAGGCGCTCACATAGACGCCCAGCGAGAGCACGTACACCACGGGGTGGCGCACCCAGCGCACGCTCACCAGGCCGGACTCGCTGATGTAGGCGACCAGGAAGAGCAGGAAGAGATAGCCGACGCCCAGCGTCAGCAGTTCACCGGGACTGAAGCTCATGGCACGGCCGCTTATTGCAGGTCATTGAGGTCGCGGCTCTTGCCGATCCAGAAGCTCAGGCCGATCAGTATCAGCCAGATGAAGTAGGGGCGGTACCAGGCCGTGCCGCCCTCGCTCCACCATTCCAGGATGGCGGGGGAAAGCAGGTAGGCGCCGGCAATGAACAGCAGGACGAGGCGGTCGATATACATGGCAGGCCCGGAAGCTCAGGCGCAGGGTGCGTACTGATAGTGCAAGGTAGCGCGAAGGCCGGCCTCAGCCAAGCGGCTCAGCGCGCCGATCCGTTCCCGGGCGGGCCGGCGGGGGACGGGGCCGGCCCGCGCCCCTGCAGTCATGGGGCGCCGGGGTCGCCCGGGGGCGTGCGAGGCTGCGGGCGGATGCGGCCGGGCTGCCAGTGCGCTACCCCCCAGGCCAGCCACGCCGCGCAGTCCAGGTCCAGGTCGGGCGGCTCCTGGCCGAGGTGGACAAGGGCCAGGCGCAGGAGCCGGGCATTCGCCGGCAGCGGCAGCGCGGTGGCGAAGGTCTGCTTGGACAGCTTGCTGCCGTCGGCGTGCACTGCCAGCGGCAGGTGCAGGTAGCCGGGCGTGGGCAGGCCCAGGCGCCGCTGCAGCACGATCTGGCGCGCCGTATTGTCGAGCAGGTCGGCCCCGCGCACGACCTGCGTGATGCCCTGCGCGGCATCGTCCACCACCACCGCCAGCTGGTAGGAGAAGAGGCCGTCGCGGCGTCGCAGCACGAAGTCGCCCACGACCGTCGCCACGTCCTCGGCCTGCGGGCCGAACACGGCATCCTCGAATTCCACCCGGCCCGGTGGCACCCGCAGGCGGATGGCGGCATCCGCCTGCGGTGTCGTGCGGGCCCGACAGGTGCCGGGGTAGGCGCGGGCCCCGAGCCGGGCCAGCTCGGCGCGCGAGCAGCGGCACCAGAACACATCGCCTTGCGCATGCAACTGCTCGAGGGCGGCGAGATAGGCGTCGCTGCGCGAACTCTGGTAGAGCACGGCGCCGTCCCAGCCAAAGCCATAGGCCTCGAGCTGGCGCAGGATCAGGTCGCTGGCGCCGGGCATGGCGCGGGGCGGGTCGATGTCCTCCATGCGCAGCAACCAGCGCCCCCCCGCGGCGCGGGCGGCGCAGTAGCTGCCGACGGCGGCGACGAGCGAGCCGAAATGCAGCGCACCGGTCGGGGAGGGGGCGAAACGCCCGATGTAGGGCATGCGCGGACCTGCCATGAAAAAACGCCGCGGATGCGGCGTTTTTCGGGGAGTGGCGGGCTCAGCCCACCAGCTGCTTTTCCTTGATCTCGGCCAGGTTCTTGCAGTCGATGCAAAGCGTGGCGGTGGGGCGGGCTTCCAGGCGACGGATGCCGATCTCGACACCGCAGTCGTCGCAGTAGCCGTAGTCTTCCTTGTCGATGCGGTCGATGGTCTGGTCGATCTTCTTGATCAGCTTGCGCTCGCGGTCGCGCGTGCGCAGCTCCAGGGAGAACTCCTCTTCCTGGGTGGCGCGGTCGTTGGGATCGGGCAGGTTGGCGGACTCGTCCTGCATGTGGTGCACGGTACGGTCCACTTCCTCCATCAGCTCGCGCTTCCAGGCCTGCAGGATTTCGCGGAAATGCTGCAGCTGCTTGGGGTTCATGTATTCCTCGCCCTTGGTCTCCTGGTAGGGCGACGTGCCATGGATCAGCGCGTTGGGGTTGCCGGCGACAGGTTTCGCGGCGGACTTGCTGGTGGCCTTGGCGGCGGGTTTCACGCTTTCAGTTTTCACGGGTACGGCTTTGCCTGAAGAGGTTGAGGTTGTCCGGGCGGCCGGCTGGGCCACCGTCGGGGCGGGCTTGGCGGGGGCGGGAGCCGCCTTGGTCGCCGCAGCCTTGGGAGCCGTGGCCTTGGCCGGGGCGGTCGGCGCCGGCGCGGCCTTGGCCGTCTTCACCGGGGCCTTGGCCGCCGGCTTCGTGGTCTTTTCCGCGGCGGCCTTTGCCGGGGCCGCCTTGGGCGCTGCCTTGGCCGGAGCCTTGGCGGGGGACGTCTTGCTCGCGGCAGCCTTGGTGGCCGCTTTCGCGGGAGCCTTCTCCGTCACTTTAGCAGCTGCCTTGGCCGGCGCCTTGGTGCTGGCCTTGGCCGCCGGCTTTGCGGGCGCCTTGGCCGGCTTGGCCTCGGGCTTGGCCTTGGCCGCCGGCTTGGCAGGGGCCTTGGCGGGCTTGCTCTCCGGCTTGGCCTTGGCCGCCGGCTTTGCCGGGCTCTTCTTGGCGGCCGGCTTGCTGGCAGGCTTGGCCGGCGCCTTGGCCGGCTTTTCAGTCGTGGCCGTCTTTTTCTTGGTCTTGGTCTTGTCAGACGTGGAAGCCATTGCCATCCCCTGGGGCTTGGAAAAACCCAATCTATATCAAGAAGCGATTACCCGGACAACTCGCGCCATGATGGGTAAGGGCCTGCTCCTTATGTCGCAGATTCCGGGGCCAGCCACACGCCGTCGTCGATGAGCTGCACGGCGACCGCGACCAGTGACTCGCCCTGGCAGGGGCCCCATACGCAGAGCCCGTCCTCGATCTGGAACAATGCACTGTGATTGGCGCACTGGATATACCGCTTTTCCATGTCGAGAAAGACATCGGGCATGAAGTTCAGCTCGATGCCGAGGTGCGGGCAGGTGTTGCGATACGCCACCACCTGCCGGCCCTGCCGTACCAGGACGACCTCGCCGGCCGCGGTGGCGACGCCGATGGCGTCGCCGTCGGGGATGTCGGTGAGGTCGCAGAGTTTCTGCATGGCGGCTCTCGCGAAAGGGGGGCGATTATAGGGGGGTGCGAATCACTGTCCAGTGTGTGCCGCGTTGTTTTCTCGCAACAGGGCAGCGTGCTGCTCCAGCGGCAGGCGCGGCCCGAACTGACTCACCACGGCCGCCGCGGCGCTGCTGGCCAGGGCGCCGGCGCGGGCGGGGGACCAGCCGCGCGTCAGGCCAAAGAGGTAGGCGCCCGCAAACATGTCACCGGCCCCGTTGGAGTCCACCGGCGTGGCCGGGGCGGGGGCGATGCGAACCACCTCGCGGCCGTCCCAGACCAGCGCGCCCTGGCTGCCCAGGGTGACGACCACCTGCCGCGCCACCCGCTTCAGGGCCTCCAGCGCATGCTCCACGGAAAGGGCGTCGGCCCACAGGCAGGCCTCCTCCTCGTTGCAGAACAGCAGGTCGACGCCGTCGTCCAGCATCTCCGCCAGGCCGGGCTTGAAGAAGCGCACCATGGCCGGGTCGGAGAAGGTCATGGCGATCTGCACGCCATGACTGCGGGCGATGCGGCGCGCCTCGCGCACGGCGGCGCGGGCGGAGCCGGAACTCACGAGGTAGCCTTCGATGTAGAGCCAGCGCGAGGCCTGCAGGGATTCCGGCACCAGTTCCGCCACGGACACGTCCGAGGTGATGCCCAGGAAGGTGTGCATGGTGCGCTCGGTGTCGGGCGTGACCATGACCACGCAGGTCCCGGAGATGCCCTGCTCGCGCACCGGCTTCAGGTTGCTGGAGACGCCGGCGGCATGCAGGTCGTGCACATAGAAGTCGCCGGTGCCGTCGCTGGCCACCTTGCAGGAGTAGAAGCTGCGCCCGCCGAAGGCCGCCACCGCGATGATGCTGTTGGCCGCGGAGCCGCCGCTGGCGCGCTTTTCCAGGCCGAACTCGGAGTCCAGGGCGGCAATGAGGCGCTGCTGGGCCTCCTCGTCGGTCAGGGTCATCTGGCCCTTGCTGATGCCGTGGCGGACGAGGAAGTCGTCCGTCACCCGGTATTCGACATCGACCAGGGCGTTGCCGATCGCGTACACGTCGTAGTGGGAGGTGCTCATGGGGCCGTCCGGTTACAAAAGTCGGGCGATTATGCGGGCCGGCCGGACTGCCCGCCAGAGGACACGGGGGGTAGAATCCGGCTGCTGATCCGTACCGGACGTCCCACAGTACATGACCGCCCAGCGCTCCCGCGGTTTCATCCTCACCGCCCTCCTGCTCCTGCTCATCCTGATCCTGGCCGCCGCGCTGGGGCTCGGCCTCTACATGCTCCGGCTCGACGGCATCGTCCGCGAGAAGTTCGAAGGCAAGCGCTGGGCCATTCCCGCCCGGGTCTATGCCCGGCCGCTCGAGCTGTACTCGGGGGCGCCGCTGTCCTTCCAGGACGTCCTGGACGAGCTCCGCCAGCTCGGCTACCGCGAACAGTCCCCGGCCAATCCCGGCGGCTGGCAGCGTCGCGGCAACGAGATCCAGGTGCACACGCGCGGCTTCACCTTCGGCGACGGCCGCGAGAAGCCCCAGGTCCTGCGCCTGCGTTTCAGCGGCAGCACCCTGTCCGACGTGGCCAGCACCGAGAAGAACGAGCGCGGCGTCGTGCGGCTCGAGCCACTGGCCATCGGCGGCATCTACCCCCGGCACAACGAGGACCGCATCCTCATGCAGCTGAAGGAGGCGCCGCCCCACCTCGTCGACGCCCTGCTCGCCACGGAGGACCGCTCCTTCTACCGCCACCACGGCATCTCGCTGCGCGGCACGGCCCGCGCCCTCTGGGTCAACCTGACCACGGGCCGCACCCAGGGCGGCAGTACCCTGACCCAGCAACTGGTCAAGAATTTCTACCTGTCCAGCGAGCGCACCATGACGCGCAAGCTGAACGAGGCGCTTATGGCGGTGCTGCTGGAAATGCACTACGGCAAGAACGAGATCCTCGAGACCTATCTCAACGAGGTCGCGCTCGGCCAGAGCGGCGACCGCTCCATCAACGGCTTCGGCCTCGCCTCCCAGTTCTATTTCGGCCTGCCCGTCTCCGAGCTGGAGCTGCACCAGGTCGCGCTGCTGGTGGCCATGGTCCAGGGCCCGTCCTACTACAATCCGCGGCGCAATCCGCAGCGCGCGGTGGCGCGGCGCAACCTGGTCCTCGACAACCTGGCGGGCGCCGGCAAGATCACCCCCGCCCAGGCCGCTGCCGCGAAGCGCCGGCCGCTGGGCGTACTGGAAAAGCCGGTCGCCGCCGTCACCCTCTATCCGGCCTTCCTCGATTTCGTGCGCCGCCAGCTCCATACCGAATACAAGGAAGAGGACCTGTCCTCGGAGGGGCTGCGCATCTTCACCACGCTGGACCCGCGCGTGCAGAACGCGGCGCAGGACTCTTTCCAGTCCACCCTGGCGCGCCTGCGCAAGGGCAATCCCCGTCGCCTGGGCAAGCTGCAGGGCGCGATGGTGGTGTCCAATCCCGAGAACGGCGAGATCCTGGCGCTGATCGGCGGCAACGGCGACTTCACCGGCTACAACCGCGCCCTCGATGCGCGCCGCCAGATCGGTTCGCTGGTCAAGCCGGCGGTCTACCTCACGGCGCTCGACAGCGGACGCTATACCGTCGTGACACCGCTCGATGACGGCCCGGTCGAGCTCGCCGGCAGCAACGGCAAGCCCTGGACGCCGACCAACGACGACGGCCAGAGCCATGGCGTGGTGCCGCTCTATCACGCGCTGTCCCACTCCTATAACCAGGCCACGATCCGCATGGGCATGGACATCGGCGTACCGGCCGTCATTGCCACGCTGAAACGCCTGGGGGTGCAGCAGCAACTGGCCAATTACCCCTCGCTGATGCTGGGCGCGGTGGACATGGCGCCGCTCGACGTGCTCAACCTGTTCCAGGTCTATGCCAGCGGGGGATTCCGCACGCCGCCGCGCAGCATCCGCGAGGTGCTCGATTCCCGTGGCAAGGCGCTGCGCCGCTACGGACTCGCGGTGGACCAGGTGGCGGATCCGGCTGCCGTCTACCTGCTCAATTTCGCGCTGCAACAGACCATGCACTCGGGTACCGCCGCCGCGGCCGGGCAACAGCTGCCGGCGGACCTGGTCATGGCGGGCAAGACCGGTACCACCAACGACTTGCGTGATGCCTGGTTCGCCGGCTATACCGGCAACTACCTGGGCGTGGTGTGGGTCGGGAACGACGACAACAAGTCCACCGGTCTGTTCGGTGCCACCGGCGCGCTGCCGGTGTGGATCGATACCATGCGACGCCTGCATCCGGTGTCGCTGTCGCAGGCGCAGCCGGAAAACGTGCAGTGGGAATGGGCGGACGCTACCACCGGGCAGCGCTCCATGGAGGGTTGTCCGGATGCCGTCTACGTACCGTTCCGCAACGACACGGTGCCGCAGGAGGTCAGTCCCTGCGCGCAGGGCGGCCTGCCGGGCGCGGTCGATAGTGTCAATCGCACGCTGAAAAAGGTTATCGACTGGTTCTAGCTCGCGCTCGCTTGTGCTCAAGTGGCGGTGCGTTGACGCGGTTCCTTGCGTTGGAACCGGATCCGGTATTCATTCGCAGTCGGCGCCGGGCACGGCCGGTCGTGCTGGCGTCCCGGCCTTCGCGCTGGCAGGAGATGCGTCAGGGAGTCTCATGCGTCATTCCATTCCAATCATGCTGCTTGCCCTGCTGTCCCTTGCGGCCTGCAGCACCACCCCGCGGTCGGTCAGCGTGCCGGCTCCCGTCGGCGCGCCCGCGCCCGGTGTCGTCGGTACCGGGCCCTTACCCGCTGAGCCGGCCACGGTTCCCGCCGAGGTTCCGCGGCGCCAGCAGCCGGCGCGGCAGCTGGCCGACGGCTCGCAGCTGCCGGCGGTAAAGGGGTTGGTGACGGCTGCCGACAAGGCCATGGCCAAGGGCGACGTCGAGCTGGCCGCGGTGAACCTCGAGCGCGCGCAGCGCCTCGCGCCCCAGTCGGCGCTGGTCTACCAGAAACTCGCCACGGTGCGACTGCGCCAGAAGCGTCCGGCCGAAGCGGAGCAGCTGGCGCGCAAGGCGCTGGCCTATGCCGGCACCACGGCGCAGCAGGCGGCCCTGTGGCAGCTCATCGCCAGTGCGCGCGACATGCAGGGCCAGCGCACGAAAGCGCAGGAAGCGCGGGAGCGGGCCGCCTCCCTGCAGGCGGGGGCGAACGCTACACCCTGAGGGCGGCCGCCCATGGCGCGTCGGCGTGGGGCGGAGCGGCCTCGCGAGTGCCGGAATCCTCCAGCTTCATGACGCTGCGCACGAGCTGGGCCAGCGAATTCGCGCCCAGCTTGAGGTAGATGCGCGAGCGGTGCGACTCCACCGTGCGCGTCGACAGCCCGATCTCGCGGGCAATCAGCTTGTTGGGCAGTCCGTCCAGGATCAGCTCCAGCACCTGCCGCTCGCGATCCGAGAGCTGCGCGAACCGCGTGCGCAGGTGCAGGATCTCCGACGCGGCATGGCGTTGCCGGATGTCCTGGCTGATGCCCTTGCGGATGCTGTCCATCAGGGCCTGCTCGTCCACCGGCTTGGTCAGGAAGTCCACCGCGCCACCCTGGAAGGCGCGCCGGCAGGCATTGATGTCGCCGTGGCCCGTGATGAATACGATGGGCATGGTGATGCCCCGTTCCTGCAGCAGCTCCTGCAGCGCCAGCCCCGACATTCCCGCCATGCGGATATCCAGCACCAGGCAGCCCACCGCGTCCGGATCCCATCGCTCCAGGAACTGCTCCGCGCTTGCGCAGCTCTCCACCTGCAGGCCGTAGGTGGCGATCAGCAGTGCCAGCGACTGGCGGACCGCGTCGTCATCGTCCACCAGGAAGATGGTCGGTTCATGCAGTCTGTCCATGCGAAGTCTCCTTTTCGGTCAGGGCGGGCAGGGAAAAGCGGAAGCTGGCTCCGCCCGTCGGGGTATTGCTGGCGGTGAGGTCGCCGCCGGCGGCCTCCAGGATCGTGCGGCTGATGCTGAGGCCCAGCCCCATGCCGTCGACCTTGGTGGTGAAGAAGCGGGTGAAGAGTTGTTCCCTCAAGGCCGGCGGCAGCCCCGGCCCGGAATCGCTGACCTGTACATGGATGCGGCCGGCCACGGTATGGGTCGTCACCTGCAGGCGCCGCTCTTCCACCGGCACCGCCTGCATGGCCTCGACGGCGTTCCGGACCAGGTTCACCATCACCTGCTCGAGCTGCAGGGCATCGGCCCGCACCGGGGGACAGGGCTCCGTGCTGAGGGCCACGCGCACGCCGGCGGCACTGATCTTGCTGCTCATCAGGGTGAGGGCGTTCACCACCACCTGGTTGATGGCCACTGGTTCGAACTGCAGGCCGCGCCGCCCCACGAAGGCACGCAGGCGCTCCAGGATGCCTGCCGCGCGCCGCGTCTGACTCACGGCCTCGGCCAGGGCCTCGCAGGCGCGTTCGATGTCGGGCGCGTCCTCGGCCAGCAGGCGCATGGCCGCCTGGTTGAAGCTCATGATGGCGGCCAACGGCTGGTTCATCTCATGGGCGATGCCGGTGGCCAGCTCGCTCACCGTGTTCAGGCGCGAGAGGTGCTGCAGCAGCAGTTCGCTCTCGGTGCGCCCGTTCAGGCTGGGGGCCTCGCGGGCTTCCGGCGCGGCCTGCAGGCACAGCAGTGCGAAGCGGCGGGCGCCATCCTCGAGCGCGAGCACCTTGCCACGGGCAGGCAGGCGGCGGCCGCCGGAGATCAGTCGCGTATCGTCGGTCAGCTCCTGGTGCTGGCCGGTTGCCAGGGCGTGCAGAACCGGGTTGGGCCGCCAGTTGCGTGCCAGCTGGCGCTCGAGCATGAAGACTTCGCGCCAGTGGCGGCCGCAGAGCTCACGGGCGGGTCGCGCCAGCAGCGCGAGCGCGGGTCCGTTGGCGGCGCGCAGGATCAGCTGGTTGTCGACCAGCAGCAGCGGTTCGCCGACGGCCTCGAAGAGCGGTTCCAGTGCCGGCACGGGAAAGAAGTGGCAACGCATGCGAAGACGGGCTTCGCGTTGCCGGCGCATCCGTGCCTTGCGGTAGGCGGTCATCCCTTTCCCCTGACGGGCCTTGTTATGGTTATGTCGAGTTGGCTACTCAATAAGTAGTATTGAAAACGGCTCTCAGGGATTCTTCAAGGCTTCCTGGCGGGCGCGTTCCTGCAGCCAGTCCGGAATCGCCTCCTCGGGCGGCGGCGTCTCGTCTTTCTCTCCCAGTACCACCTTGCCCTCGATCTCCAGCGACTTGACCCGGTACTCGATGGGCTCTCCACCGCTCAGGTGGCCGCTCACCTTGACCGGAAAGTTAAGGTAATCCGGTGCCAGCCAGATGTCGAAGGCCTGGACCATCTGCCGCAGGTCATGGTCGAAGCGCTCGCCCGAGAGGTGCAGGGTGCGCAGGGTGCCGACGGGCAGCTTGAGCCTTTCCTCCGCCACCAGCGTGAAGCGGGCCTGGTAGACGCGCCGGCCCGTGCTGATGAAGAGGGTTTGCGGCTGGCCGTTGAAGGTGACCGCGAGATGGAAGGGCACGCTGGCAAAATCCTGGGGGATCACCGGAAGCGGTTTTTCCTGGGGGGAGGCCGGTTTTCCGAAGCGGATCATGCCGTTCGAGTACTCGGTGAAGCTTTGCACCTTGCCGCCCAGGATGGTTTGCGAGCGTGCGGGCGTCAGCCCGCCCTCGGGGCTGATCTGGCCTTCGCTGGTGAGTTGTGCCTTGAAGCCGAACTTGCTGCCCTTCACGTCGATGGCGTAGCGGAATCCTTCCATGATCCAGCTCTGGTGCAGCGTCGCGGACAGTCCGCTGACGCGCGCCTCGAGTTGCGCCGTGAGCTGTACCGGAAAGGCGGGCGCAGGTTCGGGCGGCGGCGCGACCGGCATGGCCTCGGGGGGAGCCGGAGGCAGTGCGGCGGTTTCGCTGGCGGTGTCCGGGACGGCCTCGTCACCTTCCGGCGGCTCGGTCGGCGTCGGTGCGGTGGCCTCGGCGGCCTTGCGCGGTGCCGGCTTTGCCTCGGCCATGCGCGTCAGGCGTGCACCGCGGGCCTTGCGGGGTTCGGCAACGGGAACGGGCGGCCGCGCAGCCAACTGCACGCGCTGCACATGCGTCGGCTGGCGGCTTTCCAGCACCTCGTCGGGCGAGGCATAGAGGTCCGGTAGGCCGATCTCGCCCCCCACCACCAGCAGGGCATGCACCACGGCGGACAGCAGCAGTGCGGCGACCAGGGTCAGGCGGCGACGTTGCATGGCGGGGGTCGCAGGCGTGAGGGCCTCAGGCCTTCAGCGCCTTGCGCGCGGCCTCCAGGGTGAAGTCGATGTCGGCAGCCGTATGCGCCGCCGACACGAAGCCCGCCTCGAAGGCGGAGGGCGCCAGGTAGACACCCTCGTCGAGCATGGCATGGAAGAAGCGCTTGAAGGCCTCCACATCGCAGGCCATGGCGTCGGCGTACGAGGTCACCACCTTGTCCGTGAAGAACAGGCCGAACATGCCGCCCACCTGCGTGGTGGTGAGGGCAACCCCCGCCTCGCGCGCGACGGTCTCGAGCCCGCGGCACAGGGCAGCGGTGCGCTCGCCAAGGCGCTCGTGGAAGCCCGGCGCCGAGATCAGCTCCAGCGTCCTGAGGCCGGCGCGCATTGCGATCGGATTACCGGACAGCGTGCCGGCCTGGTAGACCGGCCCGAGCGGCGCGATCTTTTCCATGATGGCGCGCTTGCCGCCGAAGGCGCCCACCGGCATGCCACCTCCAATCACCTTGCCCAGCGTGGTGAGGTCGGGCGTCACGCCATACAGTGCCTGGGCGCCTCCCAGCGCCACGCGGAAACCGGTCATGACCTCGTCGAAGATCAGCACGGCGCCGTGCTCGTCGCAGAGGCGGCGCAGGCCCTGCAGGAAGCCCGGGGCGGGCGGGATGCAATTCATGTTGCCGGCCACCGGCTCGACGATGATGCAGGCCACCTCGCTGCCGCGGGCCCGGAAGAACTCCTCCGTCTGGGCGAGGTTGTTGTACTCCAGCGTCACCGTGTGCTTTGCCAGGTCCGCGGGCACGCCAGCGGAGCTGGGCACGCCCAGCGTCAGCGCGCCCGAGCCGGCCTTCACCAGCAGCGAGTCGGCGTGGCCGTGATAGCAGCCCTCGAACTTCACCAGAACGTCGCGGCCGGTATAGCCACGCGCCAGGCGGATGGCGCTCATGGTGGCCTCGGTGCCCGAGCTCACCATGCGCACCATGTCCATTGATGGCAGCAGCGAGCACACGGTGTCCGCCATGCGGATCTCGAGCTCGGTGGGCGCGCCGAAGCTCAGGCCGTCCACGGCCGCGGCCTGCACCTCGCGGATCACGTCGGGATGGGCATGGCCCAGGATGGCGGGTCCCCAGGAGCCGACATAGTCCACATAGCGGCGGCCGTCGGCATCGAACAGGAAGGCGCCCTCGGCGCGCGCGAAGAAGACCGGCGTACCGCCCACGCCGCGGAAGGCGCGCACGGGCGAATTCACACCGCCGGGAATGTGGCGGCAGGCGGCGGCGAACAGGGCGTCGGATCGGCTCATGACGGGTTCTCGAAACAGGTCGGACAGGGCGCGGGCACGCGCGGTGATGTCGGGGGCGGTCCAGAGGTCGCTGATGACCGCGATGCAATCGGCGCCGGCCGCGATGACGGGCGCCGCATTATCGGCAGTTATGCCCCCTATCGCCACTACCGGCAGGCCCAGCCGGCGCGCCGCGCCGAGGATCTCGGGGGTGGCGCGCGCCGCCCCCGGCTTGGTGGCCGACGGATGGATCGCGCCGAAGGCCAGGTAGCTGGCACCCGCTGCCCGAGCCTCCTCGGCGAACACCAGGGAGTCGTGGCAGGTGGCGCCGATGATGGCGTCCGGCCCCAGGCGGGCGCGCGCGGCGCGCAACGAGCCATCACCCCGGCCGAGGTGGACGCCGTCGGCGCCGCAGGCCACGGCAAGCTCGACATCGTCGTTGATCAGCAGCCTCACGCCGTGGCGGTGGCAGAGGTCGCGCAGGGCGCGGGCCTCCGTCAGGCGCCGCGACGCATCGCCTGACTTGTCCCGGTACTGGACCACGGTCGCTCCCCCGGCCAGCGCCGCGGCGACGGCCTCGAGCAGGCGGCCGGCCAGCAGATCGCTGTCGGTGATGGCGTAGAGTCCGCGCAACATCATGCAGGTGGGATCCTGAAGGGGATGAACTGGCCCTCCGTACGCGGCCGGTCCGCCCGCGCCAGGGCGGCCCCCACGAAGCGCTCGGCCCCGGCCACCGCGTCCTGCAGCGACTGACCGCGGGCAAGGCCGGCGGCCAGGGCGGACGCGAGGGTGCAGCCGGACCCGTGGTATTCGCCGGGCAGCCGCGGCGTCTCGCTTTCATAGAGGACGGTGCTGCCCCGGTAGAGCCGGTTGCGCAGGCGCTCGCCCGGCTCATGCCCTCCCTTGAGCAGGACATGACGGGCGCCCAGCGCCGCCAGTCGCGCCACCGCGACATCCAGGTCGGTCGTCTCCGCCAGGCGCCTGGCCTCGACGGTATTGGGGGTGACCACCGTGGCGAGCGGGAGCAGGCGCAGCAGGCCCCTGGCCAGGTCGTCCCCGGCCAGGGAGCCGCCGGAATTGGCGACCAGTACCGGGTCCAGCACGACGGGGATCTCCGGGTGCGCGGACAGGATATCCGCCACCACCGCGGCAATGGCGCCGGAACCCAGCATGCCCAGCTTGATGGCGGCCACCGGCAAGTCGGCCAGCACGGCCAGGGCCTGGCGCCGGATCAGGTCGGGGTCCACTGGCGTGAAGCCATGGACCTGGCAGGAGTCCTGCACCGTCAGGGCGGTGCAGGCGATCGTCGCGAGCCCGCCCAGGGCCGCGATGCTTTCGATGTCGGCCTGCAGGCCTGCCCCCCCGGAGGGATCCAGGCCGGAAAAGCAGAGCACCACCGGCCGCATCAGAACGGCCTCACGATCACGAGGATGACGATGGCGATCAGCGCTGCCACCGGCAACTCATTGAAAACACGGAAAAAGACGTGGGAGCGGGAGTTGCGGTCGTCGCGGAAGGCGCGGACGAAATGGCCGCAGGCCAGGTGATAGGCCACGAGCAGCGCCACCAGCGCCAGCTTGGCGTGCAGCCAGCCCTGCGTGCGGTAGAAGGCCCAGTTGTCCACCAGCATCCAGCCTCCGAACAGGGCGGTCAGGACCAGCGAGGGCCACATGATGCCACGGTAGAGCTTGCGCTCCATGACCTTGAATCGCTCGCGACCGGCCGCGTCCTCGGCCATGGCGTGGTAGACGAAGAGGCGGGGCAGGTAGAAGAGGCCGGCGAACCAGCATACGACGGCGATGACATGCAGCGCCTTGAGCCACAGGAAGGCCATGGAGGGGTCCTCGGTCAAGTCGCGCCAGTCCCGGCAATGTCTCGCGACGCGACGAATTTCACAAGTCTGCCAAAGTCTTGCATCACATTTCTATAACTCATCTGATTTGCCCCCGTGCCGGAGCATGGCGGATAATCCGGGCACTTTTGCCATTACGGCCTTTTTCCTAAGACAGGGTGATCACGTGCTCAAGGTTGGCATCGTCGGTGGAACCGGCTACACGGGCGTCGAGCTGCTGCGGCTGCTGGCCCAGCATCCCGAGGTCGAACTCACGGCCATCACGTCGCGCTCCGAGGCCGGCATGCCGGTCGCGAAAATGTTCCCCAACCTCCGTGGCCGCGTGGACCTCGCCTTCAGCGAGCCCACCCTGGAGACTCTCGGCGCCTGCGACGTGGTGTTCTTTGCCACCCCGCATGGCGTTGCCATGAAGCAGACCCCGGAGCTCCTCGAGCGCGGCGTGCGCGTCATCGACCTCGGCGCCGACTTCCGCATTGCCGATCCGGCGGTCTTCGAAAAATGGTACGGCATGCCGCACAGCTGCCTCGACGTGCTTGCGGAGTCTGTCTACGGCCTGCCCGAGGTCAATCGCGATGCCATCCGCAAGGCGCGCGTGATCGCCAATCCCGGTTGCTATCCGACAGCCGTGCAACTCGGCTTCCTGCCCCTGCTCAAGGCCGGCCTCGTCGATGCCTCCAGCCTTGTCGCCGACGCCAAGTCCGGCGTGTCCGGCGCCGGTCGCAAGGCCGAGGTGCACACGCTCTTCTCCGAGGCGGCCGAGTCTTTCCGCGCCTATGGCGTCGCCGGCCACCGGCACCTGCCGGAAATCCGCCAGGGCCTCGCGCGCATGACGGCGCAGGACGTCGGCCTGACCTTCGTACCGCACCTGCTGCCCATGATCCGCGGCATCCACGCCACGCTCTATGCGCGTCTCGACGGCGCCGCGGTCGACCTGCAGAAGCTGTACGAAGAGACTTTCGCCGGCGAGCCCTTCGTCGACGTCATGCCGGCGGGCTCCCTGCCGGAGACGCGTTCGGTCAAGGGCGCCAACATGTGCCGCATCGCCGTCTACCGGCCGCAGGACGGCGATACGGTGGTCGTGCTGTCTGTCATCGACAACCTCGTCAAGGGTGCCGCCGGCCAGGCCGTGCAGAACATGAACATCATGTTCGGCCTGCCCGAGACGACGGGTCTCACCCAGATCGCGCTGCTGCCCTGAGGAGCCGCCGGTGTTCCGACGCGAGCGAGAAACCCTGCAACGGCTGGTGCTGGTCCCGTACCGGCCGTTCCGCAACCTGTCGCTCGGCATCGGGGGCGTGATTCTCATCGTCGCTGCGGGCGTGGGTGGTTTCTACGCTGGCTCGCGCTACGGCAGCAATGCGGTGGGGGCGAGCCCGGAGGAAGTCGAGCGTCTGCGCCAGACCGTGCGCATGTATGCCGAGCGTTCGCGCAACATGCGCGACCAGGCCGCCATCGCCCAGCACGATCGCGAGATCGTGCTGGAGGCAACCGAGCAGTTGCGCCTGGAGAACAAGAAGCTGCTCGAGAACATCACCGTGCTCGAGGACCAGGTGACGACCTACAAGCGCCTGCTGTCGCCCCGGGCCGCCGCCTCGGCGGGGCTTAGCGCCGACCGGCTGGACGTGCATGCCACGACAACTCCCGGTCGCGTGAGTTACCGTCTCCTGCTCACGCAGGCCAGCCGCAGCGCCGGCAATGTCGCGGGTACCGTCGAGGCCCGCCTCGTCGGTGGTGGCCGCAGCGTGGTGGTGCCGGTCGGCGACAATCGTTTCGAGCTCCAGTATTTCCAGAGCCTGACCGGGGAGTGGCAACTCCCCTCGGGTTTCCGTCCCGAGCGCGTCGATATCGTGCTGACCCCCGGCCGGGGTGCCCCGGTCCAGAAAAGTTTCCGCTGGGAAGTGCTGCCGTGAGGGTGGCGTCCCCTGACAGAGGTTCATGACATGCTGGGCAAGAAGAAGGCGGCGAGCGCCTACAAGGGCAATGACTACAAGGACCACAGCTTCATCGCGGCGCAGACCGAGGTGACGGGCGACATCCGCTTCGTGGGTGGCCTGCATGTGGAGGGCAAGGTGGCCGGGAACATCATTTCCGAGGAAGGTGCGCTGCATGTGCACGGCGAAGTGGTGGGCGAGATCCGGGTGCCCCATGTGGTCATCAACGGCCTGGTCCAGGGCAATATCTATGCCTCCGAGCACATCGAGCTGGCCGTCAAGGCCGTGGTGAACGGCAACGTCTACTACCGCACCATGGAAATGATGATGGGGGCGCAGATCAACGGCAGCCTCCTGCACAGCGACAAGCCCGCCACCGCGCCGGCCGTTCCCGCAACGGCAGAGGTTGCCGATGCCGCTGAAAATGGTTGACTGATTTCCTCGGTCTTTAGGATAATCAGGCTTCTATTCCAGTCGTTGCTGCAGGTGGTATCCCATGACTGACATGGCCCAGGCCATGACCCTGACCGACCGTGCCGCCGCCAAGGTGCGCAAGCTGCGCGAGGGGGAGGGCAACCCCGAGCTCAAGCTCAGGGTCTATATCACGGGAGGTGGCTGCTCGGGGTTCTCCTATGGCTTCACCTTCGATGAAAAGGTCAACGAGGGGGACAGCCTCTTCGTGAACGGCGACGTGACCATGGTCGTGGATCCCATGAGCATCCAGTACCTCGTCGGCTCCGAGGTCGACTACTCGGAAGGCCTGCAGGGCTCCCAGTTCAAGATCAACAATCCCAATGCCACCAGCACCTGTGGCTGTGGCTCGTCGTTTTCCATCTGACCCGTTCAGGGAAGGCCCCTGGCCCAAGGTTGCGCCCGCCAGGCCCCGGTGGCGCCACCTGCATGAAAAAGCCGGCTTCACGCCGGCTTTTTCATGGGCGGATGCTGGCCGCCTCCCGTGTAGGCGCCGGTCCCGCCGGCCCGGTCTCAGGCCGCATGGATGGCGCCCAGAACGCGAGGGCCACGGGCCCCCGTCACCGCCGGCAGGTTGCCGGCATGCCCCAGCAGGGTCTGCCGGGCCAGCCAGGCGAAGGCGGTCGCCTCGACCCAGGTGGGGGCCAGTCCGAACTCCGCAGTACTGATGAGGCGCCACTCCGGCAACAATGAGGCCAGGCGGTGCCATAACCGCGCATTGAAGGCTCCGCCGCCGCACATCAGCAGCTCGCCCCGGCCCAGGCCGGTTTGTCCTATCCCGGCGGCGGCGGTGCGCGCCGTCAGCTCCAGCAGCGTCGCCTGCACGTCCGCCGGAGCAACAGCTTCGCCCAGGCTCGCGAGCACCGCTGCCAGCCAGTCCGGATTGAAGTCTTCCCGTCCGGTGCTCTTTGGGGCCGGACGACTGAAGTAGGGGTGGCCCAGCAGGCGGGAGAGCAGTCCCTCGTGCAGGTCGCCCGACGCCGCCCACTCGCCACCGGCGTCATAGGCCTGGCCAGTGTGGCGCTGGCACCAGGCATCCATGAGCAGGTTGGCCGGTCCGGTATCGTGCCCGGTCACGGCGCCTGCATGGCCGGCCGGCAGCACGGTGATGTTCGCGATTCCGCCCAGGTTGAGCACGATGCGATGGCGGTCATTGCTGGCGAACACCCCCGCATGGAAGGCGGGCACCAGGGGGGCGCCCTGTCCCCCTGCTGCCATGTCGCGGCGCCGGAAGTCGGCCACGACCGGGATGCCGCAGCGTTCGGCGATGACGTTGGGATCGGCAACCTGGAGAGTGAAGGGTGGTTGTGCCCCCGGGCGATGGCGGAGGGTCTGGCCGTGGCTGCCGATGGCCCGGACCTGGGCGGCCGTGTGCTCGCTGCTGGCCAGCACCTGCCGTGCCGCCTCCGCGAAGCGCTCCCCCAGCTCGACGTCCAGTCGTCCCAGGCGCTCGATCTCGTCGGACCCGCTGCTGCAGAGCCCGGCGATGCGCTGGCGCAGGTCGTCCGGCAGGGGTGCGGAGTGGGTGCCCAGCAACCGGATGCCCTGGCTGAAGTCCACCAGCACCGCATCGATGGCATCCATGCTGGTGCCGGACATCAACCCGATATAAAGCTCGCTCATGACGCCTCCTCCGTGGAGGCTAGGGTAGCGTACCCGCCGGGGTCTTGGTGCTAGAATCCGCGCCCTTGTCGCCCCAATCCCGGCCTGAGCCATGATGACGCCCGAACAACAACTTGCGCTGATCAAGCGCGGCTGCGAAGAACTGATCCAGGAAGACGAGCTGCTGGAGCGCCTGCGCGAGGGGCGCCCCCTGCGGGTCAAGGCCGGCTTCGACCCCACCGCGCCCGATCTCCACCTCGGCCATACCGTCCTCATGAACAAGCTGCGAGTGTTCCAGGACCTGGGCCACGAGGCGATTTTCCTGATCGGTGACTTCACCGGCATGATCGGCGACCCCACGGGCAAGAACGTCACCCGCAAGCCCCTGACGCGCGAGCAGGTCCTGCAGAACGCCGAAACCTACCGGGAGCAGGTATTCAAGATTCTGGATCCGGCCAGGACCCGGGTGGTCTTCAATTCCGACTGGATGGGCCAGAAGTCGGCGGCAGACATGATTGCCCTGGCCTCCCACTACACGGTAACCCGCATGCTGGAGCGCGACGACTTCAGCAAGCGCTTTGCCAGCCAGCAGTCCATCGCGATCCATGAATTCCTCTACCCCCTTTTGCAGGGATATGACTCGGTCGCCCTGGAAGCCGACGTCGAGCTGGGCGGCACCGACCAGAAGTTCAATCTCCTGATGGGGCGCACCCTGCAGGCCCGTTACGGCCAGAAGCCCCAGGTCGTGCTGACCATGCCAATCCTGGAAGGCCTGGACGGGGTGCAGAAGATGTCCAAGTCCCTGGGCAACTACATTGGCGTGAGCGATGCCCCGGGCGAGATGTTCCAGAAGCTCCTGTCCATGCCCGATACGCTCATCTGGCGCTACTTCGAGCTCCTGAGTTTCCGCCCCGTGGAGGAGGTGGAAGGCTTCCGCCTGCAGATCGAGGCGGGCAGGAATCCTCAGGAAATCAAGAAGATACTGGCTGAGGAGATCATTTCGCGCTTCCATGGCGCAGAGGCGGCCGCCAGTGCGCACAAGGCGGCGGGCAATGTGCTGGGCAAGGGCGAGATCCCCGAGGATGTGCCGGAGGTCGTCATTGCGGCCGAGGGTCAGGCCGAGCTTCCCCTGATCGCGATCCTGAACCGGGCTGGTCTGACCAAGAATTCGGCTGCTGCCAAGGACGTGATTCAGCGAGGCGCCGTGTTCATCGACGGCCAGGCGGCCCCCTCGGACTTTCGCATGAAGGTGGGCGCCAGCCACATCATCCAGGCCGGCAAGAAAGCTATTGCGCGAGTCACGCTGGCGCAGTAAAGTTCGCGCCCCTTGCACAGGCGGTCCTCGTAACGGCTTGGCTGGCGAAGAAAAAGTTGTGCAGGGGGTGTTGACGACGGGCGGTAACGATGTAAGATACGCCCCCCTTGCACAGCAAGCTTGTCGATGAGGCAGTAGCAACATCAGCAAGAAGTTGTAAAAGGGAGTTGACACCGGGATGAAGCGCTGTAAAATGCGCGCCTCTCGAGTGAGACGGTAGTAGCGACGAGCGCTGCCGAGATCTTTAACAGTTTGACAGACAACTTGTGTGGATTCTTGCTGAAGTAGCATCGTTGATGACTATTCGAAGCAAGAAACCTAACTCAAGTCATTTGAGCGTTTTCTTGTAATTCGAGCCAAGATTTGTGCCCTTAAGG
>DASUDN010000048.1:0-4561 GCA_036275595.1 Moraxellaceae bacterium
GCGGCGTGTTGAGCTCGGGCCAGGCCTGCGCCAGGCGCGCGCGCAGCTGCTCCTCACGCCAGCGCCCCAGCACCTGCTGCTCCACCAGCGCGTGCAGGCGGTCGCGCAGCGCGGGCACGTCCAGCAGCGCGGCGATGCCGCCCGGCACGCCGCCGAGCTCGCAGGCCTGCTGCCAGCGCAGGCTGGCGGCGCCCGGGCTGACCGTCACGTCGCCCTCCGGCGTCCACCCCACGTGCCCGCTCTGCTGCAGCTCGAAGCGCGCGCGGGCGCCCCTGCCGCCGCAGGAGACCGCGCCCAGGGGCGTGGCCTCCGCGCGCAGGCGCGTGTCCACCTCGAGGTCGAGAGTGGCGACCGTGGTGAAGCGGTTGCCCTCCATGGCGAGTTCCAGTCGCCGCAGCTGCATCTCCTGCGTCACCTCGGCGTCCGCCGTGGCCAGCGTGTCCGCGGCCAGCGTGTGCACCGAGTTGCGCTCGAGGCAATTGAGCTGGGTGACGCTGCAGATGCCGGGGCCGTTGGCCACGGACGTGCGCAGCGAGCTCTCGCGTACCGGCAGCGGTCGGCGCTGCGTGCTGCGCAGCAGGGGTCGCGGCAGCTGCCGCAGCAGTTCCGCGGCCGCGCCGTCAAGGTCCATGGTGACCGGCAGGCTGATGACGGAGAGCTCCGGCGGCAGCGGCGCCGCGGCCAGCGGCGCGTTGGCCGGCGCCTCGGGCGCCGCCACGCAGGACGGCAGCGCCAGCAGGGGCCAGAGCACGCGGAGGAGAAGGGATCGATGGAGTGCGGTAAACCGGAATACTGTCACTTCCTGACTCCTGTCGGGAAAACAACGCTCGATTCTTGCGCCTGGGAAGGGAGTTACAGAGCTGCTGGAGGCAACTCACCGGAACACAGCGCAGTGAGTATGGATCACAAATCTGCGATGCGATTCCAAACAGGAATTTTCAGCAGCGAACGAGATTACGACCTCCCCCTTACACAAACTCGGGGAATTTGTTATCGCGTACGGCCGAAGGCCGCCAGCTGTGGTCGAGCCTGGCGGACGTGGGCCGCGATGTGCAGGGGGAATGGCAAGAGACGTACAACGTGTCGCGCGCGCGACGCACACTCTCTCCGAGGAGATACTCTGCCGCGCGCTATGCGGACGCGCGCGGCACTTCCACCGGACGCGCGGCGCGGGTATCGCCGAGGCCCGCGGCGTAGCGCCAGGTGTCGCGCCCCGCGTGCTTGGCCTCGTAGAGGGCGTCGTCCGCGGCGCAGATCAGCTCGTCGGGCGTGAGCATGGCGTTGCCCGGCACCACCGCGGCCACGCCGACGCTGACCGAGAGGTAGTCGCGCCCCAGTCCCGGCGCCTGCGGCAGGCGGGCCTGGCGGAAGGCCTGCAGCAGGCGCTCGGCCTGCAGGCAGGCATCCTCGCGATCGGTGTCGGGGAAGAGCAGCAGGAACTCCTCGCCGCCGAAGCGCACGGCCAGCTCGCCGGGGCGGCGCGCGTGCGCGGCGATGATGCTGGCCGCCTTGCGCAGGCAGGCGTCGCCGCTGACATGGCCGAGCGTGTCGTTGTAGTGCTTGAAGTGGTCGATGTCGATCATGATGATCGCGACCGGCATCTGCTGGCGCGCGGCACGGCGCCACTCCTGCTGCACCTCCTCGTCGAAGTGGCGGCGGTTGGCGAGGCCGGTGAGGGCGTCGTGGCGCGAGAGCCGGTCGAGGCGCACGGCGTATTCCTCGGTGCGCTCGTTGGCGGCGCGCAGCAGGTGCGCCTGCAGGAAGAGCTCGCGGTCGCGGCGCTCCGCATAGTAGGCGATGAACATGCCGAGCAGGCTGCTGCCGGTGTAGGTGCGGTGCAGCAGGCTCCAGTCCACGCCGCCGTCCAGCGTCCAGGCCAGCACGGTGCCCGCCAGGCCGCCCAGCCAGCCGGCGTAGAAGGCGTGTTTGAAGCGCAGGCCCACCACGCTGTAGATGATGATGATCGCGTACATGATCGCGACCTGGGTGAGCTGGCCGGCGACCGGGTTGACCACGACGCCCGTCACCGCCACGGACAGGGCCACCGAGGCGAAGCTGCCGGCGCCGGTGTACCACTCGAACCAGCGGTCGAGCCGGGGGATGCGCGAGAACACGGAGGCGGCGACGATGATGACGCCGACCCAGCCGTAGAGCGCCAGCCAGCGCGGCAGGTCGTCGGCCGGCATGAAATGCCAGATGCCCGAGCTGAGCAGCAGGTAGATCAGGAAGATGAAGATCGAGCTGTGGCGGAAGAACGCCACCGCGCGCTGCCGGTGATCCAGCCGGTAGTCCGCCTCCAGGCGGTTCCCCATGTCCAGCCGCCAGACCGTGCGTCGCGCACGGGCGGCCATGGCCTCCAGTTCGGCCTGTTCATTGTCCGGGCCCAGCATCCTGTCCTCCCGGTTTCCCTTCCGTGAAATGGGGTCCGTCCAGACAGCCTAGAGCATAGCGCCGCATCCGTGCAGGAACTGCCGTTCGTCGTCGACAGGCAGAGCCCTCCCACCGCACAGCTTGATAGGTCACTACTCTTGTGGGAAGAAGGACGAGGAGCGTCCAGGAGGATCGTGTCGTGACAGCCAGGGAAAAAGAAGAACTCTACGGCGAGGTCGCCATCACCCCGCACCCGGCCTGGGCGCAGCGCTTCTGGGACGACCTGGTCCCGCTCAAGGACGCCATTGCCCGCCACCCCCTGTTCACGGCCATGGCCGCCGGCGACCTGCCGCTGGCGCGCTTCCGCCATGCCCTGCTGAACTTCTACCCGCTGGTCGGCAACTTCCCGCACTACATGGCCCTGACGCTGGCGCGGGCCAACGACGTCGCCCACCCGGGGGTACTGGAGGCGCGCGACTGGCTGATCAACAACATCCGCATCGAGCAGCGCCACCTCTACTGGTACCGCGACTGGGCCATGGGCTTCGGTGTCACCGCCGCCGAGCTCGACGGCTGCGTGCCGCCGCCGGCCATGGACGCCATCAACCACTACCTCTGGCACATGAACCAGCGCGCCAGCATCGCCGAGGGCATCGCCGCCACCAACCTGGCCATCGAATGGGCCACCGGGGACTGGACGCGCTCGGTGGTCAAGGGCATGCGCCACTACGCGGAGCGCGGCGAGGCGGTGCTGGACCGCCGCACCATGGCCTGGCTGCGCGCCCATGCCCACTACGACGACGCCCATCCCTACGAGGCCATGGAGCTGGTCAAGCGCCTCTGCGCCAACGATCCGGCGCTGCAGCACAAGTGCTTCCAGGCCGCCCGCCGCGGCATGGAGTACTACCTGCTGGCGCTCGACGACTGCCATGCCGCCGCGCTGGTGGTCCCGCCCGCGGCGGTCGCCGTCGCCTGACGCGCCCGCGACGCCCGGGCCGGGCGTCCCCCCCTCAGCCGAACCGGTGATCCGCCACGAAGGGATTGCTGCGGCGTTCCGCGCCGATGGTGGACATGGGGCCGTGGCCGGGAATGAAGGCGACGTCGTCGCCCAGGGTGAAGAGCTGCTCGCGGATGGAGCGCACCAGGGTATCGAAGTCCCCGCCCGGGAAGTCCGTGCGGCCGATGGAGCCCGCGAACAGCACGTCCCCCACGATGGCCAGGTTCTCGGCCGGCACCCAGAACACCACGTGCCCGGGCGTATGCCCCGGGCAGTGCCGCACCTCCAGGGACAGCTTCCCCACCTGCACCCGGTCGCCCTGCCCCAGCCAGCGCGCCGGCGTGAAGGCGCGCGCCGCGGGAAAGCCGAACATGCGCGCCTGCTGCGCCAGGCCGTCGATCCAGAACTGGTCGCCCGGGTGCGGGCCCACGATGGGCACGTCCAGGCCGGCCGCGAGCTCGGCGGCGCCGCCGGCATGGTCGATGTGGGCGTGGGTCAGCAGCACCTGCCGGATGGTGACACCAGCGCTCGCGGCCGCCGCCCGGATGCGGTCAAGGTCGCCGCCCGGGTCCACTACGGCCGCCTCGCGGGTGTCCTCGCACCACAGCAGGGTGCAGTTCTGTTCGAAAGGGGTGACGGGAATGATGCGGTAGGCCATGGCGACTCCACAGGTCTCGGTTACGCTGTCGTTGGCGTGGTGTTCCGGCTGCCCGGCCAGGGACAGGCGCCCGACGATACTACCCGAGGGAGAGGCAGGCTACCTTGGGGAAGGGGCGCCGGCCGGCGCGGGGGGCCGCCCCCGGATTGATTCGTGGCCGCCGCCCGTTAAACTCCGCGCATCCGCCGGCCTGACAGGAATCCCCCCATGCCCTCCTTCGACGTCGTCTCCGAACTGGAGTTCTTCGAGGTCAACAACGCCGTCACCAACACGGTGAAGGAAATCGCCACCCGCTTCGACTTCCGTGGCCACAAGGTCGAGGTGGAGCTCAAGGAAAAGGACAAGCTGATCAAGATCAGCGCCGAGAGCGACTTCCAGGTCGAGCAGGTGCTCGCCATGCTGGAAAACCACTTCATCAAGCGCAAGATCGACCCGCAGTGCATGGATCCGCAGAAGATGGAAGCCTCGGGCAAGGAAATGCACCAGGTCGTCAAGCTCAAGGACGGCCTGGAATCCGACGTCGCCAAGAAGATCGT
>DASUDN010000049.1:0-7504 GCA_036275595.1 Moraxellaceae bacterium
CTCACCCCCATCTATCCCGTCACCGAAGGCGTCACCCAGCCGCGCCTGCGCGCCCTGGCGACGCTCGCGCTCGCGCGCCTGGAGCGCGAGGGCCTGCCCGACTGGCTGCCGCGCCAGGCCACTCAGGGCTGGTCGCTGCCCGACGCGCTGCGCTACGTGCACGCGCCGCCGCGCGACGCGGACCGCCACCTGCTGCAGGAGGGTCGCCATCCCGCGCAGCAGCGCCTGGTCTTCGAGGAACTCGTCGCGCACCAGGTGAGCCTGCTGAAGCGGCGCGCGGAAATCCAGGCGCAACGCGCGCAGGCGCTGCCGCTGCGCACGGCGCTGGGCGAGCGCTTCGCGGCAGAGCTGCCATTCCCGCTCACGCGCGCGCAGCGGCACGTGCTGGACGAGATCGCCGCCGACCTGCACCTGCCGCATCCCATGCTGCGCCTGGTGCAGGGCGATGTCGGCGCAGGCAAGACCGTGGTGGCGGCGCTCGCCGCCTGCCACGCGCTCGAGGCCGGCTGCCAGGTGGCGCTGATGGCGCCCACCGAGATTCTCGCCGAGCAGCATGCCGCCAACTTCGGGCGCTGGTTCGGCGCGCTCGGCGTCCCGGTCGCGGTGCTGCTCGGCAAGATGGGCGTGAAGGCGCGGCGCGAGGCCAACGAGGCCATCGCCACCGGCGCGGCACGGCTGGTGATCGGCACGCATGCGCTGTTCCAGGAAGAGGTGCGCTTCCACAAGCTCGCGCTCGTGATCATCGACGAGCAGCACCGCTTCGGCGTGCACCAGCGCCTCGCGCTCAAGCAGAAGGGCATGGCGGCGGGCCTGGCGCCGCACCAGCTCATCATGACGGCGACGCCCATCCCGCGCACGCTGGCCATGAGCGCCTACGGCGACCTCGACACCTCGGTGATCGACGAGCTGCCGCCGGGGCGCACTCCCATCCAGACCCTGGTCATCCCCAACGACCGCCGCGCGGAAATCGTCGAGCGCATCCGCGCGCAATGCCTGGCCGGCAAGCAGGCCTACTGGGTGTGCACGCTGATCGAGGAATCGGAGCAGCTGCAGGCACAGGCGGCGGAGGCCACCTTCGCCGAGCTGCAGGCGGCGCTGCCGGAGCTGCGCATCGGGCTCGTGCACGGACGCCAGAAGGCGGCGGAGAAATCGGCGGTGATGCAGGCCTTCAAGGAGGGGCAGCTGCAGCTGCTGGTGGCCACCACCGTGATCGAGGTGGGCGTGGACGTGCCCAACGCCACCCTGATGGTGATCGAGAATCCCGAACGCCTCGGCCTGGCGCAGCTGCACCAGCTGCGCGGCCGCGTCGGCCGCGGCGCGCAGCAGAGCTTTTGCGTGCTGCTCTACCAGACGCCGCTGGGCCAGCTCGGGCGCGAGCGCCTGGCCACGATGCGCGACACCACCGACGGCTTCCGCATCGCCGAGAAGGACCTGGAGCTGCGTGGCCCAGGCGAGGTGCTGGGCACGCGCCAGACCGGCGCGGTGCAGTTCCGCCTGGCCGACCTGCTGCGCGACGCGCCCCTGCTGCCGGCGGTGCAGGCCTGCGCGCGCGAGCTTCTGGTGCGCCAGCCAGAATCGGCGGAGGCGCTGCTCGTGCGCTGGATCGCGGCGCGCGAGCACTATGCGCAGGTGTAAGCGCACCACAACGCGCGACGGAGGCGCTACGCCGCCTTGAGCCTACCGCTAAATTCGTCGCCACAAAAAAGGCCCCGCGTGCGGGGCCTTTCGTTGTACTGGCGCGTACGGCGCTCAGCCGGCGGTGGGCGCCGTGCCGGAGTCCGACGGCGGCCGCGGGCGGCGCCGGTTGGGGCGCAGGTACTTGCCGATGCTCATGAACCACATCAGCAGTGAATAGTCGCCCGTCACCTTTACTTCCTGCTGCTGCATGGCGGCCATGAAGCTGTTGGCGTCGCCGGTGGTGAGCAGGCGGAAGGCGACATCGTTGGTGGCGAAGTGCAGGTCGAGGTCGGGCTTGGCGTGCACCGTGTTGCGCGAGGTCACCCGGTTGTGCTGGACGCGGAAGAAGCGGTGCGCGCCCTCGTCGGTGGCGACCTGGATGACGAAATCGCGTCCGTGCAGCTTGGCGATGAACTCGGGATGGGTACGGGACAGCATCTCCATGCGCCGCGCCATGTACCACAGGAGCATTCTGAACTTCATGCGAAAAGCCCTGGCTGACAGGCTTCCCTTATAGGCTGCACGGCCCTCCCTGACAAGGCCCGCGCCCCGACACACTCGAGCGACAGTAAGTAGCGCAATCCAAACAGGACAGGGGGGCGGCACCCGCACAATGGGGTGCCGCTTCCGGGAGCTTCACTGACAGGAGTCATGCATGAGCCTCTTGATCCTGGGCCTCATCGTCGCCACCGCCATCCTCATGTTCCAGAACGTCCGCGCCGGCTTGGTCGCCACCATCGCCACCGGCCTCTTCATGGTCCTGGCCTGGCAGCAGGGCCGTCCCGCCCATCCCCTGCTCTGGCTGCCCTGGCTGCTACTGCTCACCTGGAGCCTCAAGCCCCTGCGCATGGTCGTGGTGACGGTGCCCCTCATGAACATGATCCGGCGCCTGCTGCCGCCACTCTCGGACACCGAGCGCGAGGCGCTCACGGCCGGCACCACCTGGTGGGAAGCCGAACTCTTCGGCGGCCATCCCCACTGGGAGAAACTGCTGTCGCTGCCGCGCCCCCGCCTCAGCCTGGACGAGCAGGCCTTCCTGAACGGTCCCACGGAAGTATTGTGCGCCATGCTCGACGACTGGGACATCATCCACGAGCGCCGCGACCTGCCGCCGGCGGTATGGCAGTTCCTGCGCGAGCACGGCTTTTTCGGACTCATCATTCCGCGCGAGTACGGCGGCCTCGGCTTCTCGGCGCAGGCGCACTCGGCCATCGTCAGCAAGATCGGTTCGCGCTCCATTTCCGCGGCCATCACCGTGATGGTGCCCAACTCCCTGGGCCCGGCCGAGCTGCTGCTGCACTACGGCACCGAGGAGCAGCGCCGGCACTACCTGCCGCGCCTCGCCCGCGGCGAGGACCTCCCCTGCTTCGCGCTCACCGGTCCCGAGGCCGGCTCCGACGCGGGCTCGCTGCCCGACACGGGCGTGGTCTGCCGCGGCCTGCACGAGGGGCAGGAAGTGCTCGGCATCCGCCTCAACTGGAACAAGCGCTACATCACGCTGGCGCCGGTGGCCACCGTGCTGGGCCTGGCCTTCCGCCTGCAGGACCCCGACCACCTGCTGGGCAGCGCCGAGGACATCGGCATCACCCTCGCGCTCATTCCCGCGCAGCATCCGGGTGTCGAGATCGGGCGCCGCCACTTCCCCGCCAACCAGGCCTTCATGAACGGCCCCACGCGCGGGCGCGACGTCTTCATCCCGCTGAGCTGGATCATCGGCGGCCGCGACTACGCCGGGCGTGGCTGGGGCATGCTCATGAACGCGCTGGCCGCGGGCCGCGGCATCTCGCTGCCGGCCATGGGCACCACGGCAGCCAAGATGATGGCGCGGGTCTGCGGCGAATACGCCGCGGTGCGGCAGCAGTTCAACGTGCCCATCGGCAAGCTCGAAGGCATCGAGGAGGTGCTGGCGCGCATCGGCGGCCATGCCTACACGCTGGAGGCCGCGCGCCGCCTCACCTGCATCGGGCTGGACCTCGGCGAGCAGCCGGCGGTGGCCTCCGCCATCATGAAATACAGCTGCACCGAGCGCATGCGCGAGGCGGTGAACCTGGCCATGGACCTGCACGCGGGCAAGGGCATCTGCGAAGGACCGCGCAATTACCTGGCCTCCATCTACCAGGCGGTGCCGGTGGGCATCACGGTGGAGGGCGCCAACATCCTCACCCGCTCACTCATCATCTTCGGGCAGGGTGCCATGCGCTGCCATCCCTTCCTGCTGCGCGAGATCGAGGTGCTGAGCCTGGAAAGCCGCCAGCACGCCGAGGAGGCGTTCGACGAGGTGCTGCTGGCGCATGCCCGCTACTTGGCCAGCAACGGCCTGCGCGCCTTCGCGCATGCCCTTACCTTCAGCGCCTTCGCCCGCGCGCCGCATACGCCGACCGCCTATTGGTATCGGCAGCTGGCGCGCCTCTCCGCGGCTTTCGCCTTCACCGCCGACGCCGCCCTCGGCCTGCTCGGCGGCGAGCTGAAGCGGCGCGAGATGCTTTCCGGCCGCTTCGCCGACGTCCTCAGCGAGCTCTTCCTCGCCAGCGCCACGCTCAAGCGCTGGGAGGACGAAGGCCGCCCCGCCGAGGACCGCCCGCTCGTGGACTACAGCCTCGCGCACAGCACACAGCTCATCGAGTCGCGGCTGCACGAGATCCTGCTCAACTTCCCTTCGCGCCCGCTGGGCCTGCTGCTGCGGCTCTGGCTGTTCCCCTTGGGGCGCCGCTGCCACGGACCGTCCGACCGCACCAGCCACGAAGTGGCGCGCCTGATGCTGAGTCCTACCGATTCGCTGGAGCGCCTCAGTGCGGGGCTTTACCAGAGCCATGACCGCAACGATGCCACCGGCATGCTGGAGCACGCCTTCCGTCTCATGGCGGACAGCAAGCCGCTGCACCGGCGCCTGCGCGAGGCCGTGAATGCCGGCCACCTCACCGAGCCCACCGCCGAGGCGGGACTCAAGGCCGGGATCCTCACGCCGGCGGAGGCGCAGCTCATGCGCGAGGCGGCGCTTGCCGTGCGCGATGTGATCAACGTGGATGATTTTTCGAACGAGGAGCTGTCCGGCGAGCGCAAGCCGGCGTCGCGGCGCTTCGTGGCGGCCTGACACAGGAGCCGGCGGCCGCCGGCTCCTGCGGCACTGGCGCCCGGCCGGGCGCCAGCGGTGCCTCAGGGCAGGATGGGGGGCAGCTGCTTGGTCAGTTCCATCTTGAGCGCGCTGCTGCCGGCATGGGCGCCGGTCAGGGCGAAGCCCAGGGTCTGGCCTTCAGGGCTTTTGAACACCGCCTTGACGTCGTTGCCCTCGGCCTCGATCTCCCACTGCCCCGGCGTGCCGGGGATGACGGGCGATACCACCACCGGGCACACCGGCGTCTTCACCTGCACCGGCATGGCCGGGTACTGCACCTGCGTGGGCTGGCCGGCCAGCGTCTTGGCCAGCGCGCGCGCCGCCGCCATCAGCGGCAGCACATACAGCAGCACCTTGCCTTCGACTTCGGCGGCGTCGCCCAGCGCATACACATGCGGGTCGGAGGTGCGCAGGAAGCGGTCGACCACGATGCCGCGCTCGGCCTTGAGGCCGGCCAGGAGGGCAAGCTGGGTGCGCGGTCGCAGGCCGATGGCGGACAGCACGAGATCGCCGGCGATACGCTCGCCATTGCTGAGCTCGACGGACACGCCTTCGCCCGACTGCCACACGCCCTTCACGCTGTGGCCAAAATGGAACTTCACGCCCAGCGAAGCCAGGCCATTGGCCACGGCATCGGAGGCACGCTCGGGCAGCAGCGACGGCAGCACGCGGCCGACGGGCTCGACCACCTCGACCTCGATGCCGCCATTGGACAGGTCATTGGCGAATTCGCAGCCGATGAGGCCGCCGCCAATCACGATGACCTTCTTCTTGCCGGCCATCACCTGGCGGAAGCGCGCGTAATCCTGCAGGTCGTTCACGGAATAGACATGCTCGGTGGCGTCGCCACCCAGCGCCGGACGGAACACGTCGGCGCCCAGCGCCAGCACCAGGTCACCGTAGGGAATGATCTCGCCCTCGACCTGGAGGGTGCGCGCCACGCGATCGATGGCGTTCACCGACACACCGGTGCGGATCTCGGCCTTGAGCTGCTCGCGCATCTGCTCCACGGAGTTCATCGCGAGCTCATCGGCGGACTTGCCCTTGGTGAAGCCGGTCGACAGCATGGGCTTGGAGTAGTTGCGCCCGTCGTCCTGCGTGATGATCAGCAGGGGCCGCTCGCTGTCGAGCTTGCGGAATTCCTTGGCCAGGTTGTAGCCGGCAAGGCCGGTGCCGACGATAACCAGCGTATTCATTCGCGAGTTCTCCTAAACAAAAAACAGGCCTGCGCAAGTGCAGGCCTGTCCTCGGGTCATGTCTCCCGCCAGGGGCGGTGGCGCAGCCAGGTGCCGGACCGGGGACCGCAGCAAGTCGACGCTGCACCGGCCGGGCCGCCCGCGGCCTTGTCAGACCTCGACCATCTCGAAATCTTCCTTGCCCACGCCACAGTCCGGGCACACCCAGTCCGCGGGGATGTCTTCCCACTTGGTGCCGGCGGGAATTCCGTCCCAGGGCATACCCACGGCTTCGTCATAGATGAAACCGCACACCACACACTGCCACTTTCTCATATCACCCTCGTCTGGCGCCGCCTACTGGACTGGCGCTTTGGAACCGGCGCCAGGGGCTGGCGCGCACGAACGGAGGGGGAGTCTGCCAAATCCCTCCCTCTGTTTCCAGTTTGTGACCGCCGGGACACCTTCGTATTCGTCTTGCCTTCCCCCGGAGCGGGCGGCATGCTCGGCCCTCATTTTGCCACCCCGCCCGGCCCTCCATGCCCGTCTGGACCCCGCCCCGTCACTGGCTCCCGCCCGCCCGCCACTGGCAGCTGCAGCCCCCGCCGCCGGTGCGCGACTGGCTGCTGGAGCACGGCTCCCTGACCGCCCGGCTGCTGCGCGCGGCCGGCGGCGACTTCCGGGTCCGCCTGCTCGCCCAGTACTGGGGCCGGCCGGCGCCGGAGGAGGCGCGGCGCATGGGCCTGTCCCCCGGGCGCTACGCGCTGATCCGCGAGGTGGCCCTGCTCGGCCACGGCGAGGCCTGGGTCCGCGCCCGCAGCGTGCTGCCGGTCAGCTCGCTCTCCGGCCCGGGCCGGCGCCTGCGCAAACTGGGCACGCGCTCGCTGGGCCACCTGCTCTTCCGCGACCCCACCCTGCGCCGCGGTCCCATCGAGATCGCCCGCGTCGACCAGCCCGAAGGCCGGGTCTACGCCCGCCGCTCCCACCTCGTCTTCCACGGCCGCCCGGTGCTGGTGGCCGAGTGCTTCCTGCCGGCGCTGCTGGCGCCCCACCGTCCCACCTGAAGCCGCGAAGCCCGGCGGCCCACCCCCTCTTTCCGTAGGGGGTGATCCGACAGACGGCCCGACCGTTGCGGCTGTCCGCAATTGCCGCCCGCGCGCCCGCTCACAAGAATGGAGCCACGGACAGCCCGCTCATTTGACAAGGATTGCCATGAGCCCGGATACGGAAGCCGAGTCCCGCCTGGTCGGGGACATCTATGATGCCGCCCTGGAGCCCCGCCTCTGGGGCGACGTGGCCGCGCGCATCGCCCAACTCACCCGCGCCGACAAGGCCACGGTCCTGGCCTTCGACCGGCTCAATCCCGACTACTTTCTTTTCCATTCCCACGGCACCACCCGGGATCACCTGGAGCGCTACCAGACCGGCGGCTTCGCGGGCCTGGACATGGAGTTCGCCGGGCAGTGGCTGCAGGCGGACCGCGCCGTTGCCAACCACCACCATTTCGGGGGCATCGACCGCTTCAAGGAGGCCGCGGGTC
>DASUDN010000050.1:0-11471 GCA_036275595.1 Moraxellaceae bacterium
GACCTGGGCGGCCTGCTCGTCATCCTTATCGGACTGTTCATGTTCGTGGCCATGCCGCTTGGCATCCGCTACGTCCTGGGCCACAGCAGGACGTCCCCGGCGGAGAACCTGGACCGCCGCGCCCATCCGGAAAACTTCGGCAAATAAGGAGCGCCGCCATGGAACGCAATATTGGGGATACCGAGCGCGTGATCCGCGTCGTTGTCGGCCTGGCCCTGCTGGCCCTGGTCGTCGTCGGTCCGAAGACGCTGTGGGGCCTGGTCGGCCTGGTGCCCATCCTGACCGGCCTGTCCGGCTGGTGCCCGCCCTACCAGCTGCTCGGCATCAACACCTGCAAGCGCAAGGATGGCTGAGCGCACCGCCCCGGGCGCCGTCCGCGAGGACGTGCTGGCCGTGACCGGCCACTGCTGCAGCGCGCGCCTCACGCACCTGCCCGCGCTCGAGGACGGCATCGACTTCCGTCCCGACGCGGCCTTGCGGGCTGCGTTTGCGCGACTGCAGCGCGAGGCCGGGGCCGCGCCGCCGCAATCGCCAGCAGAGTCGACGCCCTCGCCCGACGCCCCATGAAAAAAGCCGCCTTCGGGCGGCTTTTTTCATGTCGGCAGGCTCAGGCAGGGCAGGGCCCCGCCTCCTCTCAGGCCCAGGCGCGCTTGAGGATGGCCAGCGCCTCCTCGCGGTCGGTTTCCTTGGGATTGAAGATGATGGAGCCGTCGTTGATGGTGAGGTCGGCAATCTGCTCGAGCTGGGGCTCGCTCACCTTGCCGGTTTCCTTCAGCGTGCGCGGCAGCTTGCAGCGGTTGTAGAGCTCGTCGCGCAGCCAGCGGATGTGGCCGATGGCGCGCTCGGCGCGCTCCTGGCGCGGCGTGGTGGCATAGGCGTCGGCGCCGGCCAGCGGCAGCAGCAGCTCGCCGATGCGCTCGCCGTTCACGTCCTTGTTGTACTCCAGCACATAGGGCAGGAACAGGCTCATGCACAGCCCGTGCGGCAGGTGGCACACCGCGCCCGCGGAGTGGCCCAGCGAGTGCACCAGGCCGACCATGGCGTTGGAGAAGGCGATGCCGGCCATGGTGGAGGCCTGCGCCAGTTCCAGGCGCGCGTCGGCGTCGGCCGGGTTGTCCATCACGCGCAGCAGGTTGTCGCTGATCTTGCGGATGGCGGCGGTGGCGTAGGCGTCGCTGATGGGGTTGGCGGCGAGGCAGGTGAAGGCCTCGACGGCGTGCGTCATGGCGTCCATCGCGGTCATGGCGGTGATGTGCGGCGGCAGCGTCAGCGTCATGCGCGGGTCCAGGATGGCCGCGTTGGGCAGCAGGAAGTAGCTGGTGAAGGGCACCTTCACGCCCTTCTCCGGGTCGGACACCACGGCCACCATGGTGGTCTCGGAGCCGGTGCCGGCGGTGGTGGGCACCACGAACAGCGGCTTCAGCGGACGCTTCAGGTTGTGCGCGCCGGAGAAGGCGTGCAGGTCGTCGCCGCCCTCGGTCACGAGGATGTTGGTGGCCTTGGCGGTGTCGATCACCGAGCCGCCGCCGACGGCGATGATGGCGTCGCAGCCATTGGCGCGGTACATGGCGGCGGCGTTGCGCACCGTGGTCATGGAGCTGTCCGGCGGCACGTCGTCGAACACGCAGGCGATGGCGATGTCGCTGTCGGCGAACGCGGCTTCCACGTGCTTGAGCAGGCCCACGGCCACCACGCCCTTGTCGGTCAGCACCATGGGACGCGTGGCCTGCAGCGTGGCCAGCTCGAAGGGAATGTGCTCCAGCGCCTTGTGGCCCGCCACCACCTTCACCGGGCAGAAAAACTCGTAATAGGCCTTGGACATCTTCTTATGCTCCCTTCAGGAAATTGACGGCCACGCGGCCATAGATGCGCGCGGCGATGCCGACCTTGTCGGCGATGGAAATATCGGGGTAGCGCTTGACCGCGCGCTCGGCGACCAGCCTGGGCAGGATCAGCACTTCCATGCGCGACAGGCAGCGCACCAGGCGGATGGCGTGCGAGACGTCGCCGTCCACGTAGATGCGGTCGTTGGCGAAGGCGCGCGCGGTGCCCTCCTGGAAGCTCAGCACGAGGAAGGCGTGCGCCATGTGCTTGAAGCGCGCGCACAGGTCGGGCTTGCCGGTGTAGTCCTTGAGCAGCTTCAGGGAGCCGTCGTCCTGCACCTGGGCGGTGAAGGCGGGACCGTTGGGCATGACCTTCATCTGCAGGATGAAGCCCACGGGGAAGGCGCGGGTCTCCTTGTGGATGACCTCGTCGGACTGGCTGGCGGCGACCAGGGCGCGGCCCACCACGCCCATCATGAGCGCGACGTAGCGGCGCTCGACCTCGGGCTGGATGTTTGCTGTAGCGACCATCGTTGTCTTCTTCTGTGTGTGGAAGTCAGGGTAGGGGCGTTCCGTGCCGACCTGCGCGGTGTGTCCCGGCGGCTATGCCTGCCGCTTATTCGTGGTGGTAGCGCGTCACGCGCTCCACTTCGTTCTTCGAGCCCAGCACCACCGGCACGCGCTGGTGCAGCTTCTCGGGCGCGAGCGACAGGATGCGCTCGCGCCCGGTGGTGGCGGCGCCCCCGGCCTGCTCGATGAGCAGGGCCATGGGGTTGGCCTCGTACATCAGGCGCAGCTTGCCGCCCTGTTCCTTGGTCTTGCTGTCCAGCGGGTACATGAAGATGCCGCCGCGGGTCAGGATGCGGTGCACGTCGGCGACCATGGAGGCCACCCAGCGCATGTTGAAGTCCTTCTCGCGCGGGCCGGCCTTGCCCATCAGCAGCTCCTCGACATAGCGCTGCACCGGCGCCTCCCAGAAGCGCTGGTTGGACATGTTGATGGCGAATTCCCCGGTGTCCTCGGGCACGCGCATCTTTTCCTGCGTCAGCACGAACTCGCCGTGCTCGCGGTCCAGGGTGAAGCAGTCCACGCCGTCGCCGAGCGTCATCACCAGCAGCGTGGAGGGGCCGTAGACGGCATAGCCCGCCACCACCTGCTCGGTGCCCGGCTGCAGGAACTCGTCCACCACCGGCTTCTTGACCTTGGGGGCCTTGCGGCGCAGCACCGAGAAGATGGTGCCCACGGAGATGTTGACATCGATGTTGGAGGAGCCGTCGAGCGGGTCGAACAGCAGCAGGTAGTCGCCGCGCGGGTACTCGGGCGGGATGTGGTAGATCTCGTCCATTTCCTCGGAGGCCATGGCGGCCAGGGTGCCGTTGGCGCGCTTGGACTGGATGAGGATCTCGTTGGACAGCACGTCCAGCTTCTTCTGCGCCTCGCCCTGCACGTTGTCGGTGCCGGCATGGCCGAGCACGCCGGCGATGGCGCCCTTGCCGATGGCCACGCCGATGGCCTTGCAGGCGGTGCCGATGTTCTCGATGAGCAGGCGCAGCTCATGGGTGATGTGGGGGTTGGAACGCTGCTTCTCGACGAGGTAATGGCTCAGGGTCACGCCGTTGATCATGGATCGCATCCGGGCTGGCAAGCGGAAAAGGCCGGATTATGAACCCTTCGGCAACCCCCGCCAAACCCGGCAGGCAACTTCACGCTTTTGGCGTAGCCGATCCGGCGTTTCCCGCAGGTCGGGCGTGCGCCGGGGGCGCCTGGCCTGACGCCCGCCCCCGCCGGTCAGGCCCGGGCCAGGGTGGACGTGCGCAGGCGGTCCCGGTACTGGCGCGGGGTGGAGCCGGTCCAGGCCTTGAAGGCCCGGGTGAAGTTGGCCGGGTCGCGGTAGCCCAGGCGCTCGGCGATCTGCTCGATGGACAGGCGCCCCTCGGCCAGCAGCAGCACCGCCTCGTCATGGCGCATCTCGGCCACCAGCTCGGAGAAGCTCACCCCCTGCTCGGCCAGCTTGCGCTTGAGCGAGCGGGCGGACATGCAGCAGCGCCGGGCCACGGTCTCCAGGTCGGGCATGGTGCTCATGTCCTCGCCCAGCAGGGCGCGCACGCGCGTCACCAGGGGCTTGGAGGACAGCGCCTCCAGCTCGCGCTCGCACTGCTCGGCGGCCTGCTGGCTGGCGGCGGCGTCGGCCAGCAGCAGGGGCTTGTCCAGCAGGCGGGCCGGGAAGCGCAGCTGGTTCACCGGCTTGCCGTAGCGAATGGGGCAGGGCAGCAGGCGGGCATGGGCCTGGTAGTAGGCGGGCTCGGGGAAGTCGATCCAGATCTCCGCCTCCAGCGAGCTCTCGCCGGTGATGTAGGCGCCGGCATGGCAGAGGCCGATGAGCAGGCTCTCGTAGGGGAAGGCGAAGGGCGGCTTGATGTCGGCGGTGTTGTCGATCTGGACGATGGCGGTGTCGCCCTCGACGAAGAAGCGGAAATCCAGGGCGCCGGAGCGGGTGCTGAAGAACTTCTCGGTGAGGGCCAGGGCCTCGCGCAGGGTGGCGGAGGTCATCACCGCATAGCCCAGAAAGCCGTGGGCGGAGAGCTTGGTCTGCAGGCCGAAGTGGTAGCCGAGGGCGGGTTCCCCGGTCAGGCGCAGGGCCCGCGCCACCAGCAGGTTGAACTCCAGCGGGGTCAGGCGCACGTCCAGCACGTGCGGTTCCACCCGGGCCAGGGCGGTCTCCGCCATGAGCTCCTCGGGGGCCACGTGCCAGCGTTTGCACAGGTCCACGAGGAGCCTGGCGTAGCTGACCGGGATGGCCGGGTGGTGAAGATCCGCCGTTGACATAGTCTGGCCCCGTTTAACCATTGGAATGCGTAATTGGCCCGAAATGACCTAGCGGGCGCTCCGGACCGCTGGCAATACTTACATCGTTCAATGACACATTCAATGAAGAAACCCGACGTGTCAGTAGAGCTGCCCGAAGCGACTGGAATCCTAGCCGTAAAGCCCCCCCGGGGTCACGGCCGGCAGCCCCCAGCCCAGACCAGGAGCAAGAGATGACCGCCCAGGCCCAGATCAAGTCCAGCTTCCCCGTCCGCCGCATGGATTTCGGCTTCGACAACGTGCCCAAGTACTGGTTCCACGACGACCCCTTCCTGACCCATTTCCTGTCCAACCTGTCGTCGCTGTTCCCGGAAGGCGAGTTCTTCTTCGTCACCAGCATGCGCAACATCCGCGACCAGATCGACGACCCGGTCCTGCAGAAGGAAATCTCGGCCTTCATCGGCCAGGAAGCCATGCACTCCAAGGAACACAAGGTCTTCAACGACTACGCCACCGCCCACGGCATCGACCTGGACTACATGCACCGCCGCGTCGGCAAGCTGCTCAAGTTCGGCCACCGCGTGCTGAACCACAAGCAGCAGCTGGCCGTGACCTGCGCCCTGGAGCACTTCACCGCCACCATCGCCAAGCAGCTGATGGTGCGCGAGGACTGGAGCGGCCGCATGAACGACCCGGTCATGAAGAAGATGTGGCTGTGGCACGCCGTGGAAGAGTCCGAGCACAAGTCGGTCTGCTACGACGCCTACCAGCGCCTGTACAAGAACAGCTACGGCACCCGCGCCGGCTTCATGGTGTTCGCCTGGACCGTGCTGGCCGCCGTGCTGGTGGAGCAGCAGGTGCGCCTGATGGCGAAAGACGGCCAGCTCCTCAACCTGAAGTCCTGGACCCGCGGCGTCTGGGGCCTGTTCGGCTACAAGGGCTTCCTGACCGAGCTGACCCTGCCCCTGCTGGACTACTTCCGTCCCGGCTTCCACCCGGAAGACCACGACAGCGAAGCGCTGGAAAAGAAGTACAAGGCCCTCCTCGCCCTGCAGGGCTGAGGGTCCCCGGTTTTGGCGGGCACCGACGGCATGGCACCCGCCGCTTTTACTCCCTGACCGCCCCTGGCGGCCTCCCTCCCCCCCCCTCGTCCGGAGCGTTCCGGGCGAACGGGGGCGGCGCGCGACACCCGGTCGAGCCCGAGTGGCTTGGCCTGAACCGACAAGAACTTGGCATCCCCCACCCTGACCGGCGCGCTGCCGCGGGGGAATACTCGGACCATGAGTACCCGTCCGAGGACTGCCATGACCGCTCCCGCCCAGACTCCCGCCGCCCGCCGCGTCAACCGCAGCGCCATCCAGCCCCGCCGCATGGACTTTGCCTTCGACCCGGACCTGCCGCGCTACTGGTTCGGCGGCAGCCAGTTCAAGTCCATCCTGCTCACCGCCCTGTCCTGCACCGTCCCCGAGGGCGAGCGCATGTTCGTGCGCGCGGTGCGCCGCTACCAGCCCACGCTCCGGAGCGCACAGCTCAAGGAAGAGGTGAAGGGCTTCATCGGCCAGGAGGCGCACCACGGCAACGAGCACGAGGTGTTCAACGCCCTCATGCAGCGCAAGGGCGTGCCCACCGCCAAGGTGGAGAAGTTCGTGCACGACGGCATCCGCTGGCAGGAAAAGCGCATGTCGCCGGAGCGCCTGCTGGCCAAGACCTGCGCACTCGAGCATTTCACCGCCATGCTGGCCGAGACCATGCTGGAGAACCCCGAATTTTTGAAGGGCATGCACCAGGACCTGCTGCCGCTGTGGCTGTGGCACGCGGTGGAGGAGTCCGAGCACAAGTCGGTGGCCTTCGACGTGTACCAGGAGCAGGTGGGCGACTACTGGACGCGCGTCAGCGAGATGGCCCTGACCACGCTGGAGTTCACCGGCTTCACCATCTTCCACTACTTCCAGCTGCGCGCGGAGATGGACGACAAGGCCGACTGGAAGTCCATCCGCGAGGGCTGGAACTGGCTGCTCGGCAAGCCGGGCTTCCTGCGCAAGCTGGCCCCCGCCTACCTGGCCTACTACAAGCGCGACTTCCACCCCAGCAAGCGCGACAAGCGCCACCTGCGCGAGAAGGGCCTGCGCCTGCTCGCCGGCATGCTGAAGCGCCCGGAACTGCTGGAGGCCGCCGCATGACTGCCCGCCTGAACACCCGCCCCGCCACGCTGTCCAGGGCCGGCGCCCGGGTCCCCGCCGCGCCCATGACGGTGCGCCGCATGGACTTCGATTTCAGCGACCTGCCGCGCTACTGGGCCGACAACGACCCCTTCCTCACCCACATGCTGAACGCGCTCTCCGCCACCTTCCCCGACGGCGAGCGCATGTTCATCGAGTCGGTGCGCGCCTTCCGCGAGCGCATCACCGACCCCGAACTGCAGAAGGCGGTGTCGGATTTCATCGGCCAGGAGGCCATGCACTCCAAGGAACACCTGGCCTACAACAGCTACGCCAAGTCGCACGGCATCGACCTGGGCTTCATCGAGGCCTTCGTGAAGAAGCGCGTGGCCTTCATCCAGGAGCAGCTCCCGCCGATCCGCCAGCTTGCCATCACCTGCGCGCTGGAGCACTTCACCGCCATCCTGGCCGAGCAGATCCTGACCACGCCGGAGATGGTGGAGAAGCTGGACCCCAGGGCGCGCCTGCTCTGGCTCTGGCACGCCGTGGAGGAGAACGAGCACAAGGCCGTGGCCTTCGACGTCTACGAGCAGATGGGCGGCAGCTATGCCATGCGCGTGCGCGTGATGCTGCTCACCACCTGGCTCTTCATCTCCCACCAGGTCTGGTTCCACCACCGCCTGCTCAAGGCCGACGGCAAGCTCTGGGACCTGAAGATGTGGGCAAAGGGGATGAACACGCTGTGGGGCCGCAAGGGCTGGTTCCGCAAGCTCATTCCCGCCTACCTGGACTACTACCGCCCCGGCTTCCACCCCTGGCAGCACGACACCCGCGCCCTGCTGGAGCGCTGGAAGCAGGAGCTGGAGCTGGAGAAGTACGCGGTAAAGAAGCCGGGCTGAGGCGCGCCGTCCTCAGTCCGGGCCGCGGATGCCGCGGTACACCACCGCGCCCAGCACCGCGCCCGCCAGCGGCGCCAGCCAGAACAGCCAGAGCTGGGCCAGGGCCCAGTCGCCCACGAACACCGCCACGCCCGTGCTGCGCGCCGGGTTCACCGAGGTATTGGTCACCGGGATGCTGATCAGGTGGATCAGCGCCAGGCACAGCCCGATGGCCAGCGGCGCCAGTCCGGCCGGGGCGCGCGCGTCGGTGGCGCCCAGGATCACCACCAGGAACATCAGCGTCATCACCACCTCGGTGAGCAGCGCCGCGCCCAGCGAATAGCCGCCCGGGGAGTGCGCGCCGTAGCCATTGGCGGCAAAGCCCGAGGCGACGACGTCGAAGCCGGGCTTGCCGCTGGCGATGCCGTACAGCACCGCGCCCGCGAGCAGGCCGCCCGCCACCTGGGCGACGATGTAGGGCAGCAGCTCGCCGGCCGGGAAGCGGCCGCCGGCCCAGAGGCCGACCGACACCGCCGGGTTGAGGTGGCAGCCGGAAATGTGGCCGATGGCATAGGCCATGGTCACCACCGTCAGGCCGAAGGCCAGCGACACGCCCAGCAGCCCGATGCCCAGCCCGGGAAAGGCCGCCGCCAGCACGGCACTGCCGCAACCGCCCAGCACCAGCCAGAAGGTCCCCACGACCTCCGCCATGTACTTGTTCATGGTTGTCTCCCTGTAGAGTTTTTGCTGCGGCTTCGCTGCCGCTGCGCTAACTCTAGTTCAGGCGTATGAGATGCCACGGCCTCCGCAGCAGGCGGCGCCACAAGGCGCGCCCTTATTCCGTTGAAGCCTAAGCAAGCACTTACCTTCGCGCCGGGTCCGGGCCCTTCCGGCGGTGGGGGCGCAGCCGCTGGCGGGTGGGGGCGCGGGCGCTGCCCCGGGCGCGGACGGCCACGGCGGCGCGCGACCCCGGTCCGGGCGGCCGCGTCAAGAATTGGCGGACCCCGCCCCCCTCGCTAGAATCCCTGCCTTGCCGCCCGCCGGCGGCCCTCCCGATGTTGCCCCCAGCCCTCATGAACGATCTCAATCCCCGCCAGCGCGAGGCCGTCCGTCATATCAGCGGCCCCCTGCTCGTGCTTGCCGGCGCGGGCTCCGGCAAGACGTCGGTGATCACGCGCAAGATCGCCTACCTGATCCAGGAATGCGGCATCAGCGCCAGCAAGATCGTCTCGGTGACCTTCACCAACAAGGCCGCGCGCGAGATGAAGGAGCGCGCCGGCAAGCTGGTGCAGGGCAAGGAGGCGCGCGGCCTCACCGTGTCCACCTTCCATAACCTGGGCCTCAACATCCTGCGCCGGGAGCTGGCCCACTTCGGGCTCAAGAACGGCTTTTCCATCTTTGATGCCGACGACTCGCGCACCCTGCTCGGCGAGCTGCTGCACCGCGAGAACGCCAGCGACAAGATCGACCTGATCCGCAACCTGGTGTCCAGCTTCAAGAACGACCTGCTGTCGCCGGCCGAGGCCATGGCCAGGGCGGAGAACGAGGGCGAGCAGTTCGCCGCCCGCGTCTACGAGGAATACAACCGCCACCTGCGCGCCTACAACGCCGTCGACTTTGATGACCTGATCCTGCTGCCCACCCTCGCCTTCCGCGACGACAAGGAGCTGCGCGAGCGCTGGCAGAACCGCATCCACTACCTGCTGGTGGACGAGTACCAGGACACCAACATGGCGCAGTACCTGCTGGTGAAGCTGCTGGTCGGCTCCCGCGGCGCGCTCACCGCGGTGGGCGACGACGACCAGTCCATCTACGCCTGGCGCGGCGCGCGGCCCGAGAACATGGTGGCGCTGACCGAGGACTTCCCCGGCCTCACCGTGATCAAGCTGGAGCAGAACTACCGCTCCACCAGCCGCATCCTGAAGGCGGCCAACACCGTCATCGCCAACAACCCGCATGTGTTCGAGAAGCAGCTGTGGAGCCAGATGGGCATGGGCGACCCCATCCGCGTGCTCACCTGCCAGAACGAGGACGCCGAGGCCGAGCGCGTCGCCACCGACATCCTCAACCACAAGCTGATGCACCGCACCGAGTTCCGCGACTACGCCATCCTCTACCGCGGCAACTTCCAGTCGCGCCTGCTGGAGACCAAGCTGCGCGAGCTGCAGATCCCCTACAAGATCTCCGGCGGCCAGAGCTTTTTCTCCAAGGCCGAGATCAAGGACGTGATGGCCTACCTGCGGCTCATCATCAACCCGGACGACGACAACGCCTTCCTGCGCATCGTCAACACGCCCAAGCGCGAGCTCGGGCCCGCCACCCTGGAAAAGCTCGGCAGCTACGCGCAGCAGCGCGCCTGCTCATTGCTGAGCGCCTGCGAGGAGATGGGCCTGGGCCTGCACCTGCAGGAGCGCCAGCACGCGCGCCTGCAGGAGTTTGCGCAGTGGCTGCAGGACACGGCGCGCAACGTGGTGGATGGCGACAACAGCCTGAACGCCATCCGCCAGATGCTGGTGGACATCCAGTACGACGACCACCTGCGCGACACCTCGGGCACGCCGGCGCAGGCGGACAAGCGCATCGAGAACGTGCAGAGCCTGCTCAACTCCATCCAGAAGATGGCGGAGAAGCAGGACGACGAGGACGACAAGGCCATCGAGAACGTCATCCGCAAGCTGGTGCTGATCGACCTGCTCGAGCAGCAGGCCGAGGAAGAAGACCTGGACCGCGTGCAGCTCATGACCCTGCATGCCGCCAAGGGCCTGGAGTTCCCGCACACCTACATCATCGGCATGGAAGAGGACCTGCTGCCGCACCGCAACAGCATCGAGGCCGACACCATCGAGGAAGAGCGGCGGCTGATGTACGTGGGCATCACCCGCGCCAAGAAGACCCTCACCCTGACCCACGCGCTGCGCCGCAAGTCCGGCGGCGAGAACATGCCCACCACGCCGAGCCGCTTCCTGGAGGAGCTGCCGGCGGAGGACCTGGAGTGGGAGGGCAAGACCTCCAACCGCAGCGTCGAGGAGAAGAAGGCGCTGGGGCATGCGCATCTGGCGGGACTGAAGGATCTGTTCAAGTAGGTCGGGCCTCCGCGCGACTGCCCCCCGGGGGCGCTTACGCTACGCCTCTTGCCGGGTCGCACCGCCTTGGCTAAAAATCCCGGCATCCCCTTCCAGCCAGCCGCCGTCTTCGTTTGCCCCATGAGCGAATCCAGCCCCTGCCTGCGCTGCGGCGCCTGCTGCAGCACCTTCCGCGTCAGCTTCTACTGGGCCGAAACCAGCGCCCATCCCGTCGGCCGCGTGCCGGTGGCGCTCACCAACTCCCTCGGCCCCGTCACGCGCTGCATGCAGGGCACCGACCAGCCGCAGCCGCGCTGTGTCGCGCTGCGGGGCACGGTCGGGGAGGGCGTCAGCTGCGCCATCTATGCCGAGCGGCCCTCGGTCTGCCACGAGGTGCAGCCGGGCGATGCCTGCTGCGCCAAGGCGCGCGCCCACCACGGCCTGCCGCCGCTGCCGGCACCCGGCCTCATCCACGCCGCCTGAACGCAACGCGTCGCGGGACCGGCGGCCCGCCGGACCGCGCTGACGCGCCGCCAATGAAAAAGGGAGCCGAGGCTCCCTTTTTTTGCACTCCGCAATTGCTACGCGCGACGCCGGCCCAGCAGCAGGCCGCCAAGCGCCAGCAGGGCCCAGGCGTCCAGCGCGCCGCCGCCCCCGCCGCCGCCGCCACTGCTGCTGCCGCCCCCGCCGCCGCCGCTGGCGGTGGTGGTGATGGTCACGCCGGTGATCTTGCTGCCGCCGCTG
>DASUDN010000051.1:0-13545 GCA_036275595.1 Moraxellaceae bacterium
ACGTGGCCGAGGACAACTCCCGCCAGTACCCGGTCATGCTGCACCGGGCCATCCTGGGCTCCTTCGAGCGCTTCATCGGCATGCTGATCGAGCACTATGCCGGGGCCTTCCCGGCCTGGCTGGCCCCGGTCCAGGCCGTGGTCATGGGGATTACCGACGCCCAGGCCCCGGGGGTCCAAGCTGTCCAGGAGGCCTTGAAGGCCAAGGGTTTCCGGGCCATCGCGGACTTGAGAAACGAGAAAATCGGCTTTAAGATTCGCGACCGCACCCTTCAGCGCATCCCCTACCTCCTGGTCGTGGGCGAGCGCGAGATGGAATCCGGCACCGTGTCTGTACGTACCCGCAAGGGCGAGGACCTGGGCAGCATGTCCGTAGCGGACTTCGCTGACCGCCTCGCCGCGGATATCGCGCAGCGCGGGCGTTTTGTTTTGGAGAACGGAAATAGCGATCAAGCCTGAACGTAGCAGCGCCCCTGCTAAGGAAAAACGTCCCGCCATCAACGGCGAAATCCGCGCGCGCGAAGTGCGTCTCGTGGACCAGGACGGCAAGCAGGCCGGCATCATGCCGCTGCGCGATGCCCTTGCGGCGGCGGAAGCCGTCGAACTGGACCTGGTGGAGCTGGTCCCCGATGCCGAGCCGCCCGTGTGCCGCATCATGGACTATGGCAAGTACGTCTTCGAGCAGAAGCAGCAGAAGAAGGAAGCCAAGAAGAAGCAGCACCAGGTCCAGATCAAGGAAATCAAGCTGCGTCCCGGTACCGAGGACGCGGACTACCAGGTGAAGTTGCGCGCCGTCATCCGCTTTCTGGAAGACGGCGACAAGGCCAAGATCACGCTCCGCTTCCGCGGACGTGAAATGGCCCACCAGGAACTCGGCATGAAGCAGCTGCAGCGCTTCGAGGCCGACCTGGCGGAGATCGGCACTGTGGAACAGGCGCCGAAGATGGAAGGCAAGATGATGCACATGCTCATCGGCCCCAAGAAAAAGAAGTAAGGCTTCAGGACGAAACCGCGCTTCTTACCCCCAGGCCGGACTGATCGCCGTGCTGAAGGGGTCACTCAACTGAGGTAATCATGTCCAAGATCAAGACCAAGCGCGGTGCTGCCAAGCGCTTCCTGAAGACCGCCAACGGCTTCAAGCGCAAGCAGGCGTTCAAGCGCCACATCCTGACGAAGAAGTCCGCCAAGCGCATCCGTCAGCTCCGTCCCATGACCATGGTTCACGCCAGCGATGTTGCTCGCGTCGAACGCATGCTGCCGCACGCCTAAGGGAGGGAGATTAAATGGCTCGTGTAAAGCGTGGTGTTATCGCCCATCGTCGTCACAAGAAGATCATGGAACGCGCCAAGGGTTACTACGGCGCTCGCAGCCGTGTGTACCGCGTCGCGTTCCAGGCTGTCATCAAGGCCGGCCAGTATGCCTACCGCGACCGTCGTCAGCGGAAGCGCCAGTTCCGTGCCCTGTGGATCGCCCGTATCAACGCCGCCGCTCGCCTGAACGGCATGTCCTACAGCCGCCTGATCGATGGCCTGAAGAAGGCCAGTGTCGAGATCGACCGTCGCGTGCTGGCCGACATCGCCGTGCATGACGCGCAGGCGTTTAGCGCGCTGGCCGAGAAAGCGAAAGCCAGCCTCGCAGCGTAAGCGACAAGGCAAGGGCTTTCGGGCCCGACCAGAAGGGGAAGGGCTTAGCGGTTCTTCCCCTTTTTTATTGGCGCGACCGCGGCCGCCCGCCGCCGCGCCACCCCTTTCCCGCCTCCTGCCGCCGTCGCCGACGGGGCAGGGCGCGACAAACCGGATAGCGGATGCGAACACCATGAGCGAATTGAAGGCGCTGGTGCAGGAAGCACGGACCCTGATTGCCGATGCGTACGACATGCAGGTGCTGGAGCAGCTGCGCGTGCAGTTCCTGGGCAAGAAGAGCCGGATCACCGAGCTGTCCAAGGCCCTGGGCGGCATGGGCGAGGACGAGCGCCGCGCGCAGGGCGCCGTGCTCAACGAGGCCCGCGAGGCCATCACCTCCGCCCTCAACGCCCGCCGCGAGGGCATGGCCGCGGCAGCGCTGCAGAAGCAGCTCGAGGCCGAGCGCGTGGACGTGACCCTGCCGGGCCGCGGCAGCGACGTCGGCGGCCTGCACCCGGTGACGCGCGTCATGGAGCGCATCGAGGCCTTCTTCACCAGCGTCGGCTTCACCGTGGCCTCCGGTCCCGAGGTCGAGGACGACTACCACAATTTCGAGGCGCTCAACATTCCCGCGCACCATCCGGCGCGCGCGATGCACGACACCTTCTATTTCGACGCGCACCGCCTGCTGCGCACGCACACCTCGCCGGTGCAGGTGCGCGTCATGAAGGCCAAGCAGCCGCCGATCCGCATCATCTGCCCGGGCCGCGTCTACCGCTGCGACTCCGACCAGACGCATTCGCCCATGTTCCACCAGGTCGAGGGCCTCGTGATCGACGAGAAGGTGAGCTTCGCCGACCTCAAGAGCCTGCTCGAGAGCTTCCTCACCGAGTTCTTCGAGGAAGAGCTCAAGGTGCGCTTCCGTCCCTCCTACTTCCCCTTCACCGAACCGTCGGCGGAAGTGGACATCCAGCGCAGGCACGGCAAGGCCGGCTCCTGGCTGGAGGTGCTGGGCTGCGGCATGGTGCACCCCAAGGTGCTGGAGAACTGCGGCATCGATCCCGAGAAGTACTCGGGCTTTGCCTTCGGGCTCGGCGTGGAGCGCTTCGCCATGCTGCGCTACGGCGTGAACGACCTGCGCCAGTTCTTCGAGAACGACCTGCGCTTCCTGCGCCAGTTCGCCTGAGCGGCGATCCGTTTTTGGGCGCGGCCGCGGCCGCGCGATGAGCAAGATTGTGGCCCGTTGCCCGGGCAAGCGAGTGCGAGATGCAATTCAGCGAACAGTGGCTGCGTGAGTGGATCAACCCCGCGCTGGACACGGAGGCCTTCGGCCACCAGCTCACCATGGCCGGCCTCGAGGTCGACGACATCGCCCCGGTGGCCGCCGCGTTCACCCGTGTGGTCGTGGGCGAGGTGCTCGAAGTGGTGCCGCATCCGGACGCCGACAAGCTGCGCGTGACGAAGGTGAGCACCGGCAGCGAGACCCTGCAGATCGTCTGCGGCGCCGCCAACGTGCGCGCCGGCCTGCGCGTGCCGGTGGCCACGGTCGGCGCCGAGCTGCCGGGCGGCCTGAAGATCAAGCAGGCCAGGCTGCGCGGCGTGGAGTCCTCCGGCATGCTCTGTTCTGCCGCCGAGCTCGGCATGGTGGACAAGGCCGACGGCCTCCTGGAGCTGCCGGCCGACGCCCCGGTGGGCGCGAGCATCCGTGACTACCTGCATCTGGACGACCACGTCATCGAGCTCGGCATCACCCCCAACCGCGGCGACTGCCTGAGCCTGCGCGGCCTGGCCCGCGAGGCCGGCGTGCTGAACCGCCTGCCGGTGCAGGGTCCCGCCATTCCCGCCATCGACCCGGTGCACCAGGCCACCTTCCCGGTGAGCGTGCAGGCGCCGGAGGCCTGCCCGGTCTATGCCGGCCGCGTCATCCGCAATGTGAACACCCGCGCCGAGACCCCGCTGTGGATGGTCGAGAAGCTGCGCCGCGGCGGCGTGCGCGCCATCAGCCCGGTGGTGGACGTGACCAACTACGTCCTGCTGGAGCTGGGCCAGCCCATGCATGCCTTCGACCTGGGCAAGCTCAGCGGCGGCATCGTCGTGCGCATGGCGCAGGAAGAGGAGGCGCTGACCCTGCTGGACGGCCAGGCCGTGAAGCTGCGCGCCGACACCCTGGTTATCGCCGATTCCGACAAGGCCCTGGCCCTGGCCGGCATCATGGGCGGCCTGGACAGCAGCGTGGGCGACGCCACCCGCGACATCTTCCTGGAATCCGCCTTCTTCGCGCCGCTGGCCCTGGCCGGCCGCGCCCGCTCCTACGGCCTGCACACCGACTCATCGCACCGCTTCGAGCGCGGCGTGGACTTCGCCGGCCAGGCCCTGGCCATCGAGCGCGCCACTGCCCTGATCCTGGACATCTGCGGCGGCGAGCCCGGCCCCGTGACCGTGGCCCGCGCCCCGGAGCACCTGCCGGCGCGCGCCCCCATCGCCCTGCGCGAGGCCCGCATCGGCCAGCTGCTGGGCGTGACCCTGCCGGCGGCCGAGGTCGGCGACATCCTGTCGCGCCTTGGGCTGGCGGTGGCCGCGAACGGGGAGGGCTGGCTGGCCACCCCGCCAAGCTGGCGCTTCGACCTGGCCCTGGAGGTGGACCTGATCGAGGAGCTGGCCCGCATCCACGGCTATGACAACTTCCCCAAGGCGGTGCCGCAGGCGGCGCTGCGCCTGAACGCCCTGGACGAGACCCGGCCCGGCGAGGGCCGCTTCAAGCGCCTGCTGGTCGACCTGGGCTGGCAGGAAGCCATCACCATGAGCTTCGTCGAGCCCGGCCTGCTGGCCCGCTTCGACCCGGAAACGGCGCCCCTGGCCCTGGCCAACCCCATCTCCGCGGACCTCTCGGTGATGCGCACCACCCTGTGGGCGGGCCTGGTCAAGGCCCTGCAGTACAACCAGAACCGGCAGCAGGGGCGGGTCCGCCTGTTCGAGACCGGCCTGCGCTTCGTCCCCGGAAAGGGGGGCCTGGTCCAGGAGCGCATGCTGGCCGGCGTGGCCTGTGGCACTGTGTTACCGGAGTTGTGGGCTAACTCTAAGAAGGCAATAGATTTCTTTGATATCAAAGGAAATATTGAAAGCCTTATTGCCTTGGTCAATGCTTCTGATAGAGTTGCTTACAAGGCAGCTCAGCACCCGGCACTGCACCCGGGACAGACGGCGGAGATCGTTACGGAAGGGCGCCACCTGGGGTGGATGGGACGCATGCATCCGCGCCTGGAAAGCGAACTGGGCCTCGCCGGCCCCGTCTATCTGTTCGAACTCAGCCTCGAGGTCCTCCCGGGCGGCGTCCTGCCGCTGGCGCGCGAGCTGTCGCGGTTCCCGGAAGTGCGGCGCGACATCGCCGTGCTGGCCGACCGCCTGACGCCGGCCGACGCGCTGCTGGCGGCGGCCCGCGAGGCCGCCGGACCCGAGCTGCGCGACTGCCGGCTGTTCGACGTCTATGAGGGCCAGGGCGTCGCCGAGGGCCACCGCAGCCTGGCGATCGGCCTGGTGTGGCAGCATGCGGAGCGCACGCTGCAGGAAGAAGAAGTACAAGGCAGGGTCGATGCCGTGGTGGCCCTGCTGAAAGACCGGTTCGGGGTGACCCTGAGGGATTGAGATGACAGCACTCACCAAGGCGGAAATGGCTGAACGCCTGTTCGAGGAACTGGGCCTCAACAAGCGCGAGGCCAAGGAAATGGTGGAGATGTTCTTCGAGGAGATCCGCCACGCCCTCGAGAACAACGAGTCCGTCAAGCTGTCCGGTTTCGGCAATTTCGACCTGCGCGACAAGCGCCAGCGTCCCGGCCGCAATCCCAAGACCGGCGAAGAGATTCCCATTACGGCCCGGCGCGTGGTCACCTTCCGCCCCGGGCAGAAACTGAAGGCCAGAGTAGAAGCGTATGCTCGAACCCAGCAATAACGCTCAACTTCCCGAAATCCCGAGCAAGCGCTACTTCACCATCGGTGAGGTGAGCGAGCTTTGCGACGTCAAGCCGCACGTGCTGCGCTATTGGGAGCAGGAATTCCCGCAGCTCAAGCCGGTGAAGCGCCGGGGCAACCGCCGCTATTACCAGCGCGCGGACGTCATGATCATCCGCACCATCCGCAGCCTGCTCTACGAGCAGGGCTACACCATCGGCGGCGCCCGCCTGCAGCTCACCGAGACGCGCCAGCCGGAGCGCGAGGAAGTGGACGTCGAGTCCCCCGCGACCGTCTCCCTGATGGGGGCGGGCGAGGGTATCTTCAGTGTCGTGCTGCGCGACATGATCCAGGAGCTGGAGCAGGTCGCCACCCTGCTGCGCCGTTAAATTTCTCTTGTTTTTCCGGCGCATGCGCTGGACAGCCGGGCCGTTTTGAGTATCATTGCGGCCTCCAATCGGGGCGTAGCGCAGCTTGGTAGCGCACTTGCATGGGGTGCAAGGGGTCGCAGGTTCAAATCCTGCCGTCCCGACCAAAAAACTCCCAAAGGGCCGGTCAGCAATGACCGGCCCTTTGTCTTTTCCGGGCCGGGCGCCACGGGGCCATCGCGCGGGGCCGTTACGGCCCGGGGGCCAGCCGTCCCGCCTTGAAGTCCTCGTAGGCCTGCAGCACCTCCTCGTGAGTGTTCATCACGAAGGGGCCGTGCGCATTGAGCGGCTCGTCGATGCGGGCGCCCGCCAGCACCAGCAGCCGGCAGTCCTCGAGCGCCGTGACCTCTATGCCCGCCTCGCGCTGCGACAGCACCGCGAGGCCCTGGTCCTCCACGACCTCGTCGCCGATGCGCAGGCGCCCCGCGCGCAGGTAGACCGCGGCGGTATCGCCGGGCGCGGTGGCAAAGCAGGCGCCATGGCCCGCGGCCAGGTGCACGTCCAGCACGGTCATGGGGGTATGGGTGAGGGCGGGGCCGCTGGCGTCGCCATGGCGGCCCGCGATCACGCGCACCTCGCCGGCGCCCCCCGCCAGCGGCACGACGGGAATGCGCGCGCGTTCCAGATGCTGGTAGCGGGGCGGGTCCATCTTGTGCGCCGCGGGCAGGTTGACCCAGAGCTGGAGCATCTCGAAGGCGCCGCCGGCCTGGCCGAAGGACGGACTGAACAGCTCGCGGTGCACGACGCCGCGGGCCGCGGTCATCCACTGCACGTCGCCGGGGCCGACCAGGCCGCCGTGGCCCGAGGAGTCGCGGTGCTCGAGCTCGCCGGCGAAGACCAGGGTGACGGTCTCGAAGCCGCGGTGCGGATGCTCGTGCACGCCGCGTGGCTGCGCCGAGGGCAGCAGGCGGCCGGGGCCGATGTGGTCCAGCAGCAGGAAGGGCGAGAGCGTATTGCCGAGCTCGTAGTGGGTGAACACGGAGAGCACGGGCGAGAAATCGCCGACGGCGCCGCGGGCATCGTTGCGGTGGACGAAGGCCAGGCTCTTCATGGTCGTGGCTCCGGACGGGGACTGGCCCTATTGGCGCACAAATCGCCGCGGCCGGCCACGTGTTCCGGCCGGCGCAGGCTTCCGCCGGCCTCGCGCCGCGGCTACCCTTGCCCTCCTTCCGACCGCCGCCGTGGACCTGCCATGACCGACCTCACCGACCTGCAACGCACCGAACTCGAGGCCGCCGCCTTCCGCCGCCTGGTGGCGCACCTGCGCGAGCGCAACGACGTGCAGAACATCGACCTGATGAACCTGGCGGGCTTCTGCCGCAACTGCCTGGCCAAGTGGTACCGGGCGGCGGCGGAGGAGCGCGGCATCGGGCTCAGCGATCCTGCCGCGCGCGAGATCGTCTACGGCATGCCCTACGACGAATGGAAGGCGAAGTACCAGAAGTAGGCGGCCCCGGGGCAGGTCGCCGGCCGGTGGCCGCGCCGTCCCGCCGGGGGAGCCCCGGGACGCGGCGCCGGGCCCCGGCCTGGCCTGTGGCCCGGGCTGCCGCCCGTCCGTATAAGCCACCCGTCCTGGCCGCTCCCGTCCTTGGCCGCGCGCCCTGACATTCACCCCGAAAAACGCTAGAATCCGCGCCCTCAAAACCCACTCCGCCGTCGATGAGGACCCCGCCGTGAGCGCCGAGACCATCCAAGCCCTGCAGGCCGACCACTTTGGTCGCTGGAAGAACCGCGAAGCCATTGCCGAGACCATGATTCCCATGATCGGCAAGCTGTACCGCGAGCGTAACGTGATCGTCGCCGTGTACGGCCGCAGCCTGGTCAACAACTCCGTCATCCAGATCCTCAAGTCGCACCGCCGCGTGCGCATGATCGCCGGCGACCTGTCGGTGGTGGACACCTTCCCGCTGCTGGAAGTGCTGAGCAAGCTGGACCTGGGTCCCTGCCTGGTGGACATCGGCAAGCTGGCCATCGACTTCCGCGAGCAGGGCGGCGGCGACGTCGAGGCCTTCGTGCGCAAGGCCGTGGCCCCCGTGGTCGGCGTCAAGGACGAGGGCAAGGCCACCGACATCGTGCTGTTCGGCTTCGGCCGCATCGGCCGCATGCTGGCCCGCCTGCTGGTCGAGAAGACCGGCTCCGGCAACGGCATGCGCCTGCGCGCCATCGTCGTACGCAAGACCCAGGAAGGCGACCTGCAGAAGCGCGCCTCCCTGCTGCGCCGCGATTCCGTGCACGGTCCCTTCGACGGCACCATCGCCGTGGATGAAGAGAACGAGGCCATCATCGCCAACGGCAACTTCATCAAGGTGATCTACGCCTCCAAGCCGGAAGAGGTGGACTACACCCAGTACGGCATCAGCAACGCCATCCTGATCGATAACACCGGCAAGCTGAAGGACGAGGAAGGCCTGGGCCGCCACCTGGCCAGCAAGGGTATCGCCCGCGTCATCCTGACCGCCCCGGCCAAGGGCGCCATCAAGAACATCGTCTACGGCGTGAACAGCAACACCATCACCTCCGACGACAAGATCCTCTCCGCCGCCTCCTGCACCACCAACGCCATCACCCCGGTGCTGAAGGTGCTGGACGAGAAGTTCGGCATCGTCTCCGGCCACGTCGAGACCGTGCACAGCTTCACCAACGACCAGAACCTGATCGACAACTACCACAAGGCCGATCGCCGCGGCCGCAGTGCCGTGCTCAACATGGTCATCACCGAGACCGGCGCCGCCAAGGCCGTGGCCAAGGCGCTGCCGCAGCTGCAGGGCAAGCTCACCGGCAACTCCATCCGCGTGCCGACCCCGAATGTCTCGCTGGCCATCCTGAACCTGGCCTTCCCCAAGGCGGTCACCAAGGAAGAGGTCAACGAGTACCTGCGCCAGGTGGCGCTGTATTCCGACCTGCAGGGCCAGATCGACTACACCAATTCCACGGAAGTGGTGTCGACGGACTTCATCGGCTCCCGCTCCGCGGGCGTGTTCGATGCCCAGGCCACCATCGTCAACGGCAACCACGCCACGCTGTACGTGTGGTACGACAACGAGATGGGCTACAGCTGCCAGGTCGTGCGCATCGTGCAGCAGATGGCCGGCGTGAAGTACCAGAGCTTCCCGCCCGCCGACGCCTCGGTGCACTGAGGCGCGCGTCGTCGCGTGATCGTCGGGCCGGCTTATGCCGGCCCGATTTTTTTGGGGAGGGGACATGCAAGGGCGGGGACGGCGGGCCGTGGCGGCCCTTGGGCTGGTGGTGCTGGCGCTGGCGGGCTGTGTCCGGGGGCCGGCGCCGGCCGTTGCGCCCGGGGCGGCGCCAGCGGCGGTGACGCTGGGCGGCATCGCCTTCCATGCCCTGCAATGGCAGGTGCGGCTGGGCGCATTGCCACCGGGGCGCAACGCCGCGGCGCTGCACCGCGAGCTGCAGGCGGCGCTCGACGCGGTCGACGTCCGGCTCAGCACCTATCGCGACGACAGCGAGCTCATGCGCTTCAACGCCACGCCGGTGGGCGAGTGGCGGGCGCTGTCGCCGGCGCTGCTGCGGGCGCTCGGGCTGGCGGCGGAGGTGAGCCGGCTCTCGGGCGGCGCCTATGACACCACCGTGGGGCCGCTGGTCGAACTCTGGGGCTTCGGCGCGACGCCGGCGCCGGTATTGCAGCCGACGCCGGAGGCCATCGCCGCGGCGCGCTCGCGTGTGGGCTGGGACCGCATCGAGCTGGAGCTGGCCGCGGGGCGGGCGCGGCGCCTGGCGGACGTGCGCCTCGACCTGTCCTCGCTGGGCGAGGGGGAGGGCGTGGCGGCGCTGGCGGAGGTGTTGGAGCGCGCCGGCGTCCGCGACTACCTGGCGCGCGTGGCCGGCACCTCGCGCCAGCGCGGGCAGCGGCCGGGCGGCGGCGCCTGGGTCCTGGCCATCGAGCACCCCGACGGCAGCGGCCTGCCGGGACGGGCCCTGGCGGTGGCCGACAGCGTGGTGTCCACCTCCGGCAGCTACCGCAACGTGCGCGTGCTGGGGGGAACGCCGTTCTCGCACACGCTGGACCCGGCCACGGGCTATCCGGTGCGGCATGCGGGGGTGTCGGTGACGGTGGTGTTGCCGGCCGCCGCCGGCGCGGCGCGGGCCGATGCGCTGGCCACCGCCCTCAACGTGCTGGGGCCGGAGCGGGGCCTGGCGCTCGCCGCGCGCGAGGGGCTGGCGGTGCTGTACCTGGAGCGTCACGGGGACGGCCTGCGCGAGCGCTGGAGCGCGGCCTTCGAGTCCCTGCCCGTACCCTGAGCACGGCGTCGCTTGCCCCGTGCGGACGGTGTGCTAAGGTCGCAGCCGGGAGGATGGCATGGCCTGGGTCTACCTGCTCATTGCTGCGGCGTTCGAGGTGCAGTGGGCAATCACCATGAAGTACACGCAAGGGTTTACCAGGCCCTGGCCCACGGCCGCCTGCGTGGCGGGCATGGTGGTTTCGGTGTACTTCCTCGCGCTGGCGCAACGCACCCTGCCGGTGGGGACCAGCTACGCGGTGTGGACGGGCATCGGCGCGGCCGGCACCGCCATCGCCGGCATGGTGCTGTTCCAGGAGTCGCGCGAGCTGCTGCGCGTGCTCTGCATCGCGCTCATCGTGGCCGGCGTGCTGGGGCTCAAGCTCGCCACCCGGACCGCCTGACAACCACAAGGGAAGTTCCGTGTCCGAATTCCTGCAACGTCTCAAGACCTGGCTGGCGCGCACCGCTGACAGCCTCGGCCGCCGCCTGCGCCAGAGCTTCTTCCTGTACCTGGCCGCCGTCTTCACCGTCATCGCCGTGGTCGACGCCGGCACCGTGAACTACTTCGGCGGCATGCGCCAGTCCACCTTCGACCTCATGCTGCGCCTGCGCGTCAACGTGCCGAAGCCCGACCCCGGCATCATCATCGTGGACATCGACGAGAAGTCTCTGGCCGCCATGTCCGCCGACTACGGGCGCTGGCCCTGGCCGCGGCAGGTGCTGGCCGAGTTCCTGGAAAAGGTGAACGCGCAGCAGCCGGAGGCGGTGGTATTCGACGTGCTCTTCAGCGATCCCGACATCCAGAATCCCGACAGCGACGCCTACTTCAACGACGTGCTGGCGCAGAGCCCGAACGTGTTCCTGCCCATGCTGCGGCTGGACAAGCGGCACGACACCCTCTCGCAATTGCCGGCGGCGAAGGTGCCGGGAGCGGTGGCGACGCCGCTGGCGCAGGACACGGCCACGGTGGCCCTGGTGCTGCCGCCCTTTGCCGGCGCGCAGCGCCCCGGCCACCTCGGCACCCACAACGTTTACCCCGACAGCGACGGCGTGGTGCGCAGCTACCCGGTGCGCCTGGACGCTGGCGGCTGGCAGCTGCCCTCGCTGCCCTATGTGGTGGCGCAGGCGGAAGGGAAGGGGGCGGCCGCGCCCGACGCGCTGCTGCTCAACTGGCGCGGCAAGCCCTTCACCTACCGGTACGTGAGCTTCAGCGACGTCTACCTGGACATGCTGAAGGAGAACCCGACGCGCGCCGCCGACGAGTTCCGCGGCAAGACGATCATCATCGGCTCCACCGCCGCCGGCCTGCTCGACGTGCGCGGCACGCCCCTGGACCGCAGCTTCCCGGGCGTGGAGATCCTCGCCACCGCCATCGACAACCTGCGCCAGGGCGACTGGCTGCGCGCGCCCGAGGCCAGGCTCTTCTACCTGGGCATGGCGCTGCTCATCATCTGGGGCACCGCCTTCGCCTTCTGGCGCCACGGCGCCTCCAACAAGCTCGACCGCGTCTACGGCCTGTCCCAGTTCGTGCTGCTGGGCTTCTCCTATGCCACGGTCAATGTCGGCAACGTCTACATCAACCTGACCGGCCCGGTGTTCATCGGCGCACTGTATTTCTCGGTGGCGCGTATCTACGCTTTCGCCACGGCGCGCGCCCTGGACAGCTCGCTGGTCGCGCGCACCGAGGCCCGCGGCGGCGCCCTGCGCGGGCTCATGCTGGTGCTGCGCTTCCGGCTGGAAACGCGCGAGGAGGCCGCCATCGCGAAGCTGGCGGCGCGCCTGGCGCGCGAGCACGGGCACGACAGCAGCGTGGAATACATCCAGGGCCGGCAGAGCGGCCTCTGGCGCCTGTTCGAGAACACCCTGGTCGTGTGCTGGGCGCGCCCGGCCGATGACGAGGCCGGCTGGGCCCAGGTGCGCGCGGCGGCCGACGCCACCGTGCGCGACCTCGGGCGCCTGGTCGCCGAGGCCGGCGTGGCGGCGGCGCTGCCGCCCGCGCGCGTTACTGCGTGGCGCGCCGAGGGCCGTATCCGCAGCGACGCGCCGGAGGACTGGCAGGCCCTGCTGGCCGTGGCGCTACTGGAAAAAGGAGACAACAACACATGAACCTGCGCATGAACCTGAATGCCCTGCGGCGGCTGGCCGCCGGCCTGCTGCTGGCGCTGCCCGTGGCCGCGCTGGCGGCGGATCCCGCCACCCTGAGCCGCGCCGACGTGCTGCGCGACAAGCCCTTCGCCGACGCCCGCGAGGTGAGCAAGCTCGCCGCCGGAGCGAAGGTGGACATCGTGGCGCGCAACGGCGGCTGGTACCAGGTCAAGGCCGGCACGAAGACCGGATGGGTGCGCATGCTGAACGTGCGCCGCGCCACCACCGCCTCCAGCAGCGTTGCCGGCCTGGCCGCGGTCGCCTCCGGTCGCGCCGGCACCGGCACCGTGAGCACCACCACGGGGGTGCGCGGCCTGGATGCCCAGGAGCTCGCCACCGCCACCTTCAACGAGGCACAGGTGGCCAGGGCGGAAGGCTATCGCGTCAGCCGCGCCGACGCCGAGGCCTTCGCCCGCGCCGGCAAGCTGGTGGTGCAGAAAGTCGAGCCGCTGCCGGCCCCGGCCCCGGCAAAGAAATGAGGAGTGCCCGCATGATCATCAAGACCGCTTCCCGCCGCACCCCGAACCTGCTGGCCGCGGCCCTGGCCGCGCTGCTGGCGGCACCCCTGGCGCAGGCCGTGGACCTGGGCAACATGGTGGACCGCAAGGCCCTGGACCAGATGGCGCGCGACAAGCTCGGCGTGAAGACCGACGCCGGCAACGCCTCCGATGCCGCCATTCCGCTGGTGGGCAATCCGTCCAACTCCGACGAGGAAAAGCTCGGCCGCGAAGTGGCGGGGCGCCTGCTCGGTGCGGCGCCGCTGGTGCAGGACGAGGCCCTGCAGAAATACGTGAACCGGGTCGGGCGCTACGTCGCCGCGCAGAGCGAGCGTCCCGACCTCAACTGGACCTTCGGTGTCATCGAGTCGCCCAGCGTGAACGCCTTCGCCGCGCCCGGCGGCTATGTGTTCGTGACGCGCGGCCTGTATGCGCTGCTGACCAGCGAGGCGGAGCTGGCCGGCGTGCTCGCGCACGAGATCGGCCACGTCAACGCGCGCCACCACGTGCGCCTGATGCAGAAGCAGCGCGTGGTGTCCATGGGGCAGGAGTTCCTGACGAAGAAGGCGGGCCGCGACAGCGTGAAGGCCATCGTGGGCAATGGCGCCGAAGTGCTGGCGCGCTCGCTGGACAAGGATTCGGAGTTCGAGGCCGACCGCCTCGGC
>DASUDN010000052.1:0-4491 GCA_036275595.1 Moraxellaceae bacterium
AAGCATGTCAGGCCCCCGGCTTCCAGGAGTCGCGCAGGCCCACCGTCAGGTTGAAGACGGGCTGGCCGGGCCGGCTGTCGGCGAGGTCGGCGCAGAAATAGCCTTCGCGCTCGAACTGGAAGCGGTCTTCCGGCTGCGCGCTCGCGAGCGAGGGCTCGACCACGGCCTGCACGACCTCCAGCGCCTTCGGGTTGATGAAGGTCTTGAAGTCGACATCGCCGCGGTCGGGCGCGGCGTCGGTGAAGAGGCGGTCGTAGAGGCGCACCTCGCAGGGCAGGCCATGCGACGCTGACACCCAGTGCACCACGCCCTTGACCTTGCGGTCCTCGGGATTCTTGCCGAAGGTATCGAGGTCGCAGGAGCAGCGCAGCTCGGTGACATGCCCGGCGGCGTCCTTGATGACTTCCTCGCACTTGATGATGTAGGCGTTGCGCAGACGCACTTCACCGCCCGGGACCAGGCGCTTGTAGCCCTTGGGCGGCACTTCCTCGAAATCGGCGCGGTCGATGTAGAGCTCGCGGGTGAAGGGGATCACGCGCTCGCCCATCTCCGGCAGGTTGGGATGGCGCGCGGCGCGGATCTCCTTGACCTCGCCTTCCGGGAAGTTGGTCAGTACCACCTTGAGCGGGCGGATGACGGCCATGGCGCGCGGGGCGGTGTTCTCGAGGTGCTCGCGCACGCAGAACTCCAGCATGCCCACATCCACCACGCCGTCGCTCTTGGTGACGCCGACGCGGCTGCAGAAGTCGCGCAGCGCCTCGGGCGTGTAGCCGCGGCGGCGCATGCCGGCGATGGTGGGCATGCGCGGGTCGTCCCAGCCGCTCACCAGACCCTCGTCGACCAGCTGCTTGAGCTTGCGCTTGCTGGTGACGGTGTAGTTGACGTTGAGGCGGGAGAACTCGATCTGCTGCGGGTGCGGCAGCACGGTGCCTTCACCGGCCGGGGCGCCGACCCTGTTCCATACGTCCACCACGCTCTTCGGCTGCGGCAGCACGTGCGCCAGGGTGTCGAGCAGCCAGTCGTAGAAGGGACGATGGTCCTCGAACTCCAGGGTGCACAGCGAGTGCGTGATGAACTCCAGCGCATCCGAGATGGGATGCGTGTAGTCGTACATGGGATAGATGCACCACTTGTCGCCGCTCTGGTGGTGGTGCAGGTGCTTGATGCGGTAGATGGCCGGGTCGCGCAGGTTGATGTTGCCGGAGGCCATGTCGATCTTGGCGCGCAGCACGCAGGCCCCGTCCGGGAATTCGCCACGGCGCATCTTCGCGAACAGCTCGAGGTTTTCCTCCACGCTGCGGTCGCGGTAGGGACTGTTCTTGCCCGGCTCGGACAGTGAGCCGCGGTTGGCGCGCATCTCCTCGGCACTCTGCGAGTCGACGTAGGCCTTGCCCATCCGGATAAGCTCGACGGCATAGTCGTGCAGCACGTCGAAGTAATCGGAGGCGTAGCGCACCGGGCCCGCCCAGTCGAAGCCCAGCCACTGCACGTCGCGCTGGATGGCGTCGATGTACTCCTGGGATTCCTTCTCGGGGTTGGTGTCGTCGAAGCGCAGGTTGCAGTCGCCGCCCGACTCCACGGCGATGCCGAAGTTCAGGCAGATGGACTTGGCATGGCCGATGTGCAGGTAGCCGTTGGGCTCCGGCGGGAAGCGGGTGATGGAACGGGCATGCTTGCCGGACTGGAGGTCGGCGACGACCTGGGCTCGGATGAAGTCTTTGGGCTCGATCATGTCGGGGTGGGCGCCTGGCGGGTCCTGTAGACACGTACATGACAGGGGGGGAGGCGGCGCCTATGATAGCGGCCCCGTCCCCCGGGCGGACGTGGAAAAGCACAGAGTCTACCTGCGCCTCCCCTCCCCCTCAACCGGCATTCAGGCTCAAAGCGCCTGATTTACAAGGAAATATCACCATGGCTACCGTCGCACTGAACACCAACAAGGGCCGCATCGTCCTGGAACTGGACGGCGTCAAGGCGCCCAAGACCACCGCCAACTTCATTGCCTACGTCAAGGCCGGCCACTACAACGGCACCATTTTCCACCGTGTCATCGACGGCTTCATGATCCAGGGCGGCGGCTTCGACGAGAAGATGAACCAGAAGTCCACCAACGCGCCCATCCAGAACGAGGCCGACAACGGCCTGAAGAACGACCTGGGCACCATCGCCATGGCGCGCACCAATGACCCGCACTCGGCCAGCGCCCAGTTCTTCATCAACGTCAAGAACAACGACTTCCTGAACCACTCCTCCAAGACCCCGCAGGGCTGGGGCTATGCCGTGTTCGGCAAGGTCACCGAGGGCATGGACGTGGTCGAGGCCATCAAGAAGGTCCCGACCGGCCGCGCCGGCTTCCACCAGGACGTGCCCACCACGCCGGTGGTGATCGAGTCCGCCGAGGTCATCAGCGAGTAAGCCCCTCCCGCAGCGGACGGGCCGCCACCCCGGCGGGCCCGCCCGCCGCGCCCGCGTCCCGCCCCGCAGAGCCCGCCATGCCCAGCACCTACTTCATTTCCGACCTCCACCTCGGCCCCGACCTGCCCCGCGTCACCAGCGGCTTCCTGGCACTGCTGGACCGGATCCGGGGCGCCGCGGCGCTGTACGTGCTGGGGGACCTGTTCGAGGCCTGGGTGGGCGACGACCATCGCGACGACTACAACAACCGCGTCCTGGACGCGTTCCGCGCCCTGTCCGGAAGCGGCACCCGGCTGTACTTCCTGCACGGCAACCGCGACTTCCTGCTGGGCAGCGACTTCGCCGCCGCCACCGGCGGCAGCCTGCTGCCCGAGAGCGCGGTGCTGGAGCTGCCGCGGGGACGCGTCCTGCTCATGCACGGCGACCAGCTCTGCACAGCCGACGAGAAGTACATGGCCTTCCGCGCCCAGAGCCGCGACCCGGCCTGGCAGGCGATGATGCTGGGCAACCCGCTGGAACAGCGGCTGATGATCGCGCAGATGTGGCGCATGCAGTCCAAGGCCAGCAACGCCAACAAGCCCGAGAACATCATGGACGTGACGCCGGCCGAGGTGGAGCGCGTGCTGCGCGAGGCCGGCGCCGCCGTGCTCCTGCACGGGCACACGCACCGGCCGCAGGCGCACGAGCTGCTGGTGGACGGCCGCCCCGCGCAGCGCCTGGTGCTGGGCGACTGGCGCGAGGACAGCGGCGAGGCGGTGATCGGCGTGGCCGACGAGGCCGGCCTGCGCCTGGAGACCTGGCGCTTCTGACGCCCCCGCCGGGCCTGTCAGCGGTTCACGACCTCGCCGCGGTCGCGCATGAGCTCCAGTGACTGCACGCGCGCCCGCTCCGCCTCGCTGAAGCGGCTGTTGCGCAGGGCCTCGAGCTGGGCCTGGCGATCCTGCTCGGAGAGGCTCTTGTTGGCCAGGACGGCCGCCCGCTCCGCGTACCAACTGTTCATGCGCTGGTCCCACTGCGCATTCTCGCGGTCCAGCGACTCCAGGCGGTCCGCGGCCTCGGCCCCCACGATGCTCTCGCGGATCTGGCGCAACTCGGCGGGCGTCCCGCCCCGCTTCTTCCAGTCCTGGGTCAGCGCCTCCAGGTTCTGCACCTGGTTGATCACCTTGATGGACTCCCGCATCTGCTCGGGCAGCTGCTGCTCGAGCGCGGCCAGGCGCGCGGCGCGCTGCGCCGGCGTCAGCGACTTGTCCTGCAGCACCGCCAGGCGCTCCAGGGTGTAGCGGTCGTAGGTGTCCTCGTCGCCGAAGAAGGCGGCGATGACCTCGGGGCTGAAGAACTGGCTGCGCAGGGCCTGCACCTGCTGCAACTGGCGGCGCAGGGCCTCGATGTCGACCTGCCCGGTGCCGGACTGCGCTTGCGGGATCGCGTCGAGGCCGCGCTTGTAGCCGATGTAGCTGTCGAGCAGGCGCTCGGCCTCGGCGGCGGCGCCCGCGGGCAGCTTGTGGCGGATGTAGGCGCGGATGCGCTTGATGATGGTCTCGACGGGCTCCTCGCCCACCGCGGACAGGAAGTAGTCGAAGAGGCGGCGGATGCCCCCGGTGATCCTGAGGTGGCCGGCCGCGTCGACCTCGAGTTCGCCGTCGACCTCAGTGCCCTGCAGCGAGCCCGGCAGGCCCTCGATGCCGGTGACGAAGGTGTCGGGCGCCACGTGGCCGCTGCCGGTGCCGCCGGCCGCGGCGGCGGCCTCCATGGCGGGGTCGATGGCGGCAGCGGGATCGCCGGGCGCGAACCAATAGAGGAAGGCGCCGATGGACAGGAGCACGGCGGCGACGCCGAGGAGCACGCTTTTCTTCATGGAATGACCCGTTGTCCTTGTTGTTGTACGGGGGGCGGGCTGGCCGCCAGATGGTCAGCCCCGGTCCGCCGGACCGCCAAAAACGACAATGGCGGCCGAAGCCGCCATTGTGCGTTCCCGCGCGGGGATGTCAAAGACCGGCGTTCTTCAGGCGGTTGGCCTGGTTGCGGTAGGCCGCCTTGGGTTCCGGGGTGAACAGGCCGCGCAGGCCGAACAGGTGG
>DASUDN010000053.1:0-22178 GCA_036275595.1 Moraxellaceae bacterium
GGCTACCTGCTGATCCCGCTGGTGGCGCCGGTGGCGACGCCGGAGGCCATGACGGTGTACCTGGTCACCTACGTGGTCACCACGCTCGGCGCCTTCGGCGTGGTGTCGCTGATGTCCAGCCCCTACTCCGACCATGATGCCGACGCGCTGCACAACTACCGCGGCCTGTTCTGGAAGCGTCCCTACCTGACCGCCGTCATGACCGGCATGATGCTGTCGCTGGCCGGCATTCCGGTCACCGCCGGCTTCATCGGCAAGTTCTATATCGTCGACGCTGGCGTCGGCTCCGCGCTGTGGTGGCTGATCGGCCTGCTGATCGTGGGCAGCGCCATCGGCCTGTACTACTACCTGCGCGTGATGATCACCATGTTCCTGCCGGCGCCGGGCATGTCCCGCTACGACGCGCCGCTGGACTGGGGCGAGCGCGCCGGCGGCGTTATGGTGCTGGGCGTGACGCTGCTGATGTTCGCCCTCGGCATGTACCCGCAGCCCTTCCTGGATGTGATCCGCAAGGCCATCCCGGTCATGCTGCAGTAAGCGCGAAAGGCCCTCCGGGGCCTTTCCTCATTCTGCCGCCCCGATTCCGCCCGCCCTTTCCGTTGTCTGCCCGCGCATGAAGATCCATCTCGCGCCCATGGAGGGGCTCACCGACTTCCACATGCGGGACGTGCTCACGCGCATCGGCGGCTATGACGCCTGCGTCACCGAGTTCATCCGTGTCACCGACCGCCTGCTGCCGGCGCGCACCTTCCTGCAGGCCTGCCCCGAGTTGCGCCTGGGCGGGCGCACGCGCGCCGGCACCCCGGTGCACCTGCAGCTGCTGGGCAGCGATCCGGCGGTGCTGGCGGACAACGCGGCCTTCGCCGCCGGGCTCGGCGCGCCTTCCATCGACCTCAACTTCGGTTGCCCGGCAAAGACGGTGAACCGGCACCGCGGCGGCGCCGTGCTGCTGGACGAACCGGAAACGGTGCACGCCATCGTGGCCGCGGTGCGACGCGCGGTGCCGGCGGCGGTGCCTGTCACCGCCAAGATGCGCCTGGGCGTACGGGACCGCGACCACATGCTCGACAACGCGCGCGGCATCGAGCAGGCGGGCGCGGCGGCGCTGGTGGTGCATGCGCGCACCAAGGCCGATGGTTATCGCCCGCCCGCGCACTGGGAGGCCATTGCCGAGATCCGCGCCGCGGTGACGCTGCCGGTGATGGCCAATGGCGAGATCTGGAGCGTGGACGACGCACGCCGCTGCCAGGCGGCCAGCGGTTGCCGCGACCTCATGCTGGGGCGTGGCGCGGTCACGCTGCCGGCGCTGGCGCGGGAGGTGCGCGGCGAGGCGGTGGGCCTGGACTGGCCGGCATTGCTCGGGCTGCAGCGGGACTTCCTGGAGGCGCTGCGGCAGGCGGGAACGCTGGAGGCGGCGGCGCGCTTTGGCGCCGCGTGGACCGAGCGCGGCGCCATCGGCCGCTACAAGCAGTGGCTGGCGATGCTGGTGCGCGACTGGCCGGAGGCGCGGCGGCTGTTCGGGCGCGTGAAGCGGCTGCAGCGCTTCGACGAGGTGTTCGCGGCGCTGCAGGCCCCGGGCTGACGGCGGCGACACCGGCCCCGGCACAGGGTACCACTGGCGCCATCATGAAAAAGGCCCGCGAAAGCGGGCCTTTTCAGTTGCGGCGCCGGCCTCAGTAGCCGAGGCGGCGCGGCACGCCGCAAATGCCCGCGGCCACCTCGAGCTCGCGGATGCCGTTCTCGAGGTAGTCGAGCAGGCGCTGCATGGACGGCAGCGTGCGGCGGCAGCCGATGAGGCCGAACTCCAGCGAGTCCACGTAGCTGGTGAGCGTGATGTTGAGGGCGATGCGGTCCAGCGCGATCGACACCGGGTACATGCCCTCGAGGCGGGCGCCGTTCCAGTACAGCGGTTCCTTGGGACCGGGCACGTTGGAGATGACCACGTTGAACGCCTGCCACTTGGGCGCGAGGCCGGTGAGCAGGTTGACCGCGGTGGGCGCCAGCATGATGGCCGTGTAGTTGAGGATCTCCTCGGGCGTCATCTGCTGATAGCGGCACTTGGCTTCCTGCACCGACGCCTTGATGACCTCGAGGCGGTTGGCCGGGTCGGCGATGTGGGTGCCGAGGTTGGCGAGGATCACGGCGATCTGGTTGCCGTCGTCGGAATCGTCGCGGCGCAGGGACACCGGCACCATGGCGATCAGCGGGCGGTCCGGCAGCTCGTGCATGCTGATCATATAGTCGCGCAGCGCGCTGCCGCACATGGCCAGCACCACGTCGTTGAGCGTGCAGTCGAAGGCCTTGGCGATGGTCTTGATGCGCGAGAGGGAATAGGACTGCGCGGCGAAGCGACGCGAGCCGGTGATCTTCTCGTTGAGCTGGCAATGCGGCGCCTGGAAGATCGACACGTAGTTGGGATCGCGCTTGGCCTTGTCGGAAACCTTCATGATCTCGCGGATCACGTTGGGGAAGGTCGCCGCCTGCTTGCTGAGGCCGGCGGTGAGGCGGGCCAGGCCCGAGGCCATCTCGGTGGGATTGAGGTTCATGGTCTGCTTGCGGCGCTCCATGGCCCACACCGGCGGCAGGTCGCGCACGTCGGGGTCGGGCGAGAGCGCGCGCATGCCCATGCGCATGGCCGCGATGCCGTCCGCCATGGAGTGGTGCAGCTTGGAGTAGAGCGCGAAGCGGCGACCCTGGATACCCTCGATCAGGTGCACTTCCCACAGCGGGCGCTCGCGGTCGAGCAGGTTGGAGTGCTCGGCGGAGACCAGCGACAGCAGCTCGCGGATGCGGCCCGGCTTGGGCAGCGCCTCGTGGCGGAAGTGGTGGTCGATGTCGAACTGGGTGTCGACATCCCAGAACGGCTGGCCGAAGCGGTACACCAGGCGCTTGTTGAAGGGCGATTGCGGCGTGTCATAGGAGCGCATCTGCTCCGCCAGGTCGCGGATGTAGCGCGGCCCCGCATCCTCGGGGAAGGAAAACAACTGGAGGCCAGCCACGTGCATGGGCTGCTGCCGCCTTTCCAGGAAGAGAAACAGCTGGTCGAGGGGGGTAAGCGGGGTCATGAATAATCCTTGAATGACGCTCTTTTGTGGTGGTGGCCCGACTGCATCGTCCTTGACGGTACCAACGTGCAACTAGGATAACGCAACTACCTCGGCGGGGGCATGGTCAGAATGACGACCTGCTCTCCCACCTTGTTCTGATTGCTGCAGTGCCACCTCGTCCCTCCGGCGGATACACTTGGAGAAGACGAGAGGACGCCCGCATGACCGAACGCAGCGACCTGGCCGCCATCCGCCAGGACTACTCCCGCCACAGCCTGTCGCCCGAGGACTGCCTGGACGATCCGCTGGCGCAGTTCAGCCGCTGGCTCGACGAGGCCATCGCCGCGAAGGTGAACGAGCCCACCGCCATGAACGTGGCCACCGTCGGCGAGGACGGCCGGCCCTCGGCCCGCCTGGTCCTGCTCAAGGGCATCGAGCAGCGCCGCTTCGTCTTCTATACCAACTACGAGTCGCGCAAGGGGCGCCAGCTCGCCGCACAGCCTTACGCCGCCCTTACCCTGTTCTGGCCCGAGCTCGAGCGACAGGTGCGCGTCGAGGGCCGGGTCGAGCGCCTGCCGGCCGCGACCTCGGACGCCTACTTTGCCTCCCGCCCGTACCAGAGCCGCATCGGGGCCTGGGCCTCGCAGCAAAGCCAGGTGCTGGACAGCACCCGCACCCTGCTGGCGCGGGCGGCCCGCTATGCCGCCCAGTACGTGGCGGGAGTGCCGCGCCCGGAGAACTGGGGCGGCTACGGCGTCACGCCCGACCGCATCGAGTTCTGGCAGGGGCGGCCGTCGCGCATGCACGACCGCGTGCTGTACCTGCTCGGGGACGATGGCCGCTGGGCCAGGTCCCGCCTTTACCCCTGAGGCCCGCGCCGCCGTCGCGCCGGCTCAGAACACCTTCCTCAGCACGCTGTCGGGCAGCAGGCGCAGCGCCGGCAGCAATACGCGCCAGGGCATGGCCGGCACGATCAGGTTCCGGCGCCGCCGCTGCAAGCCGTCCGCGATTTCCCGCGCCACCTTCTCCGGCTCGGCGGCGAAAGGGTATTTCTCCATGTTGGGCGCGATGTCCGTCTTGACGAAGCCGGGATGCACCACGGTCACGGCAATGTTCTTGTCCGCCAGCTCCATGCGCAGCGCCTCCAGGTAGTTGGTAAGCGCCGCCTTACTTGCAGAGTAAGCGCCACTGCCCGGAATGCCGCGGTAGGCCGAGATGGACGAGATGGCGGCGACATGGCCGCCCCCCTGCTGGCGGAACCAGGCCACGGCGGTGTCGATGACGGCGATGGCGCCCATCAGGTTGGTCTCGATGATGCGCCGATCCTTTTCCAGGCGGCCGTCGCCCGCCTTGCGCACGCCGGTGATACCGGCGTTGGCGATGACCAGGTCCACCCGCCCCAGGGCCGCGAACACCCGCTGCAGGGCGGGCGCGACCGCCGCCTGCTCGCTCACGTCCAGGGTCTCGATCTCTACCTGCACGCCATGCCGGGAACGGAGCTCGTCGGCCAGCTGCGCCAGCTGCTCGCGGCTGCGCGCCAGCAGGCCGAGACGGTAGCCGCGGGCCGCGAGTTCGCGCGCAAGGGCGGCGCCGATGCCGCGGGAGGCGCCGACGACAAGGGCGGCCGGGGAAGCGGAAGAAGAGGTCATGCGCAGTCATCCATGGGGGTTTACGCCAGTATACGAAGCGCCAGGGAAGGCGCCCATACGGACCCGGGCCAGGCGCTGGCCCGCCGGGCCGACCGCGCCATCCGTCCTGTGCCATATGACCGATTGCCAGCAGAGCGGCGGGCATGGCCTATGCTTTTGGCACAAAGGGACACAAGAAACGTGTCAGCTCACAACACAAGGAGAACGGTGATGAAGATCCTGCCTGCCCTGGCCGTGTTGGCCCTCCCGGGTGCCCTCTTCGCCCAGGATGCGTACTGGGAGAATTCCCATGGCGAAATCTGGCGCAACAGCAGCGGTGAGTGCTGGCGCACCATCCACTGGACCGCCGCCAAGGCCATTCCCGGCTGCGACGGCAAGGCCGTGGCCGCGGTGGTCCCCACGCCGGCCCCGGCCCCGGTCGCCCCCGCGCCTGCGCCTGCGCCGCGACCCGCGCCGGCCCCGGTGGACGACAGCGCAACGCGTGACAGCGACGGCGATGGCGTGGCGGATGCGAAGGACCAGTGCCCGGACACGCGCCGCGGTGCCAGGGTCGACCGCCAGGGCTGCTACATCGTGCTGAAGGAAGCGGTGACGATGAAGATCGACGTCAAGTTCCCGACCGGGTCGGCCCGCGTCGATGCGGCCGGGGATGCCGAGGTCCAGAAGCTGGCGGAGTTCATGAACCAGTACCCGCAGACCTCGGTGGAGGTGGCCGGGCATACCGACAACACCGGCAATGCCGCGGCCAACCGCAAGCTGTCGCAGCAGCGCGCGGATGCGGTGCGCGAACGCCTGACGGGCAAGTTCGGCATCGACGGCAAGCGCGTGACGGCGGCGGGTTACGGGCCGGACCGTCCGATCGCCGACAACGCCACCGCGGCGGGACGCGAGGCCAATCGCCGCGTCGAGGCGACGATTTCGCAGACGGTGGAGAAGACCGTGCAGTGAGCCCGGCGCCAGGCGGGGCCGGGCCCCGCCTGACCTGACCGCCGCCTCAGAACAGGAAATCGAGGCCGGTGATGTCGCCGCCTTGCAGGTTCGCCTCCTGTGTCTGCGAGGCCCCGAGCGCGGTGGTCGCACGCAGCGTATAGCGGCCGGCCGCCGTGGTGTCGGGAATGAGCGATACCGGCAGCGTTCCTGTGTAGCTGCCCACCAGCGGCGCGGCCGTGGGCAGCGTCAGCGCATAGCTGCCCGTGTCGAGATTGGCGGGGACGCCGGCAATGACCAGGGTGCCTCCGCTCGATGCCTGCAGCGCCTCCACTACCGCCTCGGCGCTGGCCGGGGTAACGGTGCCACTGGCGCTCTGTGTCGGCGACGGCGCCAGCAGGAAGGGCTGCGCGTTGGTCGACAGCGTGGTCGTGGCCCTGGCCACGACCGGCACGCCGCGCACGATGGTGGTGGTGTCGCCCGGCCGCGTGATCACCACGTCGTAGTTACCGTTGGTGCTGCTGCGCAACACCGGCGCCAGCAGGAAGTAGCCGTTGCCGTCGGCGACGGTGCCCTTGACGATCTGGCCGTCCTGCTCGGCATAGACCGTGGCGCCAGCATCGGCGGGATCGACATAGCCGGCGATGCTGCCGCTCACCGCCTGTACGGTCGCCGTCACCACCGGCTTGAGCGCGTAGCCGCCGTTGCCCTTGGGCACGATGGAGCGGCAGGCGTCGAAGTCCAGCACCAGGTCGACCACCTCGTTACTGCCCACGTTGAATTCACCCACCACCTTGTAGCCACTCTGCGCCGCGCTGGGCGTTGCAAGTGCATGCTCGCTGCCGCCGCTGGGCACAACGGAATTGTTCAGCACGTTACCTGAATTGGGCACCAGCACCAGGCGCACCTGCTGGTAGTGGCCGGCCGGCAGGCCGGTCTGGCCGAGTTCCGTGAGCACGCCGTTGGTGAGGGACAGCAGGTCGATTTTGCGCGGTATGTCCAGCACCACCTCGTGCCAGCCGGCGGCGTTCTCGCCGGCGACCGCGCTGGCGTTGACGCGCACGCGGTCGACGGTGATGTAGACGTGGTCGTAGCCGCAGGAGGGGGCATCGGTCAGTGCCACGTTGAGGGTGCCGCTGCCGGCGCTGTCGCCCGTGTTGCAGCCCGGGAGTACCAAGGCGCCGCCCAGGAGCAGGGGAAGGAGGATAGAAGTACGTTTCATGATCAACATCCTGTAGGGAGCCTGGATGTAATGTTGGTGGGTACTTTCGTCGCGTCCTACTTAAGTTATGAAAATCTCTGTAGCAGAGTCACAGTGATTGGTTTCGATCGGTAATTTTGTGAAGCAGGCCGCGGGTCCTAATGCGAACGGGGTAGAGGCTCGGCCAGTCGTGGCAGGTGCGGACGTGCTTCTGCGGTCCGCGACGCGGCAAGGCAGCTCTGCAAGGGGAAAAGTGGCACAGTAGAAGCGACCAAGTCCGATCGGGGGCCCCGGGAAGAAAGCAGGAATGCAAAGAGAGCGCGCATAAAAAAGGGCCGGACTTTTGGGTCCGGCCCCGGCGTGCGCTCCCTGCACGGGTGAAGCGGGCCGCCCCGGCCGGGGCGGCGTGGCATCAATTGAACGCGAAGGCGTCCTTGTCCATCTGCATGAGGGACTTGGGCGAGGCGTTGATGCCGGCGGCGTGCGCCTTGGCGCGCGGCAGCAGGCGCTCGAAGTAGAACTCGGCCGTCTGGATCTTGGCCTTGTAGAACTCCGGCGTCTCGGCGCCGCCCTTGGCGAGCTTCTCGTAGGCCACGGCGGCCTGCAGGGCCCAGAAGTAGGCCATGGTGACGTAGCCCGAGTACATCAGGAAGTCGCTGCTGGCGGAGGCCACGATCTCGCGGTCCTTGCGCGCGGTCAGCATGATGCGCATGGTGAGCATGTTCCACTGCGCGGCCAGCTTGGACAGCTGCCACACGAAGGGACGCATGCTCTTGTTGAGGGCGTTGTCCTTGCAGAAGTTCAGGATGGTGCCGGTGAACTCGCGCACGCACTTGCCGCGGGTCATGATCAGGGTCTTGCGGCCGAGCAGGTCGAGGGCCTGGATGCCGGTGGTGCCTTCATAGAGCGTGGAGATGCGCGCGTCGCGCACGATCTGCTCCATGCCGTGCTCCTTGATGTAGCCATGGCCACCGAAGACCTGCACGCCGAGGTTGGCGGCCTCCAGGCCCATCTCCGTCAGGAAGCCCTTCAGGATCGGGGTGAAGAAGCCCAGCTTGTCGTCCCAGTACTCGTACTTCTTCTGGTCGCCCTCGGTGACGCCGTTCACCATGTGGTCGGCGTACTGCGCGGCGAAATACACCATGGCGCGACCGCCTTCGGCGATGGCCTTCTGGGTCAGCAGCATGCGGCGCACGTCGCCGTGCCAGATCAGGGCGTCGGCGACCTGGTCCGGTTCCTTCTTGCCGGACACGGAGCGCATGGAACGACGTTCCTTGGCGTAGGCCAGGGCGCCCTGGTAGGACTGCTCGGCGTGGGCGATGCCCTGGATGGAGGTGCCGATGCGGGCCGTGTTCATGAAGGTGAACATGGCCTCCAGGCCCTTGTTGGGCTGGGCGATCATGTAGCCGGTGGCTTCATCGAAGTTCATGACGCAGGTGGCGGAAGCGCGGATGCCCATCTTGTGCTCGATGGAGCCGCACTTCACGGCGTTGCGCGGGCCCACGGAGCCGTCGGCGTTGGGGATGAACTTGGGCACGATGAACAGGGAGATGCCCTTGGTGCCCGGGGGGGCGTCCGGCAGGCGCGCCAGCACGATGTGGATGATGTTCTCGGCCAGGTCATGCTCGCCGGCGGAAATGAAGATCTTGGTGCCGGTGATCTTGTAGCTGCCGTCGGCCTGCGGCTCGGCCTTGGTCTTCACCTGGCCCAGGTCGGTGCCGCACTGCGGCTCGGTCAGGCACATGGTGCCGGTCCAGCGGCCCTCGGTCAGCGGCGGCATGTACAGCGCCTTCTGCTCGTCGGTGGCGTGCTGCATGATGGTGTTCATGGCGCCGAGCGACAGGCCCGGATACATGGTGAAGGACCAGTTGGCGGTGCCCATCATCTCGGACTTGAACAGGCCCATGGACATGGGCAGGCCCTGGCCGCCGTATTCCACCGGGTGCGACAGGCCCTGCCAGCCGCCCGCCACGAACTGGTCGTAGGCTTCCTTGAAGCCCTTGGGCGTGGTCACTTCGCCGTCGTTCCAGCTGCAGCCTTCCAGGTCGCCCGGGTGGTTCAGGGGCGCCAGCACCTCTTCGCAGTACTTGGCCGCTTCGCCGAGGATGGCCTCGACCATGTCCGGGGTGGCGTCGGCGCCGTTGGACAGCTGGCTGTAGTGCTTCGGATAGTCGAAGACTTCGTTCATCAGGAAGCGCATGTCGCGCAGCGGGGCCTTGTAAGTCGGCATCGCAAACCTCGTCGCTGGAAGGTGGTGGCGAAAATCGCCGCTTTCGGGACGGTGGGCCATAGGCCTTCCGTCTCATCAGGACGCGATTTATATGCCAGCGCGACTATTGGCCGCATTGACGGGAATGCCGGATTTGCCGGTTATTTGGGTGAATAGCAGGCCATTCGGGCGACGAATGGGGCCCTTTCGGATAGGACAAGGGCGGGACAGGCGGCCCGGGCCGGGGGAGCCCGGACCCGGGCGGAAGGGAGGGGGAGCGCCCCGCCTAGGCGGCGACGGCCTCGGCCTTGCGGTATTGCGGCGCCACCGCCGCGTCCACGGCGGCCTTGTAGCGGGCGATGAGCTCGCTGTTGTCGTCGTCCCAGGGGTGGAAGCCGGGGCGCAGGTAATCGAGGTAGTCCGGGACCACGGCGCCGAGGAAGCGCGCCAGGCGGGCGCCGCCGCGCAGCAGCGTGAGCGGCTGCCGGTGCACGCCATCCTGCTTCAGGAAGCGCCAGGTCCAGGTGGAGCTGAACACCAGCAGGCCGAGCGAGCCGGTGAGGAAGGCCCGCGCGCGCATGCGGTAGCCGGGATCGATGTCCTTGTAGAGGTCGAAGGCCACGGCCTTGTGCTCGGTCTCCTCGATGGCGTGCCAGACCCACAGCATGCGCACCGACGGATCCATCTCGTCCAGCAGCTCGGGATTCTTGAGGATGGCGTTGGCCAGGATGGCGGTGATGTGTTCCAGGCCGGCGGTGATGGCGAGCTGGGCGCGCGGCGAGAAGCGCTTGCGGCCTTCGTTGCACAGGTAGCGGGCGATGCTCGTGGCCTTGTCGGCGATGGCGCCGTAGCCCTGCGCCGCGAGCATGGCGTTGAAGCTCTTGTGCTCCAGCGAGTGCATGGCTTCCTGGCCGATGAAGCCGGAGATGTCCTTCTGCCGCTCGGGGTCGGAGACGGTGTCGCGGAAGTGGCGGACGGAGTCCACGAAGAACTGCTCGCCGTCCGGAAAGCTCAGGGACAGCGCGTTCAGGAAGTGGGTGAGGACGGGGTCGCCATTGAACCAGTAGCGCGGCACCGCCTCGGGCGTGAACTCGAAGCCCATGCGCTGGGGGCGGATGCGGGGCTGGACAGGCTTGCGGGCGCGGGTAAAGGGAAGGAGCTTCACGGGCAGGTCCTCGGGCAGGCAACGTTCCGCAGGATGGCCCAGAACCGGGGGCGGCACTCGTGGCCGCGGGCCAATTCGTGGTCGGGCCGGGCCATCCGGAGGGGGCGAAGGCCGGCGGAGCGCGCCGCGGGCGCATTCCCTGCGGTGGCCTCTATACGTATAGTGGGGCCACCTTGGGCTGGAGAGAGTCGGCGCAGTGAGCCAGGTCCAGAGCGCATCCCGTCGCACGGCCATGTTGCCGGCAATCTATCTGCAACTCCTTTGCGAGGTCGCGGAGCCGTTCGGCATCGCACCGGCCGACCTGCAGCGCCTGCTCGGCCTGAGCCGCGAGCAGCTGCTGGAGCCGGATCGCCTGGTGCCCATCGCCGCCGCGCGCGCGGCCACCGAGTATGCCTTCGGCCGCGCCGGGCAGCAGGGGCTGGGGCTGGCGTATGCCCTGGCCCTGTCCGTCACCCTGCACGGCCCCATCAGCCTGATCGCCCTGTCCAGCAGCAACCTGCTGGAAGTGGCGCAGGCGCTGGAGCGCTATTGTTCCCTGCGCGCCCCCGCCATCAACTTCAAGGCCGACCTCAGCGACGACTTCGTCACCTTGCGCGTCAGCTACCTGCGCGCCGACGACCCCCTGCGGCCCTACCTGATGGAGTTGCTGCTCATGGGGCTCGTGGTCATGACCGGGCAGATCCTGGACCATCCCCAGTCCGGCGCCGAGGTCTGGCTGGAGGGTGCCGAGCCGTCCTACTACGCCGCCTTCGCGGCGCGCCTGCCGGTGCCGGTGCGCTATGGCCAGGCCGAATACGCCATCCGCGTGCCGCGCGCCCTCATGGAGGCGCCGCTGCGCCTGGCGAATCCCAGCGCCGCCGCCATGGCGCGCGAAGCCTGCGAGCGCGAGCTGCAGGCGCGGCGTGTCACGCGCGAGGATGCGCTTACTTCGCGCGTGCGCACCCTGCTCGTGCAGAGCGACGACCGCCTGCCCACGCTGGAGGAAGTGGCTTCTGCCCTGCACGTGTCCACGCGCACGCTGAAGCGCCGGCTGCAGGAGGAAGGCCGCAACTTCCGCGCCCTCGTCGACCATGTACTGGAGATGCGCGCCACGCAGATGCTGCGCGAGGAAGGCCTGTCGGTGAGCGAGGTCGCGTTCCGACTGGGCTACAACGACGTATCGAATTTCTCGCGCGCCTTCCGGCGCTGGACGGGGCAGTCGCCCAGCGACTTCCGCAAGGAGCGCTGAGCCGCGCACTCTGGAAAAAGCCCGCTGTCGCGGGCTTTTTTTCAGGCGGAAGCGCCCTGGGGCTCGGCGGGGGACAGCGACAGGATGCGCGGCCAGCGCGGATGGATCATGGCGGTCTGCGGCTCTGCCTCCTGCGTCACCACGTAGACGCGCGATTCGCCGTCGACGGTGGCCAGCAGGCCCTGGATGAACTGCCCTTCCTCGAGATCGAACCAGTAGCGCTGGCCCTCGGCGTCCTTCTCCATGAAGCGCTCGACCACGATCTGCACCGGACGGGGATTGAGGCGGGTCCAGCGCCCGTCCTTGATGGAGCTGAGGCGGGCCCAGCCGCCTTCGGGGAAGGGGCAGCTCTCCTCGCGGCGCTTGCCCCAGATGACCCATTCCAGCTCACCGTCACGCCGGCGGATGGGAAGGCGTGCCTCCGGATGGGGAAAGAAGATCTTCTTGTCTTGCAGCTGAATCGCACCACACATGGCAGGCTGTCACTTCTTGATGCTTTGCCACCGCGCGACGTCCGTGCGTTGCGGGGTTGTCGTGGGCTCCGGACCCATCCCTGCGCAGAAATCTGGTGTCACCAGGTCCGGACCTCTCGGGCCAGCCGTGTCGGCCAGTGTGCGGAGTGTAACAAAGGCCTTGGCGCCACGGCATGCGACAAACCGCGAAAGGTGGCGCCCTACCCCGGATTCGAGGCGATACCCGATCAGTCAGTACTTACGGAACGTCCTGGTCCGCCCCCCGTTCCGGCGTGACGGAGGAGGCGTCGGCGGGAGCGGGGTGATGGGCCCGCGCGTCCTCCAGCCATTCGCGCCACACCGCCAGCATCACCGCCAGGATGACCGGGCCCAGGAAGAGGCCGACCATGCCGAAGGCCGCGAGCCCGCCCAGCACGCCGAACATCACCAGCAGGAAGGGAATGCGCGTGGCGCTGGAGATCACCAGCGGGCGGATGAAGTTGTCGACCCAGCTCACCACCACGGTGCACCAGATCAGCAGGCCGAGGGCGGGCATGACTTCGCCCTGCACCAGCAGCCAGACGCACACCGTGCCCCAGGCGAAGGGCGTGCCGAAGGGGATCATGGCGATGAGCGTGGTGACCGCGCCCAGGAAGACGGCGCCATCGACCCCGGCCACGGCATAGCCGATGCCGGCGAGCAGGCCCTGGGCGAGCGCGGTGAGCACGATGCCGTAGACGACGGCGCGCGTGGTGGCGCCCATGGCCTCGACGTAGTCGTCGGCGCGATGGCCCAGCATGCGCCCGGTCACCTCGCGGACCTGCAGCACGAAGGCCTCGCCGTCGCGGTACAGGAAGAACGCGGTGAGCAGGGCCAGGCCCATCTTGGCGAGGTTGCGGCCGACGCCGCCCAGCACCTCGGCGGCGTGGGTCATGAGCCAGTTGCTGCCATTGCGGATCTCCGCCTGCAGCGCCGCCGGGTCGGCGTTGATGCGGTCGAAGAAGGCGCCGATGCGCTCGCCCACCCAGGGCAGGCGGCGGATTTCGGGGGACAGCTCGACATGGCCCTGGCTGACCTGGGCCAGCAGCTTCTGGTAGACCTCGGTGACCTCGCTGCGCATGAGCAGCAGCACCCACACCACCGGCAGGATGAGCACCAGCGAGAGCGCGAGCGTCATCAACAGGGCGGCGAGGTTGGGGCTGCCGGGCAGGCGCGCGCGCAGGCGCAGGAAAAGCGGCCAGGTGACGTAGACGAGGATGCCGGCCCAGGTCACCGGCACCAGGAAGGGCCGCAGCACCACGAAGGCCAGCAGCAGCAGTCCGCCGAGGGCGAGCGCGAGGAACAGGCGGCGGTTGAAGGGCGGGGTGGTGCTTTCCATGGGCAAGCCTCGACACGCGGATGCCCCCGATTCTGGCAGGGCCGCCGGCAAAGACGAACCCCCTCGGGCCCGGCTTGTTGACGAGGGTCACAGCCGCGCGACGACAGGGCGTCGCCCGCCCCGCCGGCGGTGGCGGCGCGCCGGCGCCGGTGGCATCCTTGCCGGCATTGGCGCCCGCCTGGTGGCGCCCAGCAACCTGCCGGGGGAAAGCAAGAATGACGATGCGTCGCATGCTGGCGCTGTGCGCCTGTCTCACGGGCCTGGCCGGCCCGGTCGCCGCCGATGACAAGTGGGAGGTCACCACCTCCATGGAAATGGCGGGCATGCCCTTCCAGATGCCCGCCACCAAGCAGGTGGTGTGCCTGGCGCCGGGCGAGCAGAACAGTGAGAAGATGGTGCCCGCCGACAAGAACTGCCAGGTGAAGAGCTTCACCACCTCCGGCAACACCAGCCGCTTCCGCATCGAGTGCGCGCCGCCGCAGCAGATGACGGGCGAGGGCGAGATCACGCGCCTGGGCAAGGACGCCTACAAGGGCGAGATGCGCGCCAAGGGCAACATGCAGGGCGAGGCCATCGACATGAAGATCAGCTACGCCGGCCGCAAGATCGGCACCTGCGCCGCCAGCGAGAACACGGTGACCAGGGCCAAGGCGATGGCGGCGCAGCAGCAGGCGCAGATCGGCCAGACCTGCCAGCAGATGGCGGCGAACATGACCTGGCAGGTGGCGGACCAGATGGCCTCCACCTGCCCCACCCTCAAGGCCGACATCTGCAAGAAGGCCAAGGCCGACCTGGGCAAGCTGGGCGGCGACCCCGAGGGCCTGCGCAACTACCAGGAGCAGCGCGGTGACTGGCGCGAGCTGGCGGGCTACTGCGGCATCGATGCGCCCGCCCTGCAGGCCAGGGCCTGCGCCGCCGCCAAGGAAAAGCGCCTGTGGGGCTCGGTCGCCGAGTTCTGCGGCTCCGAGGCCGAGGCGCTGGCCAGCGAGCACTGCACCGGCCGCAGCTACACCGTGATCATGATGAGCGAGTACGGCCCCCTCTGCGAGCGCTACTCCGAGAAGGTCGTGGTGACCGGCGGTGGCAAGGGCGGCAGTGCCGGCGCCAAGCTCAACCAGGCCATCGACGGCATCAACAAGCTGCGCGGCCTGTTCGGGCGCTGATGGCGCCAGTGGCCGCCGCCTCCCGCGAAGGGCAGCCCTGGCTGCCCTTCGTCGTTTTCTGCGCGATCGGCCTGCTCTGGCTGCCGGCGCTGGCCGGTCCCTTCCAGTTCGACGACTACAACGTCATCGTCGGCTATGCGCCGGTGCAGTCGCTCGCGGGCTGGTGGCAGTCGTTGCCGGGACTGCGCCCGCTGCTCAAGCTCAGCTATGCGCTCAACTGGAGCGTCTCCCCTGCCCCGTTCGGCTTCCACCTCGTCAACCTGCTGCTGCACCTGCTGAACGGGGCGCTGCTGCTGGCCTGGGCACGGCGCGCCCTGCCCCTGGACCGAACAGCCGCGCTGGCGCTGGTGGCGCTATGGCTGCTGCATCCGGTGCAGACCGAGGCGGTCACCTATATCGCCGGCCGCTCCGTGACGCTGTCCGCCACCTTCCTGTTCGCGGGCCTGCTGCTGCTCGCCCGCGGCGGCGCGCGCGCGCCGGCGGGCGCGGCCCTGTGCACCGCGCTCGCGTTGGCGGTGCGCGAGACGGCGTGGGTGTTTCCGCTGGTGTTCGCGCTGGCGCTGTGGATGCAGGGACAGGCCGCGCGCGCCGTGGCGCGCGCGGTGGCGCCGTCGCTGCTGGTGGTGGCGGTGGCCGCCGTGCTGTTCCTGCTGGAGCCGCACTACCGCCAGATGATCGACACCAGCTTCGGCTTGCGCGAGGCGGGTGCGCAACTGCGTGCGCAGGTCGTGGCGCAGGGCTACCTGCTGGCGCAGCTGGTCACGCTGGCGCCCAACATCGACCCCGACCTGCGCGTGCCGGCGGCGTGGTCACCGCTGCTGGCGGCCGCACTGGCCGCGTGGCTGGCGGTGATGGCCGGCGCGCTGGCCGGCGTGCTGCGCCACCGGTCCTGGCTGGCAGCGGGCGTGCTCTGGTTCGGCCTGCTGCTGCTGCCCACCAACAGCCTGATGCCGCGCGTGGACCTGGCCAGCGAGCGCCACCTGTACGCCGCATGGCTGGGGCCGCTGTGGTGCGGCGTGTGGCTGCTGCGCGACTGGCGCTGGCGTGCCTGGCCGGCGGCGCTCCTGCTGGGGCTGCTGGCCACCGCCACGCTGGTGCGCAACGAGGACTACCGCAGTGAACTGGCGCTGTGGGCGCGCACCGCGCAGCAGTCGCCGCACAAGGCGCGCGTCTGGAACAACCTGGGCGTGGCCTGCCGCGAGGCGGGCCACCGCGACTGCGCCGAGGCGGCCTTCACCCGTGCCCTGGAACTGGACCCGGTCGATCCGCGCGCGGGCGCCAACCTGTATTTCCTGCGTCATCCGCGCCCGTAGGCGACGCGGAGCGCGCAACAAAAAGGGCGGCCCGCAGGCCGCCCTTTTTTACTTCCCGCGATGCCGGCTCAGGCCTGCAGCAGCGAGATGTCCGCCACCTGCAGGAACAGCGCGCGCAGGCGCGACAGCAGCAGCAGGCGGTTGGCGCGCACGGCGATGTCCTCGGCCATGACCATGACCTGGTCGAAGAAGGCGTCCACCAGCGGGCGCAGCGCGGCCAGCTGGCTCAGCGCCGGCGTGTAGTCACGCGCCTCGAACAGCGGCGCCAGTTCCTGCTCCAGGCGGGCCACGGCCTCGGCCAGCGCCTTCTCGGCGGGGTCGCTGAGCAGGGCGGGGCTGACCGCGGCATGCGCCAGCACGCGTTCCTTGGCGAGGATGTTGGACACGCGCTTGTTGCCGGCGGCCAGGGCCTCGGCTTCCGGCAGCGCGGCGAAATGCGCCACCGCCTTGACGCGGCGGTCGAAATCCAGCGGCTGCGTCGGCTTGAGCGCCTGCACCGCGAGGATGACCTCGGCGCGGATGCCCTGCTCCTCGTACATGGCGCGGTAACGACCCAGCAGGAACTCGAACACGTCGTTGACGGTGTTGGGGTTGTCCAGCTTGTCGCCGTACTGCTTGGCGGCGCCGGCGACCAGGGCCTGCACGTCCAGCGCCAGCTCCTTCTCGATGATGATGCGCAGCAGGCCGATGGCCGAGCGGCGCAGCGCGAACGGATCCTTGGAGCCGGTGGGCGGCTGGTTGATGCCGAAGATGCCGACCAGCGTGTCGATCTTGTCGGCGATGGCCACGGCGGCGCCGGTCTTCGTGGACGGCAGCGCGTCGCCGGCGAAGCGCGGCTGGTACTGCTCGTCCAGGGCCCTGGCCACTTCCTCGGGCTCGCCGTCGTGGGTGGCGTAGTAGTAGCCGGCGATGCCCTGCAGCTCGGGGAACTCGCCCACCATCTCGGTGGCGAGGTCGCACTTGGAGAGCAGGCCGGCGCGCTCGCCCAGCGCCTTGTCGCCACCGATGGCGGAGGCGATGATGCCGGCAAGCTTGCTGACGCGCTCGGCTTTCTCGTACACGGTGCCGAGCTGGGCCTGGAACACCACGTTCTTCAGGCGCCCGTTGCGCGTCTCCAGGCGGGTCTTCTTGTCCTGGTTGAAGAAGAACTCGGCGTCGGTGAGGCGCGGGCGCACCACCTTCTCGTTGCCCGCCACGATGTGCTCGGGATGCGGGCTGTCGACGTTGGCCACGGTGATGAAGCGCGGCAGCAGCTTCGCGTTATGGTCGAGCAGGCAGAAGTACTTCTGGTTGTCCTGCATGGTGGAGATCAGGGCCTCCTGCGGCACCGCCAGGAAGCGCTCCTCGAAGGAGCACACCAGCGGCATCGGCCATTCCACCAGCGCGGTCACCTCGTCGAGCAGGGCCTCGGGGATGAGCGCGGTGCCGTGCTCCATCTCGGCCAGCAGGCGCACCTTCTTCTCGATGGCGTCGCGACGCTCCTGGAAGTCGGCGATGACATGGGCGGCGCGCATGTTCTCGGCGTAGCTCACCGGATTGGCGATGTGCACCGGCTCCGGATGGTGGAAGCGGTGGCCGCGCGACACGCGGCCGGCCTTCTGCGCCAGGATCTCGCAGTCCACCACGTCCTTGCCGAACAGCATCACCAGCCATTGCGTGGGGCGCACGAACTCGACGCGCGAGGCGCCCCAGCGCATGCGCTTGGGAATGGGCAGGTCGTTGAGCGATTGCGCGACGATGCCGGGCAGCAGCGCGGTGGCGGCCTCGCCCTTCACTTCCTTGACGTAGCGCAGCTTCTCGCCGCTCTTGTCCAGGGCGCTGATGTCGACGCCGTTCTTGCGCGCGAAGCCGAGCGCGGCCTGGGTGGGCTGGCCCTCGGCGTCGAAGGCGGCCTTCACCGGCGGGCCGTCGACGGCGACGGTGCGGTCGGGCTGCTGCTCGGCGAGCAAGTGCACGAGCACGGCGAGGCGGCGCGGCGCGGCGAAGGACTCGACCTTGCCATGCTGCAGGCCGGCGTCGGCCAGGCCCTTGACGATGCCGTCGCGGAAACTGTCGGAGAGGGTCTTGAGCGCCTTGGGGGGCAGCTCCTCGGTGCCGAGCTCGACCAGGAAATCCTTGTAACTCATGCTGCGTTCTCCTGGGCCAGCTTGGCGAGGACTTCGTCGCGCAGGGAGGCGGGCGCCATGGGGAAGCCGAGGCGGGCGCGCGCCTGCAGGTAGCTTTGCGCGATGTTGCGCGCGAGGGTGCGCACGCGGAGGATGTAGCGCTGGCGCTCGGTGACCGAGATGGCGCGGCGGGCGTCCAGCAGGTTGAAGGTATGGGAGGCCTTCACCACCATTTCATAGGCGGGCAGCGGCAGCTGCTTTTCCATCAGCGAATTGGATTCGCTTTCGTAGAAATCGAAGAGTTCAAACAAGCGCGGAACGTTGGCGTGCTCGAAGTTGTAGGTGGACTGCTCCACCTCGTTCTGGTGGAAGACGTCGCCATAGGTGACGGGGCGCTTCTTGCCCTCGGCATCGGGCACGCCCTCGGCCCACACCAGGTCGTAGACCGAGTCCACGCCCTGCAGGTACATGCACAGGCGCTCGAGGCCGTAGGTGATCTCGCCGGTGACGGGGTAGCACTCGACGCCGCCGACCTGCTGGAAGTAGGTGAACTGCGTGACTTCCATGCCGTTCAGCCAGACTTCCCAGCCGAGGCCCCAGGCGCCCAGCGTGGGCGACTCCCAGTTGTCTTCCACGAAGCGCACGTCGTGCACCCGGGTGTCGATGCCGAGTTCGCGCAGCGATTCCAGGTAGAGCTCCTGGATGTTGGCCGGCGACGGCTTCAGCACCACCTGGAACTGGTAGTAGTGCTGCAGGCGGTTGGGGTTCTCGCCGTAGCGGCCATCGGCGGGACGGCGGGACGGCTGCACATAGGCGGCGTTCCAGGTCTCCGGCCCGATGGCGCGCAGGAAGGTGGCGGTATGGAAGGTGCCGGCACCCATTTCCATGTCGTAGGGCTGGATGACGACACAGCCCTGGCGGGCCCAGAAGTTCTGCAGCTTGAGAATCAGGTCCTGGAAGGTCAGGCCTGCGGCGATGGCGTTGGCCACGGGGGTTCCCCTGGTGCGAATCAAAGGGGGCGAGTATAGCGGCAGAGCCTGCCCGCGTTACAGGTCGGGCGGGGGTATGAGGGGATGCGCTGGCGCCCGGCGCGGACGCATGGCGGGGATCTCCCCCTGGCGGGAGAGGCGCAGCGCCGGCTCAGGCCGGGAAGACGGTGACGTAGAGCGGGCCCTGGGGGCTGCTGTAGGTGACGGTGTTGGGGTCGTTCTCGGGCTGCCAGGTGTCGAAGGCCTCCGGCAGGCCGAGGTGGCTGGGCCCGGGCAGCAGCGCCTTGAGATTGCCGCCCATGATGTTGGCGACCTCGTTGAGGGTGTCGCGCCAGCTGGCGTCGTCGACCTGCTCCACGGGGCAGCAGTACATGGTGGCGGCGGCCTGGCGCGCCAGCTGGCGCGAGCAGGCCACGATGACGGCGCCGTTCCAGGCGCCCTCGATGGAGATCGAGGCGGCGCATTCGGCCTCGCCCTGGGTGCTGGGGGTGGGGGCCAGGGCAATGCCCAGGAAGTCCGTCCACACCTGCTCGGTGACGGAGTTGATGACATCAGGCTCTAGCGTACTGGTCATGATGCAGGTCTCCCGCAGTGGGTTGACGTGTGGCCACCGGTGCCAGGACCGGCGCGACTCCCCTGATTCATGGTGCCTGTCCCGGGCAGCTTTCGTATTGATCCTGGTCAGGCCGTGGCGGCGGGCCTCAGCGGCCGCCCTGCCGGCGCTGCGCCGCCAGGTGCACGACTTCCTGCAGCTCGGCATCCTTCACCGGCTTGGCGAGGTAGCGGTCGCAGCCGGCGTCCCGGGCCGCGGCGAGATCCTCGGGCGCGCGCAGGCTGGACACCATGGCCACCGGCAGGGCATGGCGCGCCTTGATGCGGCGGCAGGCCTCGAGGCCGCCGATGCCGGGCATGACCACGTCCATGAAGACCAGGTCGAAGGCCTGCCCGTCGCAGCAATCCACCGCCGCCTCCCCGCTCGGGGCCGTCGCCACCTGCAGCGCGAGGCCCTCGGCGACGGCGAGCGCGCTCAGCCTGGCAGTCATGAAGGCGCGGATGGCCCCGCTGTCGTCCACCACCAGGACCTGAAGCGGCGCCTGGCCCGTGGCCGCCCCGGCGGACCTTGGTGCCGGCATGTCTGCAGTCATCCCGAATTCCCTCCGTTCCACGCCGTGCCGGTGTCACCGGCCTGCCCTTGTGGCCAGATTAGAGAAGGGGGGTGGCGGTGGCCAAGCCCGCGGCGCTCCGCCTGTCGTGCGCCGCGGGCAGCTCGTCCCGCCCCCGCGCGTCCGTCGGCAGTGGTAGCCGCCGGGCGTGCCCGGGGCGACCGGCCGCCGCCGTGGCCAAGGCGAAGGGCGGCGGCGCATACTGGCCGCCCTGTCCCTTGCCGAGACCCCTGGCCCATGGCGACTCCCTCCCCCGTACGCTGCCCCTGGTGCGGCGACGACCCCCTCTACGTGCGCTACCACGACGAGGAGTGGGGCGTGCCCTCCCGCGACGACCGCCACCTCTTCGAGATGCTCTGCCTGGAGGGGCAGCAGGCCGGCCTGTCCTGGATCACGGTGCTGCGCAAGCGCGAGGCCTACCGCCGCGCCTTCCACGGCTTCGATCCGCGCAAGGTGGCGCGCATGAGCGATGCCGACATCGAGGTCCTGCTCTCCGATCCGGGGCTGATCCGTCATCGCGGCAAGCTCACCGCCATCCGCGACAACGCCATCGCGACCCTGGCCCTGCAGCGCGAGGCGGGCAGCCTGGCGGACTGGCTCTGGGGGCAGGCCGGCGGCGCGCCGGTGGAGAACCGCTGGCGCAGCTACCGCGACGCCCCCGCCGCCACGCCGCTCTCCGACCGTCTGGCGAAAGAGCTGAAGAAGCGCGGTTTCCGCTTCGTGGGCAGCACCACCGTGTACGCCTTCCTGCAGGCCTGCGGCGTCGTGAACGACCACGAGGCCGGCTGCTTCCGCCATGCCGAGCTCAAGGCGGCCGCCGACGGCGGCCCGGGGCAATCGCGCCGGCGCTTGAGCTGAGTCAAAACCGCGGGCCCGGGCCGGTGACATCCTGAAAAAAAGCCAAACCCGATGGAGATTTTTCGATGCACACCGGCCAGCACGCCCTGACCCGCGACTTTCCCGAACTCAAGGAGCGCATCCTCGAACTGCGCCAGGGCGATTCGCATTTTCGCCGCCTCAACGAGGAGTACGACAGCGCCGACGCGCAGGTCCACAAGGCCGAGAGCGGCGAGCAGAACCTGTCCGACGAGCACCTGGAAACGCTGAAGAAGCAGCGCGCCCTGCTCAAGGACAAGCTCTACGCGATGCTGCAGGAAACCGCCTGAGGCGACAGCCGGCGCCCGCGCACGCTCGCAGGAAGAAGCCGCACGATGTGCGGCTTTTTTCATGAGGGCAACAGGGGGCGCCGGGCGACGCCCCGTGCTCAGGCCAGCACGGGACGCGGGCGCAGGCCGCCCGGCAGCGACAGGCGCAGGATGCGCTTCACCACCTGGCCGAACTGGCGGGGCAGCGAGCCGGTGTTGTAGGGCAGGCCGTAGTGGCGGCAGATGGCTTCCACCTCCGGCTGGATCTCCGCGTAGCGGTGCGCCGGCATGTTCGGGAAGAGGTGGTGCTCGATCTGGTGGCTGAGGTGGCCGGAGAGGATGTGGAACAGGCGGCCGCCCTCGATGTTGCTGGAGCCGAGCAGCTGGCGCACATACCACTCGCCGCGCGTCTCGTTGCGCGTCTCCTCCTCGGTGAACATCTGCACGTCGTCGGTGAAATGACCGCAGAAGATGATGACGAAGGCCCAGATGTTGCGGATCAGGTTGGCCGCCAGGTTGCCGAGCAGCACGGTCCCGAAGATGGGGAAGGCCAGCAGCGGGAACAGCAGGTAGTCCTTGAGCGCCTGGCGCCCCATCTTGCGCAGCGACTGGCGCAGGCGCGGCCGCACCGATTCCCAGCTGATCTCGCCGGCGCGCAGGCGGTCCATCTCCAGGTCGTGCATGGCCACGCCCCACTCGAAGATGAGCATCATGAGGAAGGCACGCAGCGGCTGCAGCAGGTGCTTGGGCTTCCAGGGCTGCTCCGGCGCCATGCGCAGCACGCCATAGCCGACGTCGCGGTCCTTGCCCAGGATGTTGGTGTAGGTATGGTGGATGTGGTTGTGCGAGTGCCGCCACTGCTCCGCCGGGCAGGCGGAGTCCCACTCGAAGCTCTTGCCGCGCAACGCGGCATCGTTCGCCCAGTTGTACTGGCCGTGCATGATGTTGTGCCCGATCTCCATGTTGTCCAGGATCTTGGACAGGCTGAGGAGGGCGACGCCCAGGCAGAACGCGACGGGGTTGAAGCCCAGGAACAGCGCCAGG